>NZ_JAWOUN010000016.1:0-81578 GCF_033339395.1 Vibrio sp. 397 | reverse complement strand
TGGGTGTTTTTTATTCTAAAAGGCGAGTTTTCACTACTATTCTACCTCCATACACCCTGTAATCGCCCTGAATAAGGAAAAAAGATGAGCTCAATGAGAAGCTACAAAGGTATAAAGCCTGAACTTGGTGAGCGTGTTTACGTTGACCCAACCTCTGTTTTAGTCGGTGATATCCGAATTGGCGATGATTCTAGCATTTGGCCATTGGTAGCAGCGCGAGGCGATGTAAACCACATTCACATTGGTGATCGAACGAATATTCAAGATGGCAGTGTTTTGCATGTCACCCATAAGAACGCTGAAAACCCAAACGGCTACCCATTGATTATTGGTAATGACGTTACGATTGGCCACAAAGTGATGCTGCACGGTTGTGAGATCCACGATCGTGTTTTGGTTGGTATGGGAGCTATTGTTTTAGATGCTGTTGTAATTGAGTCAGAGGTGATGATCGGAGCAGGCAGTTTAGTGCCACCAGGGAAAGTATTAGAAAGTGGCTACTTATATGTTGGAAGCCCAGTAAAGCAAGCTCGCCCTCTATCAGAAAAAGAACGAGCTTTCTTGCAAAAGTCTGCCAACAACTATGTGCAGAACAAAAACGACTACTTAAATGAAGTAAAAGACTTGAACTAAAGCCCTGTTAACCGATGATGATATGGCCTTCTTCGTTGAAGGCTTCATCTTCTATTAGCTCTTCAGCCATTTCTTCTAGGTCGAATCGGTAATCAGTAAACACTTTAATTGCCGCTTGCTCAGTTTCAATCAGTGAACCACTGAGCTTTTCTAGCTTTTGTTTCGTCACAAAGCACTCTATTAGTGCGCCTGATTGTTGCGCCGAAAAGTTTACCGATTGTGATACTTCATCCCATGATTGAATATCTGGGAATAAGATGGATTGATTCATCGCTTATTGACCTTCAAGGTTCTTTCTTAGTTCTCTGAGAACTTGTTTGGCACCAGGACGTAATCCACGCCAGAGCATAAAGCTTTCCGCAGCTTGGCCAACTAACATTCCAAGACCGTCATACGCATGAGCGGCACCATTCTCTTTTGCCCATAAGTTAAAGCTCGTCACCCCTTTGCCATAAATCATGTCATAGCTTGTACTGTTAGCGGCAAAGATGGAGGATGAAATAGTCGGTAGTTCACCACTAAGAGAAGCGGATGTGGAGTTAATGATGACATCATACTCTTCATCAATACTTGCCATCTCTTTGGCGAGGATAGGACCGTGAGAGACAAACAGCTCTGCGAGCTCTTGTGCTTTACTAAAGGTACGGTTGGTAATGGTTAAAGAGGTCGGCTTTTGATCGAGTAGTGGCTTAATAACACCACGAGCTGCACCACCAGCGCCAATAATTAGGATTCGCGCGCCTTCCAATACAACCTGATGCTGAAGCAGATCTTGCACTAAACCTGCACCATCAGTGTTGTCACCGATGATTTCACCATCGTCTAACTTCTTGAGGGTATTTACCGCGCCTGCTAACTGAGCCCGTTCTGTCAATCGACTAGCAAATTGATAAGCATCTTCTTTAAATGGCATAGTGATGTTGCACCCCTTGCCACCTTCAGCAAAAAACACCTTCGCCGCGTCAATAAAACCGTCAACAGGTGCACTTTCTGCGGTGTACACCAAAGATTGATTAGTTTGACGAGCAAACAAGGTGTGAATGAATGGCGACTTACTGTGTCCGATAGGATTACCAAACACGGCATAGCGATCGATTTGCTGGGTCATTTCCTTACCTTTGTTCCTTACTTAGATATAGAGAAAACAGGGCCACCTGATTACAGATGACCCTATCACTATCTATCTATATAGAAAAGGAGATTCCGTGCTTACCACTCTCGTGGCGTTAGGTATCGCTCGTAAAGTTCAGCTTCTGGCGATCCCGCTTCTGGCTCGTAGCAGTACTCCCAGCGAGCGAGCGGCGGCATTGACATCAGAATCGACTCAGTACGCCCACCGCTTTGTAAACCAAATAAGGTGCCACGGTCATACACTAAGTTGAACTCTACGTAACGGCCGCGACGATATAGTTGGAATTCACGCTCACGCTCACCATACTCGATCTCTTTACGACGAGAAACGATCGGCAAATAAGCCTGGCAATAGCCTTCACCGACAGCTTTGATGTAAGCAAAGCACTTATCAAATTCCCACTGGTTTAGATCATCAAAGAACAAACCGCCAACACCGCGAGTTTCATTACGATGTGGTAGGAAGAAGTATTTGTCACACCATGCTTTATGCTCTTGGTAAACATCGTCACCAAATGGCGCACAAAGCAGTTTTGCAGTGTCGTGCCATGATTGGCAATCTTCTTCAAATGGATAGAACGGCGTTAGGTCAAAACCACCACCAAACCACCAAATTGGGTCTTCGCCATCTTTTTCTGCAATAAAGAAGCGGACATTGGCGTGTGAAGTCGGTACATAAGGGTTTTTAGGGTGAATAACCAAAGAAACACCCATGGCTTCAAAACGACGACCCGCTAGCTCTGGGCGATGCGCTGTCGCTGATGCTGGCATTTCTTTCCCTTCCACATGCGAGAAGTTCACGCCTCCCTGCTCGAAAACAAGGCCATCACGCAAAACACGTGAGCGACCACCGCCACCCAGACGCTCTCCTTTTTCACGTTGCCATGCATCTTCGACAAAGACGGCCTTTCCATCTTCTTGTTCTAACTGCTGACAAATGGAGTCCTGAAGTGACATCAAGAACTGCTTTACGGCGTGCTTATCGATCGCTGACATACGTTATTACCTATTACGTGAAACCTAATGATGGCTGGCTAGCAGGGTTAACCCTGTCTTAATATTTGTGAAGTTTTGGCGTCACGAATCTCGCTGGGTTTATCACGACCGCTGGTCTCGCCACGAAGAATGGCGACCAGCTTATCACCCAACTGCTCTTCGACTTCTTCCGTGGTCATACACGGTGGTAAGCCGGAGAGATTCGCGCTGGTAGAGGTTAACGGCTTTCCGAATGCATTACACATTTTTTGCACCAAAGGATGATCAGTCACACGAACCGCAATTGAATCAAACTGCCCTGAAACCCAGTTGGATACTTTATCGCTCGCTGGCATGACCCAAGTGTATGGGCCTGGCCAAGTGGCATGAACAGTCTGTAATTGTTCTTCAGTCAACTGAGATTCATCAATATAAGGCAAGAGCTGATCATAACTTGCCGCGATTAGAATCAGCCCTTTTTCTACCGGACGCTGCTTGAGCTCTAATAGCTTTTGAATTGCTTCTGGGTTATCTGGATCACATCCGACACCAAAAACCCCTTCTGTTGGATAGGCAATCACTTCGCCTTGCTTGAGTGCGTTGAGCACTTGTTCAAAGTTATCCACCGATTACTTCCTATTTGTTTGACTGTGTTGTTTTCACTAAGTGTACAAATATTCATTCTCAGACACTAAAGCAATTTTTTTATAAAATGTATCAATAGCGCCAACAACAAGACGCAAACGTTTGCTTGAGATAAAAATCCCCGTATAATGCGCACAAATTTATAGCTCACCTAATTTTTTGCAGCTTAAAGGAGTTTGAGATGAAAGTCGGTATCATCATGGGTTCTAAATCCGATTGGCCAACCATGAAACTAGCAGCAGACATGCTAGACCAATTTGGCGTGCCTTACGAAACAAAAGTCGTGTCAGCACACCGAACTCCTCAATTACTGGCTGACTACGCTAGTGGCGCAAAAGAACGCGGCATCAAAGTTATCATCGCAGGCGCAGGTGGTGCAGCCCACCTACCAGGTATGGCGGCGGCGTTTACTAGTTTGCCAGTGCTTGGGGTTCCCGTTCAGTCTCGTGCACTGAAAGGTATGGATTCATTGCTTTCTATTGTACAGATGCCAAAGGGAATTGCGGTTGGTACATTGGCGATTGGCGAAGCGGGCGCAGCAAACGCCGGTATCCTAGCTGCGCAAATCCTAGGCACTCATGATGAAAACATCATGGCGAAGGTAGAAGCATTCCGTAATGAGCAAACGGAAACAGTTCTCGCAAATCCAAACCCTGCAGAGGATTAATCAGATGCATGTACTGGTTCTTGGTGCGGGTCAGTTGGCTCGTATGATGTCTCTGGCTGGTGCGCCACTGAATATTCAAATTTCAGCTTACGATGTCAGCAGCGGTGATGTCGTTCACCCTTTAACTCAACAGGTACTTGGCCATGGCTTGGAAAATGCGATTACGCAAGTTGATGTGATTACTGCCGAGTTCGAGCATATTCCACATGACGTGCTCAAGGTTTGCGAAGCGAGCGGCAAGTTCCTACCAAGTACGCAAGCCATCAAAGCAGGTGGTGATCGCCGTATTGAAAAAGCACTGCTTGATGATGCCGGCGTGCGCAACGCGAAATACTACGTCATTGAAACTCGTGAAGACTTTGACCGCGCAATTGAACACGTTGGTATGCCAATGGTTCTGAAAAGTGCATTAGGTGGTTACGATGGTAAAGGCCAATGGCGCTTAAAAGAAGCTTCTCAAGTCGACGACATTTGGACTGAGATGTCGGAGTGCATCGCGGCAACACCAACTCAAGCGATTGTTGCTGAAGAGTTTGTTCCTTTTAACCGCGAAGTATCACTGGTTGGTGCTCGAAGCAAAGATGGCAGTGTGGAAGTGTATCCTCTGGCAGAGAACGTCCACACCAACGGTGTATTGAGTCTTTCTACTGCGATTGATGCGCCAGGGTTACAGGAACAAGCAAAGCAAATGTTCACGGCAGTCGCAGATAGCCTAGATTACGTTGGCGTATTAGCGCTTGAGTTCTTTGATGTCGATGGGGCACTTTTAGTGAATGAGATTGCTCCACGCGTGCACAACTCTGGTCACTGGACACAGCAAGGTGCAGAAACGTGTCAGTTTGAAAACCATCTGCGCGCAGTGTGCGGCTTACCATTAGGCAGTACGAAATTGGTTCGTGAAACCTCAATGATTAATATTCTTGGTGAAGACACACTACCAGAAGCATTGTTATTAATGGATGGTTGCCACATTCATTGGTATGGCAAAGAGAAACGTGCAGGTCGCAAGATGGGACACATCAACGTGTGTGGCGACTACCCAGGAGAATTGCACCGTAGGTTGTGCGCTCTGGCAGACATCTTAGACCCAATAGCTTTCCCAGCCGTGCAAGCGTTCGCTAAACAGCCTCAACACTAACGTTTGGCAGCAAAAAAATAAAAAAAGGGTCGCACGATGCGACCCTTTTTAATTCCTTTGATGTATTTACCCTTGTTGGGTGTGCTGGCACTTACGGTTGGCACATTGCAATTTCACACCACTGGCGAGTTTCTTCTCCACCAACAAAGTAAAACCACATTCTTCGCATCGCCCCTTGACCGGAGCAAGGTTCACAGCAAATTTGCATTTAGGGTAGTTGTCACACGCGTAGAATGTTTTGCCAAATCGGGTTTTACGCTCAACCAAATGTCCTTTGCCACATTCAGGGCAAGCGTGTTGCTCTTGTGACTGCGCCTCTGGCTCTGGTTGATTAATCGACTCAATATGATGACAAGCCGGGTAATGGCTACAACCAACGAACATACCGTAGCGCCCTTGGCGGAGAACCAACTCATTGCCACACTCAGGACAAGGCACACCCAACTCTTTCACGATGTGACCATCATTGCTGTGTAGCGGTTTAATGTAATCACAGCTTGGGTAATGGTTACAGCCGAGAAATGGGCCATGTTTTCCGTGCTTGAGAGTCAGCTCACCACCACATTTTGGACACGGCTCGTGTTCCAAAGCGTGTTCATGGGCAGAGAAAAGGGTGTTGTCGATTTTACTACTCATACTTACCGTTTCGTGAAAAACACACAAAAAGACAAGCTCGCGTTTATTCTAGTTAAACTCGAACTTGCCCAGATGGTTAGTGAAGAATCCCTTGTTCCTTGGTGTACAACAGCTCTTCCATTAGCGTGTAAGCGTTTTCGTTGCCAGGCACATTAAACAGCACCATCAGAATGATCCATTTGAGATCTTCAAGCTCAAACTCACTCGTTTCTAATCCCATCACTCGGTCAATCACCATTTCGCGAGTTTCTGTGGTTAACACATTGATTTGCTCGAGAAACAATAGAAAACCTCGGCATTCCAAATCTAAACGCTGCATCTCTTTCGCTGTGTAGATACGAGTTGATGACGAAGCCATGCAAGTCGAGATTGCAGAAGAGGTGTCACTTTGCTGCAATGCGGCAAGCTCTTCTAACCAGACAAGGGCTTTGTAGATATCTTTTTGTTGGAAGCCTGCACGAAGCAACTCTTCTTCCAACTCGTCTTGTTCGACCTGTAACTCTGCATCGCTATGGATGTAGGTTTCGAATAGATACATCAGTATATCCATCATCATAGCTAGCCCCTCCCCTTTCGAATATAGCCACCTGAAACCGCAACGACATGCCCAGAGAGTTCTAACTCTAAGAGCTGCATCATGACTTCTTGGACAGGTATATTGGTCCTGTTTGCAAGAATATCAACCGGTGTAGCTTCACTTCCTACGTTAGCTAACAGCTGAGGAAATGGCAATTCTTCTTCATCATTTAACGTAGAAAATAAATCGGTACTCTGATTAATAGACCAATCAAGCAAGGACTGTATTTCATCTAAGACATCTTTCGTCTTTTCTACGAGGCAAGCGCCATGACGTATCAACTGGTTTCCACCGCAGGCATTGGGGGCATTGATTGACGCTGGCAGCGCAAATACTTCTCGACCTTGCTCAAGCGCGTAACGAGCTGTAATTAACGAGCCGCTCTTTTTCGCCGCCTCGACGACCAGTACACCAAGCGATAATCCACTAATAATACGATTACGACGCGGGAAGTTTTCTGGACGCGGCTTGGCATTAGGCCGAAACTCAGACACCAAGGCCCCATGTTCAATAACACGTTGCGCTAAACCACGATGACGTGCCGGATAAATATTTTCTAAGCCAGATCCTAGCACCGCAATCGTCTTACCACCCGCTTGCAACGCACCATCATGCGCATGACCATCAATGCCTAAAGCGAGACCACTGGTGACAATAAAATCGTGCTGAACAAACTCTGCAGCAAACTGACGTGCATGCTGTAATCCATCAATACTCGCATTTCGGCTGCCAACCATCGCGATTTGTGGCAGAGAAAGACAAGTAGAGTTTCCTTGAACAAAAAGTAGAGGTGGCGGCGCAACGATTTGTTTGAGTTGAGGTGGATAATGCGGGTCAGTCAGTGTCAGGATATGATGATTTGTAGAAGCTTCAAGCCAGCTTAAACAAGCATCGACTTCTTTATCTGTTGAAGCCCAAGCTTGAATTTGCTTAGTTGTTAACCCAAGTTGTTGTAGCTGTTCAGGAGAGAAGTTTACGATGTTACGTGGCGTGTCTCTTGCCAGTAGCTTATTCATTTTGACGCCGCCAATGCCTGGTAAACAACTCAGTTTTAACCAGGCAGCGAGATCATCGTTATTTCGTCGATTCATCGATGGTTAATTCGTCCGCCAACGGTGACATCACCGAAATATCTTGGTTAATGGGTTTCGTACTGTTAGTGATCAGTGCCAAGCTAAAGTACTCATAAGGACGAATGACCAGCAACTCACCAACTTTGCTTTGAGGCAAAGTAATTTTCTTATCAAGCACGCCAAACTCTTTCTTGAACTCATCGCCGTCTTTGTAAACTGGGTGCGCGTCTTCTTTTAAATCAAACACACTGCCTTGCTTCAGATTGTCTGACGTGCCTTTATCAATCACCACGACTTGGTTAGTTGAACTAAAGCGAATGCCTTCGATATTACCTAGCAACTTTGCAGAACTGCCTTGTGGCGACGGCAGCGGATAGAACGTAGTCGTGAAGTCAGTATTCTCAACCGATTGATTTGGCAACGCGATATCGTTACGTAGGATTTCTTGCATTTGCGATGTAAGCTTCAAACCTGAATAATCACTCGAAGCTTCAACGAGCTCGCCTTTGGCAATCAAACGCAGCGCGGTAATCTCTTCGGACACATCGTCACGCGAAAAGGTAGCTACTGGTCGGTAAATAGCCCAACCTGTCGCGGTCTGATTGCCATTGATATACAGCACATCTTCTGCAGTCAGATACTTACTGCCTTTGCTGCTACCCATCACTTTTGCTGCTCTGTTCAACGAATCTTTATCTAGCAACCGATCCGATTGAAGGTAAGGCATCACCAAACCTTCCGCGACCGTTGGTACGGCTTTCTTTTCTGTGATGCGAGCTTTCGGGCTCAGCTTCTTAACTGGTTTTAGGCTCAACACGGGCTGACCGTTAATCCACACCAAAGACAGCTTGTCTCCGGGATAAATTAAATGAGGGTTGTCGATTTCCGGGTTTACTTGCCACAAACGAGGCCACAACCACGGGCTATCTAAGTACATGGCCGAAATATCCCATAGCGTATCGCCCTTCACAACTACATATGTTTGTGGCGCATCATCTTTAACAGTCAGTGGGTTCGCATCCACATTTGCTACAGCGTTGAAAGTGAAAAGTAACGGCAACGTAACACTGGCAACGTTGCGGAAAATTCGATTCATGACCCTCGTCCTTGGTCTATTAAGCAGGAACCAGAATGGAAATTGGTGCAAGGATGCTGTCATTTAGGCTATAAAATGTCTAGAATTGAGCCAACAAGGTTTGTGCTGTTTCGGCACAGTTCAATATTTCGAGTGAATATGTCTGTATTACAAGTATTAACATTCCCGGATGATCGCCTGCGCACAGTCGCAAAGCCTGTTGAAGCGGTGACACCTGAGATTCAAAAAATCGTCGATGACATGATTGAAACCATGTACGACGAAGAAGGTATTGGCCTTGCTGCAACGCAGGTTGATATCCACAAACGTATCGTAGTGATTGATATTTCAGAAACTCGCGATGAGCCGATGGTGCTAATCAACCCTGAGATTCTGGAAAAGCGTGGCGAAGATGGCATCGAAGAAGGCTGTCTGTCGGTACCAGGTGCGCGCGCACTTGTGCCTCGCGCTGCAGAAGTTACCGTTAAAGCACTGGATCGTGATGGCAAAGAGTTCACCTTTGAAGCCGACGACCTGTTAGCGATTTGTGTTCAACACGAGCTTGATCACTTACAAGGTAAGCTGTTCGTGGATTACCTATCGCCACTGAAACGCAAACGCATTCAGGACAAGCTAGCGAAAATCAAACGCTTTAACGAGAAGCAGCAAAACGCTTAATCTCGAACCATACCAATTAGAAGGAAGTCTACCTTGAGTCAGTCTTTACGAATTGTCTTTGCAGGTACTCCGGATTTCGCCGCCCGTCACTTGGCGGCGTTGTTGTCTTCGGAGCATGAAGTCATCGCGGTTTACACAAACCCAGATCGTCCAGCGGGTCGTGGCAAAAAATTGGCTGCGCCACCGGTAAAACAACTGGCGCTAGAACACAATATCCCGGTTTACCAACCTGAAAGCTTTAAGTCCGACGAAGCGAAACAAGAACTTGCCGATCTGAACGCCGACCTCATGGTTGTCGTGGCGTACGGTATGCTACTGCCACAAGCGGTTCTTGATACCCCTAAACTGGGTTGTATCAACGTACATGGTTCTATCCTACCTCGTTGGCGTGGTGCGGCGCCAATCCAACGCTCTATTTGGGCGGGCGATGCAGAAACTGGCGTGACCATAATGCAGATGGATATCGGTCTCGACACTGGTGATATGCTGAAGATTGCCACGCTGCCAATCGAAGCGACAGATACCAGCGCTTCAATGTACGAAAAATTGGCTGAGCTTGGCCCAGAAGCCCTGATTGACTGCCTAGCAGACATTGCTGCGGGTAAGGCAGTGCCAGTGAAGCAAGACGATGAGCTCGCGAACTACGCGAAAAAGCTCAGCAAAGAAGAAGCACGCATCAATTGGAACGACGATGCGACGCACATTGAGCGCTGCGTTCGTGCATTTAACCCATGGCCAATGAGCCACTTTGAGGCGGCAGAAAACAGCATCAAAGTATGGCAAAGCCGTGTGGCAGAGCAAACCAGTGACAAACCAGCCGGCACCATCGTACAAGCAGATAAAACCGGTATTTATGTTGCGACAGGCAACGGCGTACTGGTGCTAGAGCAACTGCAAGTTCCTGGCAAAAAAGCCATGTCAGTTCAGGATATTCTGAATTCGCGTGCGGCTTGGTTTGAAGTTGGCACTCTGCTGGTTTAAGCCATACTAGGGGTTATTATCCCCAATTATACGAACTTTTAGAGGGCAGAGATGCCCTCCTTTACTTTAAGGTACTCATCATGAATGTTCGCGCTGCGGCTGCTAACGTCCTGTATCTTGTCGTCGACAAGGGCCACTCACTTTCAAGCGCTCTTCCAGCGGCTCAACAAACGGTACGACCTCGTGACCATGCTCTGCTACAAGAGATTTGTTACGGTGCGCTACGTTACCTACCTCGCCTAGAAATGATCGCAAACCAGTTGATGGATAAGCCGCTCAAAGGCAAACAACGTGTATTCCATCACCTAATTCTGGTTGGTATTTACCAACTGAGCTTCATGCGTATTCCTGCGCACGCAGCTGTCGGTGAAACAGTTGAAGGCACTAAAGAGCTGAAGGGTCCTCGTCTGCGTGGTTTGATTAACGCTGTATTGCGTAACTACCAGCGCAACCAAGAAGAACTCGACCAAATGGCCGTCAGCAACAACGCTGGCAAGTACGGTCATCCAAGCTGGTTACTAAAACTGCTGCAAGAGGCCTACCCACAGCAATGGGAAAGCATTGTTGAAGCAAACAATCAAAAAGCACCAATGTGGCTGCGTGTGAACCATCAACACCACACTCGTGATGAATACCTTGCGCTGCTCAAAAATGAAAACATTGATAGCACGCCACACACAGAAGCAATGGACGCCATAAAATTGGCCGCACCATGTGACGTGATGAAACTACCTGGCTTTGATAAAGGTTGGGTTTCGGTACAAGATGCGGCAGCGCAGCTTTCGATCAACTACCTAAAACCACAAGACGGCGAACTGATTTTAGATTGCTGTGCTGCGCCAGGTGGCAAGACGGCGCACATTCTAGAGCGCACATCGGGCAGTGAAGTGGTCGCGATTGACTGCGACGACACACGCTTGAAACGTGTGCATGAAAACCTGAAGCGTCTCAACCTTCAGGCAAAAGTGGTTTGCGGTGATGCGCGTAATCCACAAGAATGGTGGCAAAGCGAGCAATTTGATCGCATTTTGCTGGATGCCCCATGTTCTGCGACTGGCGTGATTCGTCGTCACCCAGACATCAAATGGCTACGTCGTGCAGACGACATCGCCGCATTAGCAGAGCTACAAAGTGAAATTTTTGATGCCATGTGGACGCAACTGAAGCCCGGCGGCACCATGGTTTACGCGACTTGTTCAATCACACCGCAAGAAAACGTGGAGCAAGTAAAAGCGTTTTTAGCACGTACCGCGGATGCGCAACTGCTGGATTCTGATCCCGACCAGCCTGGTCGTCAAATTCTACCAGGCGAAGAAGATATGGATGGTTTCTACTACGCAGTGCTAACTAAAACACACGCGTAACAGCATGCTAAATAGGGCGATTGGAGTGATTTCAATCGCCTTTTTCAGATACGAGAAAAGAGTATGAAGATCATTATTCTTGGTGCAGGTCAGGTTGGCGGCACACTGGCAGAAAACCTAGTGGGTGAAAACAACGACATCACCATCGTCGACAATAATGCCGACCGACTGCGTGAATTGCAGGACAAATACGACCTACGTGTGGTCAATGGCCATGCGAGCCATCCAGACGTGCTACACGAAGCTGGCGCGCAAGACGCCGATATGCTCGTCGCAGTAACCAACACTGATGAAACCAACATGGCCGCCTGTCAGGTCGCGTTCACTCTATTCAATACCCCAAACCGCGTTGCGCGTATTCGCTCTCCAGAATACTTGGCAGAAAAAGAAGCCCTGTTTAAATCTGGCGCTATTCCTGTTGATCACCTTATCGCACCAGAAGAACTCGTTACGAGCTACATCGAACGTCTGATCCAATACCCAGGCGCGCTGCAAGTGGTGAGCTTTGCTGAACAGAAAGTCAGCCTAGTGGCGGTGAAAGCCTACTATGGTGGCCCGTTGGTGGGTAATGCGCTATCTGCTTTGCGTGAGCACATGCCGCACATTGATACCCGTGTGGCAGCTATTTTCCGCCAGGGTCGCCCGATTCGCCCACAAGGCACCACGATTATTGAAGCCGACGATGAAGTGTTCTTCGTTGCAGCAAGTAATCATATTCGCTCAGTGATGAGTGAGCTTCAGCGCCTAGAAAAACCGTACCGCCGCATCATGATTGTTGGAGGGGGTAACATTGGCGCAAGCTTGGCAAAACGCCTAGAGCAAACTTACAGCGTGAAGCTGATTGAGCGTAACTACCAGCGTGCAGAAAAGCTCTCTGAGCAACTAGAAAACACCATCGTGTTCTGCGGTGATGCGGCAGACCAAGAGCTTCTCTCGGAAGAGAACATCGACCAAGTCGACGTCTTCATCGCGCTGACCAACGAAGATGAAACCAACATCATGTCTGCAATGTTGGCAAAACGCATGGGCGCTAAAAAAGTGATGGTGCTGATCCAACGTGGCGCTTATGTAGACCTGGTACAAGGCGGCGTAATTGATGTAGCAATCTCACCTCAGCAAGCCACTATTTCAGCCTTGCTAACGCACGTTCGTCGCGCTGATATCGTAAACGTATCCTCACTTCGCCGCGGCGCTGCGGAAGCGATTGAAGCCGTCGCTCACGGTGATGAAAGTACATCTAAAGTGGTTGGACGTGCGATTGGAGATATAAAGCTTCCACCTGGGACCACCATTGGTGCTATCGTTCGTGGCGAAGAAGTTCTTATTGCCCACGACCGTACGGTCATCGAGCAGGATGACCATGTGGTGATGTTCCTGGTCAACAAAAAATACGTATCAGACGTCGAAGCGCTATTCCAGCCGAGTCCATTCTTCCTCTAGGATTTTCCTATGGTCAACTTACGTCCCGTACTGTTTGTTATCGGGCTGGTTTTATCCAAACTGGCCCTGTTTATGTACGTGCCGACTTTGGTCGCTTTCTTTACCGGTACGGGGGGATTCCTCGATTTCGCCCAAGCCGTTGTGATCACGCACCTTGCCGCCTTCATCTGCCTGACGATCGGTCGCACCGCCAAGTTCAAACTCAGCGTACGCGATATGTTCCTCATCACCAGTTTAGTTTGGACCATCGCGAGTGCGTTCGCCGCCTTGCCATTTGTGTTTATCAACCACATCAGCTTCACCGACGCCTACTTCGAAACGATGTCGGGTATCACCACGACGGGCTCAACGGTGCTCAGTGGCCTAGACAACATGGCACCGAGCATCTTGCTATGGCGCTCTATTTTACAGTGGCTTGGTGGCATTGGTTTTATCGTGATGGCGGTAGCAGTGTTACCTATGCTGAATGTCGGTGGTATGAAGCTATTCCAAACCGAATCATCAGATTGGTCGGATAAAAGTAGTCCAAGAGCGAAAACGGTCGCCAAAAACATCGTAGCGGTTTATTTGATGCTAACGGGCCTATGTATTTTGGGCTACTTGATCACCGGCATGAACCTGTTCGAAGCAATCAACCATGCCTTTACTACGCTATCGACGGGTGGATACTCTACATCTGATGGGTCAATGAACCACTTCTCTAATGGCGCACATTGGGTGGCCACTACCTTTATGTTCTTAGGTGGTTTGCCGTTTTTGCTCTTTATCGCCGCGTTACGTAAACGCCGTATTGATGTGTTGGTTAACGACGCTCAAGTTAGAGGATTTGCGTACCTGTTCGTATTCTCAAGCTTAGTGATTTCAGCTTGGTTAGTGATTCGAGATGGGTACACCATTTTGGATGCCCTGCGAGTGTCGATGTTTAATATTGTCTCTGTCGTCACCACAACTGGCTTTGGCTTAGAAGACTTTACCGCATGGGGCGCATTACCCACCACTCTTTTCGCATTCTTAATGATGGCGGGGGCATGCTCAGGATCAACGTCTGGCGGGATCAAAATCTTCCGCTTCCAAATTGCAATGACGCTGCTAAACAAACAAATGATGAAGTTGATTCACCCTTCAGGGGTGTTTGTACAGCGTTATAACCAGCGACCGGTGAATGATGATATTGTTCGCTCAGTGGTGGCATTTGGCTTGATGTTTTTTATCACCATTATCTTTATCGCGGGTTGTTTAAGTGCTCTTGGCCTCGACCCTGTGACCAGTATTTCTGGCTCAATCACCGCCGTTGCCAATGTTGGCCCTGGTATGGGTAGTGTGATTGGCCCGACAGGCAACTTCGCGCCTCTGCCCGATACTGCCAAATGGCTCTTAAGCTTTGGGATGTTAATGGGCCGCTTGGAAATTCTGACTATTCTTGTACTGTTCTTTCCTGCGTTTTGGCGCCGCTAAGCAGACTCTAATTAAAAGGTATAACAATGAAAACATGGATTACTCTGGCGACCCTACTTGCCGCCTCATCCACATACGCCGCCGAGGTCATCACTTTAGCCGATGGTCGAGAAGTGAAGTTGAACGATGACTTTACCTGGGAATACGTCATGAAAAAACCGGCGCAGCAAGCGACGGAGACACAAACAACAGCAAGCGTAGTTGAAACAATCGCAGCTCCTGCGATTGCGACAATTCCAGTGGTAACGAAAACCGTTGGCACGACCGTGGTGGTAAACGCCAAAAAGCCAACCATGCAGCTATCAGATTCAGGTGTGGATGTATTGATTGGTTCAGCAAGCTATCAAAGCGGTGAGCTTGTTTTACCTACATCAATCACCAACCAAAGCTCTCAATCTGTCATTCAAGTGGAAGTTGAGGTGCAAGTGTTTGATATGTCTGGTCAGCAACTGGCAAAAGAAAACGTAACAGTTTGGCAATCCATCAAGCGCATGGCGGATACCTACCTGCGACCACAGCAAGCGGAACAAGGTAAGAGCATTAAATTGGCTGTACCGCAATCACAGCAATATCAGTTTTCTGCCAAAGTGCTAGAGGTAAAAACTCGCTAATACGTGTTTAATATTCTTTGTTGAGCCTATCGGCTAGATAGGCTCAACAAAGTAATAAATCGCAAAGAAATGGCACACGCAGCCAGCCAAAACAAAGCCGTGCCAGATCGCATGGTTAAAAGGAATGCGCTTCGCAACGTAGAAAATCACCCCCAGTGAATACACAATTCCACCAGCGGCAAGCAGTGTAAGTCCGCCGACATCCAAGTTAATAGCTAATTGATAAATCACAATCAACGATAACCATCCCATCACCAAGTACGTCATCAAAGAAAGCTTTTTAAATCGATAGACGAACGCAACTTTCATGATGATGCCGATCAACGCAATGCTCCAAATAACGATCATCAACCCAAATGCTAGAGGTGTTCTTAAGCTGACTAACAAGAAAGGGGTATAGCTGCCTGCTATCAAAAGATAAATAGCACAGTGGTCGAAGGTTTTTAGCCAACGTTTCGCTTTGGGATGAGGGATCGCATGATAGAGCGTCGAGGCCAAAAATAGCACGATAATACTCGCACCATAAATCGCCATACTGGTAAGCGTTAAAGTGTCAGCTTGATGGTCTATGGCTTTAACTAACAGCAGTATCAAGCCAACAATACCAAAAATCATCCCTATACCGTGGGTGATGGTATTGGCCAGTTCTTCACGTTGACTGTATTGAGGTTTCTGCAGCTCGGACATCAATGCGCCTATACTAGAGTTTGAAATTTGCTCTAGTATGGCACATTAGGCTTACACGTGTAAGCTTAAATTAAGACTCATGAACGGCAGTAGTTTGATCGAGATAATTGAGTACCAGTTCGCCAACTTGATCTGGCTTAGTCGTGGCAGGAATGGTCAGCTCTCGCTTGAGTTTGCCACTACCCAGTAAGCTTGCGAGCATGCCACCTTGCCCCTTGCGTGTGCGGTCAACTTCAAACCACAACTTGAGCTCTTGCTCACTGCGGTGGGCAACAAATTCTAATTCGCGCCACACGCCGTGGTAAGGTCCGTCGGTTGGCACCAGTTCAAACTCTTGCACAAATGGTAGATCGAATCCTTTCACTTCCTCGCATTCCACCTGGCGAATTCGTAAACCTTGCGCTTCAAATGCAGATAGTACCGCATCCATCAGTGGATCAGGTCGGACGGTGAGGATGTCTTTATCAGTCGGATCCAAAGCAGCAGCAACGTCTAAGCCAGTTTCTAACCATACTTTGGCATCACCAATGGTGACAGGCGTGTTCCAAGGCACATCGAGCTTAACATCGAAGGTACGCTCTTCGCCGGAATGGATGGTAAATGCGTAAGGGAGACTCCACTTAGCAAGCACATGAGTTTGAGGTACTCGGCGCATGCTGTGTCCTTCTCGCGCACCACGGTCATCAGGGGCTTCGGCGATGTAGCGGCAACAGAGTTTTAAATCAATGTTGTCGATCGCTTGTTCAGTCGCACCACCATATACATGGATAGACACATCCACACTTTGACCTGGGTATAGCACGTCTTGGTTTAAGATTGAGTCGACCTTCGCGCTCCCAATCCCAAAACTGGCAAGTGTCTTCTTCAAAAATGACATAGGCACCTCCTTCATCGAGATCTCATACTACTACTGCTGATCGTGGGATCAAACAAAAATTGCCTCGAACATCGCGACAAAATGACAAAATCTAAACAATTCAATTGCTCAACTATCGACCAATTATTACAAGGATGCTAATCTTACACTTGATATGCATGCATATCGGTATTCCTGACTCATTAACTGGATTGGCGAGAGCCAGAAGAGTGATTCTTCAATCTTGTTGGAGCCTAGCTCATAATGATTCAGGCCATTACATCGGCAATGGATATGCCTGACAGTTAGGTAAATTAATGCGCCCAACAACAGTCAGGTTCGCACACACTAATACTAGTGCAATGCGCCGCCGCAGTGGCTTTACTACTGCACCAAAGGCAAAGCAAGTTGCGCCAGCAATGACATTGGTTGAGAAGACAGCAATGATGTCGAGTGTTCCGGCCAAAGTTATCAAAGCAGCTTAATCAAAAGCGCGGCGCCAGCTGCGCTTTTTTCTTTGCACGAGACTCATAAAGCTTCAAAGACTTAGAACAAACCACGGTGAAAGAGATCGTTTTTCCTATTTGGTCTTCGCAAAGCAATTTGGTACCTTTACTGCTAATTACACCTATAAATTCTGTGGAGAAAGAAATGAAGTGTCATCGCATTGAAGAGCTGCTTGAGCTACTAGAGCCTGAATGGCATAAAGAGCAAGAGCTGAACCTATTGCAGTTCATCGTTAAGCTGGCAAAAGAAGCAGGCTATGAAGGAAAGCTAGAAGATCTGACCGACGATGTACTGATCTACCACCTTAAAATGCGTAATAGCAGCAAAGATGAAATGATCCCTGGACTCAAAAAAGACCAAGAAGACGATTTTAAAACGGCGATCCTACGCGCTCGTGGCATCATCAAATAACCAGCTCAACAGCCAGTATTCTTTAAGCGACTCTCCTGTGAGTCGCTTTTTTATAACCAAAGTTTTTAGTCCCACAATTGGTTATAACTGTTCAGCCAATTATCAGGTTAACTGTACTGATTTTTGTTGTTAAACATTGACTGCGTTAAAGAAACGGAATTGTTATTGATTGTATAATCGCCGTTCATCAGTATTTACTAAAATAATTATGTTCGGTCATCTTTATGACGGAACGAGCAGCAATGTCATCGAGCGACATCAATAGAAATGACGCCGTACATTATAAAAGCCTAAGAAGGATGAGTGCATGAGTCAGGACAAGATCGATATCAAAGATGTGACTCCTAAAACCTATAATCCCAAAACCCACAAAGGAAACGGGGATCGGTTTAACCCAAGTAATCGCATCTATGTACGCGAAAGCAAAGGGACTTACCAGAAACTGCGTCGTTACGGTGGTTGGTTCTTACTACTTCTCTTCGCTTTGATACCGTGGATCCCTTACGGTGAACGTCAAGCGATCTTGCTTGATATTGGCAACCAGCAGTTCAACTTTTTCGGTACCACCCTGTACCCACAAGATCTTACCCTACTCGCCTTGCTGTTCGTGATCGCGGCGTTTGGGTTGTTCTTTATTACCACCTTCTTAGGTCGGGTTTGGTGTGGCTATCTCTGCCCACAAACCGTCTGGACCTTCATGTATATCTGGTTTGAAGAGAAGCTCGAAGGTAGTGCCAATAAACGCCGTAAACAAGACTCCAATAAGCTGACGGCGAATTTAGCGATGCGTAAAACCGTCAAACATATAGCTTGGTTTGCCATTGCACTCGCCACTGGTTTTACTTTTGTTGGCTACTTCGTACCAATGAAGCAATTGGTTATCGACTTTTTCACCTTTAACGCCAACTTCTGGCCCGTCTTTTGGGTAATGTTCTTTGCCATTTGTACTTATGGTAATGCTGGTTGGATGCGTTCCATCATGTGTATTCACATGTGTCCTTACGCGCGCTTCCAGTCTGCCATGTTTGATAAAGACACCTTCATCGTTGGCTACGATGCAAAACGTGGGGAAAAACGTGGCCCACGTCCGCGCAAAGCCGATCCAAAGCAACTTGGTTTGGGTGATTGTATTGATTGTGACTTGTGTGTGCAGGTGTGCCCAACAGGTATCGATATTCGTGACGGCTTGCAGTATGAATGTATCAACTGTGGCGCCTGTATTGATGCGTGTGACAACACCATGGATCGCATGGGTTACGAGAAAGGCCTAATTAGTTACACCACCGAGCACCGCTTATCGGGTAAGAGTACCAAAGTCATGCGTCCGAAGCTGCTAGGCTATGGTGCCGTACTACTAGTCATGGTCGGTCTTTTCTTTGCCCAAATTGCAGCGGTAGACCCAGCCGGCATGAGTGTTATTCGCGACCGTAACCAACTGTTCCGCGTTAATAGCTCGGGAGAAGTAGAAAACACCTACACCCTCAAGGTGATCAACAAAACTCAGCAAGTGCAAGAGTACTCGTTGGATGTTGAAGGGCTATCCGATGTAAGCTGGTATGGTAAGCAGACAATTCAGGTCCAGCCAGGTGAGGTATTGAACCTGCCAATGAGTCTTGGTGCCGATCCTGACAAGCTAAACTCTGCGATTACGACAATTCAGTTTATACTCACCGATAAGAGCAACGAATTCACCATTGAAGTGGAAAGCCGATTTATCAAGAAGCTATAACTTCGATGACTAATGGAAAAAGGCTCAGTAATGAGCCTTTTTGTTTATATGTCCCAAAGTATGTTTAACTTTGACGCCCTTACCCCAGACTTTATGTGGTACGCGTTAGAAAGCATCGGCGTTCGCGCAGAATCAGGCTTTCTTCCCCTCAATAGCTACGAAAACCGTGTTTATCAATTTACTGACGAAGAGCGTCGTCGTTATGTCGTCAAGTTTTACCGTCCTGAACGTTGGAGCAATGAACAGATCCAAGAGGAGCACGACTTTACTTTAGAGCTGATTGGCAATGAGATCCCCGTCGCACCACCTGTGCGCATCAACGGTGAAACCCTGCATCACTATCAAGGCTATGCTTTTGCGCTGTTTGATAGCGTGGGTGGTCGCCAATACGAGGTTGACAATTTAGATCAGCTCGAAGGTGTAGGGCGTTTCCTTGGCCGAATCCATAAAGTCGGCAGCCGCCAAGCCTTCCAACATCGCCCTACGATCGGCTTACAAGAATACCTGTATCAACCAAGAGAGATTCTGCAAAACGCCAATATGATTCCAATGCACTTGGAGAACAGCTTCTTCAATGACTTGGATATGCTGATCAAATCAATTGAAAGCCACTGGCACGAAGGCTTCAATATGATTCGTTTGCATGGCGATTGCCACCCAGGCAATATTTTGTGGCGAGATGGCCCTATGTTTGTTGATTTGGATGACGCTCGTAACGGCCCTGCAGTACAAGACTTATGGATGCTACTGAACGGTGAACGCCAAGACAAACTGATGCAGTTGGATATTGTTTTAGAGGCTTACCAAGAGTTTTGCGACTTTAATCCTGCAGAATTGAAACTAATCGAGCCACTTCGCGGTCTACGAATGGTGCACTATATGGCATGGCTAGCAAAACGTTGGCATGACCCTGCATTTCCTCTCGCTTTTCCATGGTTTAATGAGCCAAAATACTGGGAAGGTCAGGTCCTTGCATTTAAAGAGCAGATCGCCGCTTTAGAAGAAGCACCGCTGTCTTTAATGCCTCAATGGTAAGTCAGGCCAAAAATTCAAAAATGGAGATATTTCGATGAAAAAACTGTTCGCACTGTTTTCTATGCTGATGTTAAGCCTGTCGGCACATGCAGCGCAATTCAAAGAAGGTGAACATTACAAAGTATTGGATCTTGAGGCATCAAAAAAACCTCTTGTGACGGAGTTTTTCTCTTTCTACTGCCCGCACTGTAATAGCTTTGAACCAGTTATCCAGCAACTGAAAAAGCAGTTGCCAGAAGGTACTAAGCTATTAAAAAACCACGTTTCTTTCATGGGTGGCAACATGGGCCCATCAATGAGCAAAGCCTACGCAACGATGGTTGCACTAAAAGTGGAAGACAAAATGGTGCCAGTGATGTTTAACCGCATCCACAATCTAAAGAAAGCACCACGTAATGATGAAGAACTTCGTCAAATCTTCCTTGATGAAGGTGTAGATGCGAAAAAATTCGATTCTGCATTCAAAGGCTTCGCGGTTGATTCAATGGTTCGCCGTATGGACAAGCAATTTGAAAACAGCGGTCTAACCGGCGTTCCTGCGGTTATCGTTAACAACAAATACCTAGTTCAAGCACAAAGCATCAAAACGATGGATGAGTACTTCTCTCTGGTGAACTACTTGCTGACACTAAAATAAGCACATCGATATCAATCAAAAGGGGAGCACATCGCTCCCCTTTTGTTTACTTGTAAATCTCTTGTAGTAACCGATCTTTTTCTTGCCACACATCACTCAGCCATTGCTGAAATTGCCGCTTATAGGGCTTATCGTTGAAGTAATCACCAAGCACTCGTTCATCAACGGGTAACACATTCACACGCACAACCACCTTGCCCATTCGACCCATCAATAAATCCTTGAACGGTTTATGCGTATTTTCTGGGTACGCCAACGTCACGTCGATAATGCTCTCGAACTGTTCCCCCATCGCCGCTAACGTGTACGCAATCCCGCCCGATTTTGGTTGCAGCAAATATTGATAGTTTGCTTTACTCTTACGCTGCTTTTCTTCGGTAAATCGGGTTCCTTCGACATAGTTAACCACTGTGGTTGGAGTGTGTTTGAATTTAGCGCACGAGCGACGTGTCGTTTCTAAATCTTGACCTCGCTTATGAGGGTTGCGGATCAGATACTCTCGCGAATAGCGACGCATAAATGGCATATCGAGCGCCCAACACGCCATCCCGATGAAAGGCACATACAGCAGTTGTTGCTTGAGGAAAAACTTCGGCATGGGAATACGGTCTTTAAACACGCAGCAAAGCACAACAATATCTGTCCAACTGAGATGATTACTGATCAGCAGATACCACCCGTCTTTTTTAAGCGCTTCACCGCCCTGAACATCCCACTCAACACGGTTAGATACCGCCAGAATGCACGCATTAACGGTAGCCCATAACCACATCACCTTATTGGCACAAGCGGTCGCTATCGCTTTTAGCTTTACGCCAGGAAGCAATATTTTAAATACAGCGATAACACAAATTGCGAGTGAACAAACCGCAGAATTGAGAATCACAAAAGAAGCGTTAAAAAAAAATAACAAATATGCCAACATGATAGTCAAACAACAGTGATAATGTGTGAAGAATAAAACAGCGTGTAATTATACTGCGCCTTTGCCACATTGGAACATGCGTGGGAATGGTCAGATTTGTTACCGCAACCAATATGTGCACCACTCATTCGACAACAAGGAGATAACGAATGAAACCAAGGCTACTTCTCTTGCCTTTGGCCTTTGTCGTCAGTTCTGCTCAGGCTCAACTCGCTGAAACCGCAGGTTTTGGCGGTGAAATTTCGCTGAATGCCGGATTCATATCATTAGAATCCAATTTCAATACAGAAAATAGTAACACCATCGATTCTCTCGATAAGCGTGCCGATAGTGACAGTTCCGTTATCGCTGCACCGCTAGGGAGTGTGACATACACCTTTGGTAGCCGACTCAACCACCAAGTTTACGCCGGTACCACACGCTCAGATGTCGCGGTAGGTACACTCGCTTTTCAGTTGGGCTATCAACACGAGCTACAATCTGGCACCGTGATCGATGTTTCCTATCTGCCGACGGTACTCAAAGGCGAAACTTGGCGCAACCCTTATCAAGTAGGAACCGCACGTAAAGAGACGGATGTTGACGGCAATGCGTATCGCTTTCAGATCAAAGGGTTAATTGATAAGAACTTCAACCTTGATCTTGCTTATGCTGATAAAGACATCGAGCAGGAGGAAGTGACAGACCGCTCACTTGCTCGCGATGCTAACCTTTACTATGTCAAAGGCGACTATCGCATTCCACTCAACCAAACGTCTATGTTGCAACCCGCTTTCACCTACATCAATCAAGATGCCGACGGTAAGGCGGAGTCATTTGATTCGTACGGATTTGACATTAGCTGGTTTAAATTTATCAACCGCCATCGATTGGCTCTCACCGCGGGTTACGCATGGAAAGACTATCAAGCCGCTAGCCAAACTTTTGCTAAAACACGAAATGACGACACCATCAGCCTATTTGCGGCCTACGAATATCAAAACGTATTTGACTGGCAAGACTGGTCGTTCATTTCTTTAGCCGGCTATAGCCAAACTGACTCGAATATAACGTTTTATGAGGAGAAAGAGTACCTATTGTCGCTTGGTCTCAACTACACCTTCTAACGTCCTTCATCGCAACAAAGTGCTTACAACACTTGTTGCGATGACACTTTGCTGTCTATACCGCTTGCGCCGTAAGCTGTTTCAGTAAACGGTCCATCGCTCGATACCCAAGTGCCTCAGCCAAGTGCGTTCGTTCAATTTGCTCCGCCCCATCCAGATCGGCGATTGTTCGCGCCACTTTGATAATACGATGATACGCACGAATCGAGAGCCCTAAACGATGCAAAGCGGTTTCAAGAAACTCAGCATCACTCTTATGCAAGGGACAAAACGCCTCAATTTCTCGACTACCTAGCAGTGCATTGACCTTACCACTGCGGTTTAGCATATTGTTACGCGCATGGCTCACACGCGCTTTTACGATAGCAGTCGGCTCACCGCGATCACCTCCTTCTGCTAATGTCCCTTTGGGCAAAGCTGGGATTTCTAAAGACATATCAAAGCGATCTAACAGTGGTCCAGATAATCGACCAAGGTAGCGCAAAATAGCTTGTGGATTGGTGCGCGCTTGATTGCCTTCGTAATATCCTGTCGGGCTTGGGTTCAATGCTCCAACTAATTGGAAGCGAGCCGGAAAGCGTGTTTTACCTTGCGCTCGAGAGATAATGATCTCGCCAGATTCGAGCGGTTCGCGTAACGAGTCCAGAACTTTACGATCAAATTCGGGCATTTCATCGAGAAACAATAACCCGTTGTGGGCTAAAGAGATCTCCCCTGGTCTGGGTACCGAACCACCGCCGACTAATGCCGCCATTGAACTTGAATGATGCGGAGAACGAAACGGACGCGACTTCCAGTTATGCTCATTAATTTCACTCTGAGTCAACGATGCCACCGAAGCGGTTTCCATTGCTTCTTCGTCACTCATTTCCGGTAATAAGTCACACAAACGCGAAGCCAACATCGTTTTTCCAGTACCTGGCGGGCCAAGGAAAAGTAAGTTGTGGTTTCCAGCGGCAGCAATCTCCAGTGCTCGCTTACCTTGTTGTTGGCCAATAATATCTTGTAAGTCTCGACCATGTTTTTCGATCGTTTTTCGCTTAGGCGTTTGAAAAAGATTCAGTCGATGTTGACCACAAAGCTCGGCACATACTTCCAGTAATGATTGGGCCGATTTATGTTGTTCCTTCCCCACCAGCGCCGCCTGATCGCCATTCACATGTGGGACGACCAAATGACGTTGAATCTTACTGGCTTCCAGCGCAGCAGGCAGCACACCTTTTACAGGTCTCAGACCACCAGATAGTGCTAACTCACCCACAAATTCGTAGTTTTTGAGCTTATCTGTCGCGATTTGCTCCGAAGCGGCCAAAATTCCCAATGCAATAGGAAGATCAAAACGTCCTCCCTCCTTGGGTAGATCTGCCGGAGCCAAGTTCACGGTGATCCGCTTAGCAGGAAATTGAAAATTAGAATTAATGATCGCACTGCGTACGCGATCTTTGGACTCTTTTACCGTTGTCTCTGGCAAGCCTACTAAGGTAAACCCTGGCATGCCGTTGCTGATATGAACTTCTACACTAACCGATGGCGCTTGCACCCCGACGCTTGCTCGACTATGAATGATTGCCAGCCCCATACGTTCCTCAATTTTTTTGAACACTCTGTAAACAAATGTTTTATCTAGTTGGTTATGTTATATACCGCGTCCCAATTGAGAGTTAATGTGAAAAAAGAATGACTTTTTGCTTGTCATGCAGCGGAATTGTGTGATACCACTAATGACGCAAACAATTTCGTAGAACATTACACAACATTTTTTAACGAAAAAAGAACGACAGACAGATGAACCTTTTCGCTCATATCAACGCACTGCTAGCCCTGATTATCGTGGTCATTATTGGCACCGCGCGGGGTATTGTGGGCGAAAGGTAACCACAAATTACAGAAAACCCCCGCACTGAAAAGTCCGGGGGTTTTTTTACAACTACAAGTTGTCATCTGTCTAACCCTCGGACAGTTTAACGGGAAGAATGGGAGTGCACATGAAGTGCAATAAATATGGCAATCGCTACGAGCCACAACGTAGCAAAGGAGGTTTACGATGACTGGTGCACAACTTGTCGTAGCCGCTTTAAGACAGCAAGGCATCGAAACCGTTTTTGGCTACCCCGGCGGGGCCATCATGCCAATCTATGATGCTTTGTATGACGGTGGGGTGGAACACATCCTATGCCGTCACGAGCAAGGGGCCGCTATGGCAGCTATCGGGATGGCTCGTTCCACTCAAGACGTTGCTGTGTGCATGGCAACTTCCGGCCCAGGAGCCACTAACCTTGTTACCGGCCTTGCCGACGCTTTCCTTGACTCCGTACCTCTAGTTGCCATCACAGGCCAGGTAGCTAGCTCTCATATCGGTACCGATGCATTCCAAGAAATGGATGTGATCGGAATGTCCCTAGCCTGTACTAAGCACAGCTATCTCGTGACCGAAATTGAAGATCTAGCTCCGACACTTGCCGAAGCCTTTGAAGTCGCAAAAACCGGTCGTCCGGGTCCAGTCATTGTCGATATCGCCAAAGATGTTCAACTCGCTCAAGCACCCACAGACCTTCTTCCTCCATACATAGCACCAGCAATCGAAGATGTCAGCGCTGAAGATATCAAACGTGCGCAAGATGTGCTGGCAGCATCTACTCGCCCAGTGTTGTATGTTGGTGGTGGCGTGCAACTTGCGAAAGCAACCGATGCAGTACGCGAATTTCTTCGCTTAAACCCAATGCCTGCAGTTAGCACATTAAAAGGTCTCGGTACCATTGAACGCCATGATCCTCACTATCTTGGTATGTTGGGTATGCACGGCACCAAAGCCGCCAACCTAGTGGTTCAAGAAGCCGATCTATTGATTGTGGTTGGCGCGCGTTTTGATGACCGTGTGACGGGTAAGCTCGACACGTTTGCACCAAATGCGAAAGTGATTCATATCGACATTGATGCTGCGGAGATTCATAAACTGCGCCACGCCAACGCACCATTACGTGGCGACATCAACACCATTCTTCCTCAGCTAGAGCTGACTCAAGATATTTCACCGTGGGTTCATCACAGTGAAAGTCTGCGCAGCGGCTTTAAGTGGCGTTACGACCACCCGGGCGAGTTAATCTACGCACCGCTATTGCTTAAACAACTGTCTGACATGATGCCAGATAGCTCAATTGTCTCGACCGACGTCGGTCAACACCAGATGTGGGCAGCGCAACATATCCAGCCACGCGAACCACAAAATTTCATCACTTCTGCTGGCCTTGGCACCATGGGCTTTGGCTTGCCAGCAGCGATGGGCGCTGCAGTCGCACGTCCTGATGATCAGTCTATTCTTATTACAGGTGACGGTTCATTTATGATGAACGTTCAGGAATTGGGCACGCTGAAGCGTCGTCAGATTCCAGTGAAGATTGTCCTTCTTAATAACCAACGTCTTGGCATGGTTCGCCAATGGCAGTCGTTGTTCTTTGACGGTCGCCACAGTGAAACCATTCTTGATGACAACCCAGATTTCGTGATGTTAGCAAAAGCGTTCGATATCCCGGGTAAAACCATCACCAAGAAAGAAGAAGTCGAACCTGCTCTCAAAGAGATGCTAGCGAGTGAAACTTCTTACATGCTTCACGTTTTGATTGATGAAGAAGAAAACGTGTGGCCATTGGTGCCACCTGGCGCATCAAACAGTGATATGTTGGAAAATACATAGGAGACAATCGCATGGACAGATATTTACTCGACATCAAAGCCGATGACAAACCGGTACTGTTGGAGCGCGTTCTACGTGTGATTCGTCACCGAGGCTTCGTGATCAAACAAGTCGCTGCTACGCAAAACCACGAAAGCAAAGTAGCCAGCGTCGAGATCATCGTCGACAGCGATCGACCAATCTCGTTTTTGATCAATCAAATAGAGAAGTTGTGGGACGTTCGTAAGGTTGAGGTGCTAAAAATCCGCAACGATGAACTGCCAAATCACAACTTACAACAACACGTAAGTGCATAAGGAAGGCAACAAATGGCAACGAAAACTGCAGATTTCATTTGGTTTAATGGTGAGATGGTTCCATGGGCAGAGGCGAACGTTCACGTTCTGACTCACGCAATGCACTATGGTACATCCGTGTTTGAAGGCGTGCGCTGTTACAACACACCAAAAGGCCCAATTGTCTTCCGTCACCGTGAGCATGCACAACGTCTAAAAGATTCTGCCAAGATTTACCGCTTTCCGATCCCTTTCTCTGTAGAAGAAATCATGGAAGCGACCCGCGAAACACTGCGCCAAAACAAACTCGACAGCGCTTACATTCGTCCATTGGGTTTTGTCGGTAATGTTGGCTTAGGCGTATGTCCACCAGTTGGCACTGAGATGGATCTAATCATTGCAGCATTTCCTTGGGGCTCTTACTTAGGCGAAGAAGCGCTAGAAAAAGGTGTCGATGCGATGATTTCAAGCTGGAACCGCGCTGCGCCAAACACCATCCCAACTGCAGCTAAAGCAGGCGGTAACTACCTATCTTCACTACTGGTTGGTGGTGAAGCGCGTCGTCACGGTTACGACGAAGGTATTGCGCTAAGCGTAGATGGTTACCTATCGGAAGGGGCTGGTGAAAACATCTTCGTTATCAAAGATGGCGTAATCACCACACCACCAGCAACTAGCGCGATTCTACCGGGCATCACTCGTGACTCGATCATGACAATTGCACGCGATAAAGGCTACGAAGTACGTGAAGCGAACATTGCTCGTGAAGCCCTTTACCTTGCCGATGAAGTCTTCATGACAGGTACTGCGGCTGAGATTGTACCAGTGGCAACCATCGACAAGATTGAAGTGGGCACTGGTAAGCGCGGCCCTATCACTAAAGAACTACAAGCAGCCTACTTTGGCCTATTTGACGGCACCACGGAAGATAAGTGGGGCTGGTTAGACTATGTGTACCCAGAACAGAAGTAAGAAGGATTAGGAAATGCCAAAATATAGATCAGCTACCACCACACATGGTCGTAACATGGCGGGTGCACGAGCACTGTGGCGTGCAACGGGTGTGAAAGAAGAAGACTTCGGTAAACCAATCATCGCCGTTGTAAACTCGTTTACTCAATTTGTTCCGGGTCACGTACACCTGAAAGACATGGGCCAGCTTGTAGCGCGTGAAATCGAAAAAGCCGGCGGCATCGCAAAAGAATTCAACACCATCGCGGTTGATGATGGTATCGCAATGGGTCACGGCGGCATGCTGTACTCACTGCCTTCACGCGAACTTATCGCAGACTCTGTGGAGTACATGGTCAACGCGCACTGTGCCGATGCCATGGTATGTATCTCTAACTGTGACAAAATCACTCCGGGAATGTTGATGGCATCTATGCGTCTCAACATCCCGGTTATCTTTGTTTCTGGTGGTCCAATGGAAGCGGGTAAAACCAAGCTTTCTGATCAGATCATCAAACTAGACCTTGTAGATGCGATGATCCAAGGCGCGGATCCAAAAGTGTCTGATGAGCAAAGCGAGCAGATCGAACGCAGCGCATGTCCAACGTGTGGATCGTGTTCAGGCATGTTCACTGCAAACTCAATGAACTGTCTAACGGAAGCACTGGGTCTTTCTCAACCAGGTAACGGTTCTATGCTGGCAACGCACGCTGACCGTGAACAACTGTTCCTTAATGCAGGTCGTCGCATCGTTGAACTGACTCGTCGTTACTACGAGCAAGATGACGAATCAGCACTGCCGCGCAACATCGCTACGTTTGATGCCTTCGAAAACGCAATGGCACTGGATATTGCAATGGGTGGCTCAACCAACACCATTTTGCACCTACTTGCCGCGGCGCAAGAAGGTGAAGTGGATTTCGATATGGAAGATATCGATCGCCTATCACGCCAAGTACCACACCTATGTAAAGTGGCACCATCTACCCAGAAATATCACATGGAAGACGTGCACCGCGCTGGTGGTGTAATGGCTATCCTTGGTGAGCTTGACCGTGCAGGTCTTCTACACAATGATGCGCGCACCGTGCTTGGCCTTTCGATGAAAGAGCAGCTGGCGAAATACGACATCATCCAAACTGAAGACGAAGAAGTACTCAAGTTCTACCGCGCAGGTCCTGCAGGTATTCGTACTACACAAGCATTCTCACAAGATTGTCGCTGGGATCGACTTGATGATGATCGCGCTGAAGGTTGTATTCGTGCCAAAGACAATGCTTTCAGCCAAGAAGGTGGCCTAGCCGTTCTATCAGGCAATATCGCATTAGATGGTTGTATCGTTAAGACTGCTGGTGTGGATGAGAGCATTCATAAATTCACTGGCCCAGCCGTAGTATTTGAAAGCCAAGAAGACGCCGTAGAAGGCATCTTGGGTGGCAAAGTAAAAGCTGGCGACGTGGTAATTATCCGTTACGAAGGCCCTAAAGGTGGTCCGGGCATGCAAGAAATGCTTTACCCAACCACTTATCTAAAATCGATGGGCCTTGGCAAAGAGTGTGCACTTCTGACTGACGGCCGTTTCTCTGGCGGCACATCAGGTCTGTCAATCGGTCACGCCTCTCCTGAAGCAGCAAACGGCGGTGCAATTGGTCTGGTAAAAGAAGGCGATATGATCGCAATTGATATTCCAAACCGTTCAATTTCACTCCAAGTGTCTGAACAAGAACTTGCTGAGCGCCGTGCAAAACAAGACGAACTAGGCTGGAAACCAGTTGACCGCCAACGTGAAGTTTCATTTGCACTCAAAGCGTACGCGAGTATGGCAACCAGTGCTGACAAGGGTGCAGTACGAGACAAGTCGAAGCTAGAGGGCTAGCAATGATGGAAGCTCAACCCGAAAAACAAGTGAACCAAACTGGCGCAGATTATCTGCGCCAGATCTTGCGTGCTCCTGTGTATGAAGTCGCGACTGTCACACCTTTGCAAGAGATGCCTCGCCTTGCTGCTCGTATTGGCAACAATGTGCAAATCAAGCGTGAAGATCGCCAACCCGTACACTCGTTCAAATTGCGCGGTGCATACAACATGGTGGCGAGTTTATCTGAAGCACAAAAAGCCGCTGGTGTCATTGCAGCATCGGCAGGTAACCACGCACAAGGCATGGCGCTTTCTGGTACTAAGCTTGGCATTAAGACCACTATCGTGATGCCAAAAACCACACCAGACATCAAAGTCGATGCGGTACGCAGCTTTGGTGGCAATGTGGTGCTGCACGGCAGTAACTTTGATGAGGCAAAAGCGGAAGCGGAACGCCTTTCTGATCTGCATGGGTACACATTTGTCCCTCCTTTCGATCACCCACTGGTGATTGCAGGTCAAGGCACCATAGGCATGGAAATGCTGCAGCAAAATGGTCACCTTGATTACATCTTCGTCCCTGTCGGTGGTGGCGGTTTGGCTGCCGGTGTTGCGGTACTCGTGAAGCAGCTAATGCCAGAAATCAAAGTGATTGCGGTCGAGCCAGAAGATTCTTCATGCCTCAAAGCGGCATTGGATGCAGGTGAACCAGTAGTATTAGACCAGGTCAGCATGTTTGCCGATGGCGTTGCAGTAAAACGCATTGGTGAAGAGACGTTTCGTCTATGCCAAAAGTACATTGATGGCCATATTGCAGTCTCTAGCGATGAAATCTGCGCAGCAGTAAAAGACATCTTTGAAGACACCCGTGCGATTGCAGAGCCTTCTGGCGCGCTTGCTCTGGCGGGTTTGAAGAAGTTTGCTGAGCAAAACAAACTGCAAGGTAAGAATTTAGGTACTGTGCTGTCTGGTGCCAACACTAACTTCCATGGCTTACGTTATGTTTCTGAACGCTGCGAGCTTGGTGAGAAACGTGAAGGTTTGCTTGCCGTCACCATTCCTGAGCGTCAAGGTGCCTTCTTTGAGTTCTGTAACCTCATTGGCGGCCGCGCCGTAACGGAGTTTAACTACCGCTACAACGATGACGCATTGGCAAATATCTTTGTCGGTGTGCGTTTGCAAGGCGGTCAGGAAGAGCTAGAACATATCATTCACGACTTACGTGATGGTGGCTACCCAGTGGTTGATTTGTCTGATGATGAAATGGCGAAGCTGCACGTGCGCTACATGATTGGTGGTAAGCCGTCTAAGCCGCTTAAAGAGCGCCTATACAGCTTTGAATTCCCAGAATATCCGGGAGCGCTACTCAAGTTCTTAAGCACACTCGGTACTCATTGGAATATCAGCTTGTTCAACTACCGTAACCACGGCGCTGACTACGGACGTGTTTTATGTGGTTTCGAGTTAGATGAAAGCGATTTAGCTCAGTTTTCTGCACATTTACGTGAACTTGGCTATCAATGCAAAGATGAGACAGACAACCCATCGTATAAGTTTTTCTTGTCATAAAACGCCACATTTCAAATATATCAAAGACAACACCTCGCATTAGCGAGGTGTTTTTTATGACTGTAACCAATCTTTATGTAGCTGATTAGGCGACCCAAGATAGTCCACCATCCACTGGATCAATTTATGATTATCATCTTTGCGCCATACTAAGCAGCAGTGACTGAGCGGTTTATCATCCGGCATGACCTTCTCCACCAGTACACCATCATTGATTAAGGGTGTTGCAATATGACGTGGCATGTAACCCACGCCCACCCCATTTTTTAAACATTCAATCGCACTATACCAATTGGGCAATAATAATCGGCGCTGTTGCGGATAATGGCCAGTATGGCGTTTTGGCAGCACGTTCGAAGTATCATCAAGACAGATCGCCGGAAATTGACTCACAAATGCTTCAGTAAGCACTTGTTGTCGAACGCAAGGATGAGCGGGTGACATTACAAATGCCCAATCTAATACGCCCATATCTTTGACTTCAAAATCTCCCCCAACGGGAACCGCAGATGTCGCGCCAACGACAATGTCGGCTCGACCTTGTGCTATGGCTTCCCAAGAACCATTGAAGACCTCCATATTGATCTGCAATTCAGCAAATTCAAACTCGCGATAAAAATCTTCCACCAAAGGTTTGAGTTTTTCTAACTTCACCACGTTATCTAAGGTCAGCTTTAACGTGCTTTTCCATCCTTGAGCCGCTCGCCGCGTTTGTGCTTTCACCTCTTCCATTTGACGCAGCAAAGAGCGCGCCTCGGCCATAAAAAGTTCACCCGCTGGAGTTAGCTCGACTTTCCTTGGTAAACGTCGAAACAGCACCACATCTAAATCTTGCTCGACCTGCCTTACTCCATAGCTGATGGCTGAGGGGACTTTATGCAATACCTCAGCCGCAGCGGTGAAACTGCCTAAACGGGCAACCGTATCCAGCATTTCCAAAGACGCTTTAGAGAACATGATTTAACCTTTCAAAAAATTTGATTGATAACCAACAATTTTAGCGTTTTATTTTCTCAAAATCGAAAAATAGAATAATAAGGTAAATAAATCAGGGTTGGCGCCAACTGATGTTGATTAAAAAATGATTAAATAATTTGACTGGTTGAATCATGAAAATCTCAAAACTACAGCTCATTTATCTGGCAGCATTATCGATGCTTGGCTTCGTTGCTACCGATATGTATCTGCCAGCATTCAAAGCGATGGAAATCGACTTTGCAACAGGCCCTGAGCAAATTGCGCTCTCTTTAACGGTATTCCTCGTTGGTATGGCGATTGGCCAGCTAATGTGGGGATTGGCATCCGATAAATTTGGCCATCGTAATACACTCGCAGCCGGGTTGGTGCTATTTACTATCGCGTCATTCGGTTTGGCTTTCTGTGATCAAGTATGGCAACTACTCACACTGCGCTTTATCCAAGCTATCGGTGTGTGTGCACCAGCCGTGATCTGGCAGGCTATGGTCATTAAACGCTACTCAAGCAGTAGCCAACAAATTTTTGCGACAATCATGCCACTCGTCGCGCTATCACCAGCACTAGCACCTCAATTAGGGGTTGTGTTGGCAGATAACTTCGGCTGGCACAGTATCTTTATTACGCTAACACTGGTTGGTGTCTTTTTGGTCTTTGCGACCATGGCCCAAAAAGACGAGAAAGCAGAAATCAAACAAACCAGTATGTCTGCCGACATCAAAGCGCTGCTGAGTTCTAAAAAATACCTTGGCAACGTGTTTATGTTTGCGACGGCTTCGGCTGCATTCTTTGCTTACCTAACTGGGATGCCAGAAATCATGGCGCAACTGGGCTACGAAGCAAAAGATATTGGTTTGAGCTTTATCCCACAAACCATCGCGTTTATGGCTGGTGGCTACTTAGGTAAAGTAGGCGTTCGAAAATTTGGTGATGAAAAGGTTCTGCGCCAACTGATTGGCCTATTTAGTGTCGCGGCATTAATGATTTTCATTGCTTCACAGTGGGAGCTGTCATCGATTTGGCCTATTCTTGCGCCATTCTGTTTGATTGCCGTTGCTAACGGCGCGCTGTACCCAATAGTGGTAAACCGTGCACTGGCCAGCGCACAACAGAGCCCTGCAACAGCAGCAGGTCTGCAAAACAGCCTGCAAATCTGTGTAAGTAGCTTCTCAAGTGCATTGGTAGCCGCAATGGCAAGCCAAGCTCAGATGGTTACTGGCATCGCAATCATCATCTGTATGGGTGGGCTGTGGATGGGATACATTCTGTCGAATCGCGAATTATCCAAGCACTTTACGACTCCTGACAACGCCCGAGTCGTGAGTGAAGACGAACTTTAATTGTTCAGATAATAAAAAGAGCCGCGCAATGCGGCTCTTTCTGTTTATAAGCTTTTCAACCCCCACTTCTTGGCAGTCTGCTTAAAAAAGCCTTGAGTCTTTTTCAACTCTACCCAGTGATTGATATAATTAATCCATACTTGATCGTCTTGCGGCAACAACATAGCAATTGGGGTTGGTTTACGCGGTGCGGCCACTGGCACTATCGCCAACTGTTTAAACTTATCCACCAACGTCGCTGCTTCCACATTGGACGTCACCGATACATCGGCCCTGCGAGCTAGTAGTTCTTGGAAGTCGCGCGCTGGCGCTTCAATAACAATATGCTGAGCAGACGGGAAGAACTCTTTCACCATTTTTTCTTGTACCGTACCTAACGTCGCCGCGACTTTTACTTCTGGTTTATTAAAATCCGCCCAATCAGAGAATTTGGCGAGATCTTTCTTTTGCACCACAGGTACAAAGGCAAGGTAGAAATATGGCTGGCTGTATCCAGCTACTTTCGCGCGCGACATGTTCAGAGATGCGCTGCCAGTAATATCGTATTTGTTGGCGGTAATGCCATTAACTAGCGTCTTCCAATCCGTGGGCACATACTCCACTTTTACACCGAGATCTTTAGCAAGTTCTGTTGTTACATCGATATCGAAGCCACGATAACTGTTTGTCGCGGGGTCTTTCATCGTCATCGGATTCCAATCTCCCGTCGTTCCAACTCGGAGTACGCCATTGTCTAAAATGGATTGAAGACGGCTTTCAGCGTGAGCGACTTGAGTCGCAGCAAGCAAACACATTCCTAGCACTAGTAAAATCTTTCTCATTTTTATTCCCTTAAAAATAATGACCTTATACGGTTTAATAATTAACCTTTATTAGAGCTCTACTGATAACATAGCAGTAACAAAGGAAGTTTTTTAGTTAATTCAGGGAGTAAATGTGACGTTTCGAACTCTATGGCTGTTTTCACTGCTATTACTCACTGGTTGTTCTGATTATCAATGGGGCTGGTATGTACTTGACCCTTCGACGGATCAAGGGCTCACCAATCTAAAGTTTTTAATCGCTGGGTTTAATGACACCATTCAGGTATCACTCCTCAGTATGTTATTTGCGATGAGCTTGGGCCTGATCGTTGCCTTACCCGCTCTGTCGGACTCTGCCTCTCTGAAGTGGATAAACCGTATTTATGTCGAGGTGATCCGTTCAGTGCCAGTTTTAGTCTTACTACTTTGGGTGTATTACGGCATGCCTACACTATTGGATGTCTCACTCAATCACTTTTGGGCGGGTGTTATTGCACTGACTATCGCTGAGAGTGCGTTTATGGCGGAAGTGTTTCGCGGTGGGATACAAGCTATCAGCCGTGGCCAACATGAAGCGGCTGAATCTTTGGGCTTAAGCTATTGGCAAAAGATGCGCTTGGTAATTCTTCCCCAAGCATTTCGACAAATCCTCCCTCCACTGGGCAATCAATTTGTCTACATTCTCAAGATGAGTTCTTTAGTCAGCGTGATTGGTTTAAGCGATCTCACTCGCCGTGCTAATGAGCTGGTGGTGAATGAGTACTTACCCTTAGAGATTTATACCTTCCTCGTTTTGGAGTACTTGTTACTCATCCTATTTGTATCTCAAGCCGTTCGTTGGCTCGAAAACCGTATTGCTATTCCTAGTTACTAACGATGAAGCCTGAGCTAGAAACAACAAAGCCGCTCTTGTTGAACGGCTTTGACAATATAGCGATAGAGTGCAGGTATTGCTTATTTCTGTTTTACAGGACGCTGCCAGCCAGTAATTTTGCGCTCTTTGACGCGAGTAATTACTAACTCACCTTCTTCAACATCTTTTGTTAGTGTCGTGCCTGCACCGATGGTTGCGCCATCAGCGATAGTGACAGGCGCCACCAGCTGGCTATCAGAACCAACAAAAACATCATTACCGATGATAGTTTTAAACTTGTTCGCACCATCGTAGTTACAAGTGATAGTACCTGCACCGATGTTAGTACGTTGACCGATCTCTGCATCACCTAAGTAAGTTAGGTGGTTCGCTTTTGAACCTTCTCCGATGCGCGCATTTTTCACTTCAACGAAGTTACCCACATGGGAATCGTTACGCATTTCAGCACCAGGACGAAGGCGAGTAAATGGACCAACCGTACATTCTTCACCAACCGTTGCACCTTCAATCACACTGTAAGGGCGAACGATGGTGTTGTCGTCGATTTCACAATCTTTCAGTACACAACCCGCACCGATAACCACGTTATCACCCAGTGAAACTTTACCTTCGATGATAACATTCACGTCGATTTCACAGTCCATACCGCACTGTAACTCACCACGCAAATCAAAGCGTGCTGGATCGCGTAGCATGACACCTTGCTCTAGTAGTTTCTGAGCTTGCATTGACTGGAAAGCACGCTCTAGACGAGCAAGCTGTGCGCGGTCGTTGACCCCTTCCACCTCAATGGCATTGACTGGGTGTACTGCCTCAACGGCACGACCTTCATCGTGTGCAGCTGCAATAACGTCAGTTAGGTAGTATTCGCCTTGTGCGTTGTTGTTGTTTAAGCCAGACAACCAACGCTTAAGATCCCCACCAGTCGCAACCATCACGCCAGTGTTGATCTCTTTAATTTGTTTTTGTTCTTCTGTTGCATCTTTTTGCTCAACGATCGCAACAACAGGACCATTCTTACGGATAATACGACCGTAGCCTGTCGGGTTATCTAGAATCACTGTTAGTAGTGCAATACCGCCTGTTGGCTGTGCATCTAATAGGTTTTCAATCGTTTCAGCTGAAATCAGTGGAACATCACCGTAAAGCACCAGTACTTTTTCATCGTCTTCAAACTTCGGAGACGCTTGATCAACCGCATGACCTGTCCCTAACTGCTCCGCTTGAAGCACCCAATTTACAGGCTCTTCTGCAAGAGTGGTTTGCATTTGATCACCACCGTGGCCAAAGACCAAGTGGATATTTTGTGCACCTAGACCTGTACATGTATCAATCACATGTTTTGCCATTGGCTTACCTGCCAAAGTGTGTAGCACCTTAGGCATGTTCGAATGCATACGGGTACCTTTACCCGCTGCAAGAATCACAGCACTGAATTTCATTGATAACCTATTGACGTTTTATGTTAATTGGCCGTTATTTTAAACAGCTCTTTTAAAATAGTTAATGGAGTAAGGTAAATTTCCAACTAAAATTAATCAAAAAGGCGACCAATTGGCCGCCTTTTTTCATGCAACGTTGCTAATTGAGCTTAGCGACGCTTTTTTGTCAGCTCGATAACTCGTAGCTGAGCAATGGCTTTAGCCAGTTCACTGGCCGCTTGTGCGAAGTCCATGTCACCATGCTGATTCTGGATTTGCTCCTCAGCGCGGCGTTTGGCTTCTTCTGCCTTCGCTGCGTCTAGCTCTTCACCACGGATAGCTGTATCAGCTAGTACAGTCGCTGTACCAGGCTGAATCTCTACCATACCACCAGAAACATAAATAATTTCTTCGTGGCCGTGCTGTTTCACAATACGCACCATACCAGGCTTGATAGCGGTCAGCAGCGGTGTGTGACCATGGAAAATACCAAGTTCACCTTCGCTACCGGTCACCTGAAACGTTTCAACACGACCAGAGAAGATTTTCTTCTCAGCGCTTACTACGTCTAGGTGAAAGGTTATTGCTGCCATATCGCCTCCTAGTTAGCCTTATAGCTTCTTCGCATTCTCAATAGCATCGTCGATGCTACCGCAGTACATAAATGCCTGCTCAGGAATGTCGTCGTATTCACCAGCTAGTAGACCTTTAAAGCCACGTAGAGTCTCTTTTAGAGGTACGTAAATACCAGGGTCACCAGTAAATACTTCTGCTACGTGGTAAGGCTGAGTTAGGAAACGCTCAATCTTACGTGCACGAGATACAACTTGCTTATCTTCTTCAGATAGCTCGTCCATACCTAGGATAGCAATGATATCTTTCAGCTCTTTGTAGCGCTGAAGAGTCTGCTGAACACCACGAGCAACTTCGTAGTGATCTTGACCAACGACTAGTGGATCAAGCATACGAGATGTTGAATCTAGCGGGTCGATCGCAGGGTATAGACCCATTGCAGCGATGTTACGGTTAAGTACAACCGTTGCATCCAAGTGCGCGAACGTTGTTGCTGGAGACGGGTCAGTCAAGTCATCCGCAGGTACGTATACTGCCTGTACAGACGTGATAGAACCTGATTTCGTTGACGTGATACGCTCCTGAAGTACACCCATCTCTTCTGCAAGAGTTGGCTGGTAACCTACCGCAGAAGGCATACGACCTAGTAGTGCTGATACCTCTGTACCTGCAAGTGTGTAACGGTAGATGTTATCAATGAACAGTAGTACGTCACGACCTTCGTCACGGAAACGCTCTGCCATTGTTAGACCAGTCAGTGCAACACGTAGACGGTTACCTGGTGGCTCGTTCATCTGACCGTAAACCATCGCTACTTTTGATTCTTCAGGCTTCTCAACGTTTACAACGCCCGCTTCCTGCATCTCGTAGTAGAAATCGTTACCTTCACGAGTACGCTCACCAACACCAGCAAATACTGATAGACCTGAGTGCTGTAGTGCGATGTTGTTGATAAGTTCCATCATGTTAACGGTCTTACCTACACCTGCACCACCGAATAGACCGATTTTACCACCCTTAGCGAATGGACAAATTAGGTCGATTACTTTAACGCCCGTTTCTAGAAGTGCAATTTCGTTTGATTGCTCTTCGTAGCTTGGTGCACTACGGTGGATAGAGTAAACCTCTTCCGCACCCACTTCACCACGCTCGTCAATCGCGTCACCTAGGACGTTCATGATACGACCTAGAGTTTTAGTACCTACTGGTACTGAAATTGGAGCGCCAGTGTTAACCACTTCTACTCCACGACGTAAACCATCAGAGCTACCCATTACGATACAACGAACTACGCCACCGCCTAGCTGTTGTTGAACTTCAAGAACTAGACGCTCTTTTGAGTCCGTTACGTTTAGAGCGTCATATACACTAGGTACATCGCTCTGTGGGAACTCTACGTCGACTACCGCACCGATGATCTGTACGATCTTACCTGTAGCCATCGTTAATCCTCTAAACTATTTCGTTTTACCTAAGCTTAAACCGCAGCTGCACCACCAACGATTTCTGATAGTTCTTGTGTAATCGCAGCCTGACGGGCTTTGTTGTACACAAGTTCCAAATCGTCAATCAAACTGGTTGCGTTATCCGTTGCAGCCTTCATCGCAATCATTCGAGCCGCTTGCTCACAAGCAAGGTTCTCAACCACACCTTGGTATACCTGAGACTCTACGTAACGCACTAATAGCGTATCCAGTAGAGGTTTTGGTTCAGGCTCATAGATGTAGTCCCATGAATGCTCACGCTGCATCTCTTCGCTGTCCGATTTAGGCAAAGGTAGCAATTGATCGATCGTTGGTTGCTGAACCATAGTATTTACAAACTTGTTGAATACTACATATAGACGGTCCAGTTCACCTTCATCGTATTTCTTCAGCATTACGCCAACAGAGCCGATTAGGTCTTGTAGGCTTGGATTATCTCCAAGACCAGAAACCTGTGCCGCAACTTTTGCGCCACCATGTTTAAAGAAAGCTGTTGCTTTTGAGCCAACAACGGCTAGCTCAATCTCAGCACCTTTCTCTCTCCATGCTTGCATGTCTGTAACGGCTTTTTTGAACACGTTAATGTTCAAACCACCACACAGACCACGGTCTGTCGAAACGATGATGTAACCAACACGTTTAGCTTCACGCTCTTCTAGGTACGGATGACGGTACTCTAGGTTTGCGTTAGCCACATGACCGATCACTTTACGCATTGTTTCAGCGTATGGACGAGAAGCTTCCATTGCATCTTGAGAACGACGCATTTTTGAAGCTGCTACCATTTCCATCGCTTTCGTAATTTTCTGAGTGCTTTTAACACTACCGATTTTATTACGTATCTCTTTTGCGCCGGCCATCGTTACTCTCCGTTAGTTGGTGGCAGAAACTGCCACCGACCTAATTACCAAGTTTGGGTTGCTTTGAAGTCGTCAGTCAGTTTCTTCAACTGAGCTTCGATTTCATCGTTGTAAGCGCCAGACTTGTCGATCTCAGCTGCTAGTTCAGCGTATTGACCGCGAGCGTACGATAGTAGAGCCGCCTCGAAATCTAGAACTTTGTTAAGTTCTACATCATCAAGGTAACCGCGCTCTGCCGCGAAGATAGTTAGAGCTTGGTCAAATACAGACATTGGAGCGTACTGCTTCTGCTTCATTAGTTCTGTAACTTTTTGACCATGGTCTAGCTGTTTCTTCGTTGCGTCATCAAGGTCAGAAGAGAACTGAGCAAATGCCGCTAGTTCACGGTATGCAGCTAGTGCTGTACGGATACCACCTGATAGTTTCTTGATGATTTTCGTCTGAGCTGAACCACCTACACGAGATACTGAGATACCAGGGTCAACAGCTGGACGAACACCAGCGTTGAATAGCTCAGTTTGTAGGAAGATCTGACCATCGGTAATCGAGATTACGTTAGTCGGTACGAATGCTGAAACGTCACCTGCTTGAGTTTCGATGATAGGAAGAGCAGTCAAAGAACCAGTCTTACCTTTCACTTCACCGTTAGTGAAACGCTCTACGTACTCTTCGTTTACACGAGCTGCACGCTCTAGTAGACGCGAGTGTAAGTAGAATACGTCACCTGGGAATGCCTCACGGCCTGGTGGACGTTTAAGTAGTAGAGAGATCTGACGGTAAGCTACCGCTTGCTTAGATAGATCATCGTAAACAATCAGTGCGTCTTCACCGCGATCGCGGAAGTATTCACCCATCGCACAACCTGCGTAAGGCGCTAGGTATTGAAGCGCTGCAGATTCAGAAGCTGATGCAACTACAACGATAGTATTTTGTAGTGCGCCGTGCTCTTCTAGTTTGCGAACAACGTTAGCGATAGTCGATGCTTTCTGACCGATTGCTACGTAGATAGAGAAAATACCAGAGTCTTTCTGGTTGATGATCGCGTCGATCGCCAGTGCTGTTTTACCAATCTGACGGTCACCGATGATAAGCTCACGCTGACCACGACCGATTGGGATCATTGAGTCAACTGACTTATAACCAGTTTGCACAGGTTGGTCTACCGATTTACGGTCGATTACACCTGGTGCGATCACTTCTACAGGCGAAGTCATTTTCGCTTCGATTGGACCTTTACCATCGATAGGCTCACCCAGCGTGTTTACTACGCGGCCTAGTAGTTCTGGACCAACTGGCACTTCAAGAATGCGGCCAGTACCTGTAACTTTCATGCCTTCCTTAAGGTCAGCATATGGGCCCATTACAACCGCACCAACCGAGTCACGCTCAAGGTTAAGTGCCAGTGCATAACGGCCACCCGGTAATTCAATCATTTCACCTTGCATCACGTCCGCTAGGCCGTGGATGCGGATGATACCATCGCTTACCGATACGATAGTACCCTCGTTGCGAGCTTCACTAACAACTTCGAAAGATTCGATACGTTGTTTGATCAGATCGCTAATTTCCGTGGAATTAAGTTGCATGCTCCAATCCCCATTAAGACTGCAATGCATCGCTCAGGCGGTTCAAACGACCACGCGCTGAGTCATCGATGACTAGGTCTCCGGCTCGAATAATAACCCCACCAAGTAGGGTCTCATCTACACTGCAATTCAGCTTCACTTTGCGTTCAAGACGCTTTTCAAGTTTGCTGCCAATGTTTGCAAGTTGTTCATCAGAAAGCTCTGTTGCTGAAATTACTTCAACATCAATTTCTTTCTCATGTTCTTTTTTCAGAGTAAAAAACTCCGTGCAAACATCAGGAAGGGCCGCTAAACGACCATTCTCAGCCATTACCTTCAAAAGGTTTTGACCGTGCGCATCAACTTGTTCGCCGCAAACTGCAACAAAAATTTCTGCCATTTTGTCAGCAGAAACCGAACCCGTTAGTAGTTCGTTCATTTGTTCGTTTTTGGCCACTTCAGCAGCAAAAGATAACATTTGGCCCCATTGGTCCAACTGGTCTTTCTCTAAAGCAAAGTCGAAGGCTGCTTTAGCATAGGGGCGTGCGATAGTAGTCAAATCAGACATATGCGCCCCCAGACTTAAAGTTTTGCAGTAATGTTGTCGAGAATATCTTTTTGCGCATCTTTATCGATAGAACGCTCAAGGATTTTCTCAGCACCAGCTACAGCCAGAGTAGCAACTTGTTTGCGCAGCTCATCGCGTGCACGATTGCGTTCAGCTTCAAGTTCTGCTTCTGCTTGCGCTAGGATTTTCTGGCGTTCTGCCTGAGCTTCCTCGCGAGCTTCATCAAGAATTTGAGACTTACGCTTGTTCGCTTGTTCGATGATCTCAGTTGCTGTGCGCTTCGCTTCTTTCAATTGATCAGAAGCGTTGGCTTGTGCTAGATCCAAGTCTTTCGCAGCACGTTCTGCTGCTTGAAGACCATCAGCAATTTTCTTCTGACGCTCTTCGATCGCTTGCATCAATGGTGGCCATACATACTTCATGCAGAACCACACAAATAGTGCGAACGAGATTGCTTGACCTAGCAGAGTTGCGTTTATGTTCACAACAGCTACCCCTCTATTTGGACTTAGTGTTAATCAGTGACAAGCGATAATCGCCCGTCCCGAGTTAAAGGTGATTAACCTAGTTGACCAACGAATGGGTTTGCGAAAGTGAATAGTAGCGCGATTACGATACCGATCATTGGAACCGCATCAAGTAGACCCGCGATGATGAACATCTTAACTTGTAGCATAGGAGCCATTTCTGGTTGACGTGCAGCACCTTCTAGGAATTTACCACCTAGCAGTGCGAAACCAATCGCTGTACCAAGAGAAGCAAGACCGACGATAATACCTACGGCGATTGCAGAAAAGCTCAGTAAAGTTTCCATTACTATCTCCAATTTATAGTTGTTGGCTTAGTGCCCAAATAAAAAGCTTTAAAAAAATTAATGATCAGGATCTTCGTGTGCCATTGACAGGTAAACAATTGTCAACATCATGAATACGAAGGCTTGAATCGTAATAACCAAGATATGGAAGATTGCCCACGGTAGTGAACCCATCCATTGTAAGTACCATGGTAGCATTGCCGCACAAAGAATGAATACAACCTCACCCGCGAACATGTTACCGAATAGACGCATACCAAGTGATAGAGGTTTCGCTAATAGCGATACCACTTCAATTAGTAGGTTAAACGGAATCATCAGTGGGTGATTGAATGGATGTAGTGCAAGTTCTTTTGCGAATCCACCTAGACCTTTTACTTTGATGCTGTAGTAAATCATCAATGCAAAAACGCCTAGAGCCATAGCCATGGTGATATTCACATCAGCAGACGGTACAACCTTAAGGTAAGGAATACCTAGCCAATGCTCTGCTGGGTATGGTAAGAAGTCGATAGGAACTAAGTCCATCACGTTCATCAAAAATACCCAACAAAAGATAGTCAGTGCTAAAGGCGCGATCAGTGGGTTGCGTCCATGGAACGTGTCTTTGACGTTATCGGCGACAAATTCAACGATCATTTCTACAGCACACTGAAGCTTACCCGGTACACCCGCTGTTGTTCTCTTTGCTACTTTGTAAAAAATTCCGAGGAAAATTAAACCAGTAAACCAAGAAAAAAACAGGCTATCGATATGTACGTTCCAGAAACTTGTCTCCGACCCTACTAAACCCAACTTGTATAGCGATAGGTTAGAAAGGTGGTGGGCAATGTAACCGGACGATGTTAGCGCTTCACCTGGCGCAGCCATAACTCATCCTATTTTTTGTTGTTAATGAATAGCACTGGTGCACAGATATTAATACCTAGTACCAGCAAATAGGTTAGTTTGAGGGGAACAAGTTCCACCTGCATATACATGTAGGCAACATAGAACAGTGCAACCGTGATGAGAATTTTCAGTACTTCACCCGTATAGAAGGAAGCAGCGATGCGCTTGGCAGCGCGAGCTCCACTAAACATGAAAGCACACAGCGCGAATACTGCATTGGCAACAACAAAAATGCCTCCGCCAATCAGCGCTGAAAATCCCCAGTCAGGATTTATGGCTACCGCCATTCCTGCTGCCACAAAAATAACCGCGCCAGACTGGATCATTAACAATTGCCTTGCGAGCTCTCGTCCTGGTCTAGCTAACGCAGCTACCATGTATTCGTACCTCTAGTAATATCCACTTCGCACTTAACTCTCTGTGCTGGGAAATTGGCGAAAATTATACGTTCAGTTCAACGTAAAGCAATTCGATTGCATCAAAAACTTACAGTTTTGTTTACAAAACGACAACTTTCGCACAAAATTCGATTAATTAGATTAATTGACCTAAATCAATTATCTCATCTAGGCCTCAAGCTTGGCAATTAGTTGGTCCAATTTGTGAGGCTCATCAAGACTTATCGTCAATTTCGCTTTTCCGTTTGCAGAACGGGTAAGAGAAACTTTTGCATCAAGCAGCTGACTCAATTTATGCGACATTTGCTCGGCTTCGGTATCCTCTTGTTGCCCTTTTTGCTCATTTTGTGGGGCTAAGCACTTTTTTACTAACTGTTCGGTTTGGCGAACAGTCATTTGCTTCTTAGCCACTTGTTGAGCTACTTCGACTTGCTGTTCGCCTTCTAACGCTAACAGAGCTCGAGCATGACCCATTTCCAATTTTTTATCTGCAACCAGACCTTTTACATCAACTTCCAACTGATTCAGACGTAATAGGTTACTCACCGTCGTTCTTGATTTACCAATCACATCGGCCACTTGCTGATGTGTCAGCGTGAATTCATCTTGTAGACGCTCAAGCGCTTGGGCTTCCTCAATCACATTCAAGTCTTCACGTTGAATGTTTTCAATCAACGCCATGGCGATGGCGGCACGATCTTCAACTTTTTTCACCAAACACGGCACGCGCTTTAAACCCGCCTGCCTTGCAGCACGCCAGCGGCGCTCACCTGCGATGATCTCAAACTGACCATTTTCGACCTGGCGAACCACGATTGGTTGAATAATGCCTTGTGATTGAATCGAAGCCGCTAGTTCTTCTAGCGCTTCAGGCGCCATATCTTTACGCGGTTGGTATACGCCCGGCTGCAATTGACCAATCGCTAAATCGGTTAACTCACCGTCTGCCGATAATTCTTGGCTATGCGATGCAATATGCTGTTTTTCACGAGCAAACGAACTGGTCGACAATAACGCATCCAGTCCTTTTCCGAGACCACGCTTAGACATGGGATTGAATTCCTTAGGTTAGAGTTAAACTGGGATTTCTTCGCGGCGGAGCATTTCGCCCGCTAGAGCAAGATACGCTTTGGCACCTGCGGAGTACTTATCGTAGTACATTGCAGGCTTACCGTGACTTGGCGCTTCAGCCAAACGAACATTACGTGGAATGACAGTACGGTAAACTTTATTCCCAAAGTGTTTTTTAAGTTGATCGGATACTTCATTCGATAAGCGGTTGCGTGGGTCGTACATGGTACGCAATAAACCTTCGATTTTTAGGTTTTCATTCACAACAGCCGCTAACTTGCTGATTGTATCCATAAGAGCAGTTAAACCTTCTAACGCAAAGTATTCACATTGCATCGGCACCAGCACAGAGTCAGCTGCCGCCATCGCATTGATTGTAAGAAGGTTTAGAGAAGGAGGACAATCAATAAAGATGAAATCATAGTTATCGCGAACTGACGACAATGCATTTTTTAGACGCACTTCACGAGCGAAAACTTCCATCAATTTGATTTCTGCCGCGGTCACGTCTCCGTTCGCCGCGATCAAATCATACTTCCCTGTTGTTTGGGTACAAACGACTTGATCGAACGGTGTATCTTCAACCAAAAGATCGTATGCGGTGGCGTCGACCATATACTTATCCACGCCACTGGCCATCGTAGCATTGCCTTGCGGGTCGAGATCGATCACCAAAACCTTGCGCTTTGTTGCCGCCATCGAAGCCGCTAAGTTAATGCACGTTGTTGTTTTGCCGACCCCACCTTTCTGGTTGGCGATTGCTACAATTTTACCCACGATTACCTCGCTAATTTTCCTTGCGCGATAAGATTACTAGATGACGATCACCTTCCAACTCAGGAACAGCCAAAGATATGATCTCTGTCACACTGCACCATTCAGGAAGCTGATCCATTTCATCTTTAGGGTGCTGTCCTTTCAGCGCTAGAAACACCCCGTGCTCTTGTTTCGGCAAATGGTGGCACCATTCCACCATGTCTGTCATTGAAGCAAAAGCTCGACTCAAAACGCCATCAAATTTTTCTTCAGGCTGGAATTCTTCGACGCGACTTTGAATTGGTGTCACGTTTTTCAGCCCTAATGTGTGCACAACTTGCTTGATAAAACGGATGCGTTTGCCAAGACTGTCGAGCAAAAAGAAGGTTTTCTCAGGGTTCATGATTGCCAAAGGGATGCCCGGTAACCCCGGACCAGTACCAACATCAATGAAGCGCTCACCGGGCAGGTGTGCGCTTACAACGATACTATCAAGAATATGTTTCACTAACATATCAAGCGGATCACGTACCGATGTTAAATTGTACGCTTTGTTCCATTTGTCGAGCAGTTCGACATAACCAACTAACTGCTCTCGTTGCTGTTCTGACACTTCCAAATCGGTTTTCGCGATCAGTGAATCCAGCTTTGTTCGCAATGCGCTCATTATTCTTCCTCACCTTTCTTCAGCAAACCATGCTTTTTCAAGTGAACAAGTAGAATAGAAATTGCAGCAGGCGTAATACCAGAAATGCGTGATGCAATACCGATGCTCTCTGGTTTGGCCTCGCTCAGTTTAGCAACGACTTCGTTTGATAAACCTTTTACATCGCGGTAATCCAAATCAGCAGGTAACTTGGTATTTTCGTGACGCAGTGATTTTTCGATCTCTTCCTGCTGACGCTTGATGTAACCATCGTATTTCACTTGAATTTCAACTTGCTCAGCCGCTTGCTGATCTTCAAGAACAGGAGCAAACGCTTCAAGTTGCGTCAGTTGCGAATAAGTGATCTCTGGACGACGCAGAAGATCCTCACCACTCGCTTCACGGGCCATTGGGGTTTTCAGCAGCTTGTTCAACTCATCAACACCCTCTGACTTCGGATTCATCCACGTTGCTTTCAAACGCTGACGCTCCGTTTCCATATTGTTGATTTTCTCGTTAAAGCGAGCCCAACGAACATCATCAATCAAGCCTAGCTCGCGCGCTTTTTCCGTTAAACGTAAATCGGCGTTATCTTCACGAAGTAGCAGGCGGTATTCCGCACGAGAAGTGAACATGCGGTACGGCTCTTTGGTACCCATGGTCGATAAGTCATCAATCAACACGCCCATGTAAGCTTGGTCACGACGTGGGCTCCAGCCTTCTTTGTCTTGGCTAAACAAGCTTGCGTTTAGGCCCGCCATCAAGCCTTGCGCTGCGGCTTCTTCGTAGCCAGTCGTACCATTAATCTGGCCAGCAAAGAACAAACCATGGATGAACTTCGTCTCGTACGTTTGCTTCAAATCACGTGGATCGAAGAAATCATATTCAATCGCATAACCTGGGCGAACGATGTGTGCATTTTCAAACCCTTTCATTGAGCGCACGATTTGTACTTGCACATCAAATGGCAAGCTGGTCGAGATACCATTAGGGTATAACTCGTGCGTGGTTAGGCCTTCTGGCTCAATGAAGATTTGGTGGCTGTTTTTGTCAGCGAAACGCATCACTTTGTCTTCAATAGACGGACAGTAACGAGGACCAATACCTTCAATCACACCTGCGTACATTGGACTGCGATCCAAGTTACTGCGGATCACATCGTGAGTTTGTTCATTGGTGTGGGTGATGAAACATGGAATCTGACGCGGATGCTGTTCACGTTTGCCCATGAACGAGAATACAGGCGTTGGGTTATCACCGTGCTGAGCTTCTAGCACTGAAAAATCAACAGTACGAGCATCAATGCGCGGTGGAGTACCTGTTTTTAAACGATCCACACGGAACGGCAGTTCACGCAGTCGATCCGCTAATGCGATCGATGGTGGATCCCCGGCACGACCACCAGACGAGCTTTCCATACCTATGTGGATCTTACCACCAAGGAAGGTACCCACGGTTAGCACAACGGCTTTCGCATGAAAGCGAAGTCCCATTTGAGTTACCACACCAACTGCGCGATCTTGTTCAACAATCAGATCATCAACTGACTGCTGGAACAACGTTAAGTTAGGCGCATTTTCTAATGCATTACGAACGTACGCTTTGTACAGAGCGCGATCGGCTTGAGCTCGAGTTGCTCGTACTGCAGGACCTTTGGAGGCATTTAGTGTACGAAACTGAATACCTGCATGGTCGATGGCTTCAGCCATCAAACCGCCCATAGCATCTACTTCTTTTACTAAGTGACCTTTACCAATACCACCGATCGCCGGATTACAAGACATCTGGCCTAATGTATCGATGTTATGGGTAAGGAGAAGCGTTTTTTGTCCTGTGCGTGCAGATGCGAGCGCGGCTTCCGTTCCTGCGTGTCCGCCACCGACAACAATGACGTCAAAGTTTTCGTGATAAAGCATGAACTGACCTCAGGTATTCAAAGGGATTTAATGGACAGATAAAGGAGCCGTATTTTACCTGCTTTATGCCAGAGAGAAAAACGTTTTCTCGTTTTATCCGTTTTAAGCTTCAAGATAAATATATATAAGATCTATATATATGATCTTTTATTAGATCTACTATTAGGATCGACCGTTTCTGTGGATAACCTAAAAATGATCAACAAGATCATGGATCTTCTTTGGATCATATCTTGTGATCATGATTGGATCAGATCGAGGATTACCTGGGATCAAAAGTGGTGGTTATACACAGGGGGTAAAATTGATCAAAGTTGTTATTGGGATAACTAAAGGAAAATCACTGGATCTTATTGTAGTTATCCACAGTCTGTTTGGTTGGTTTTTGAGCGGTTAAACAAAATAATTTGGTGGGAGTTATTCACATGGGAGAAAACAGAGCCGAATTTCGACTCTGTTGAAGGGAAAGTCGTGAGTTTAAAAACGTTCGATATTCTCTTTTAACCACATCTCTGCGGCGTCTTCTGGCACATCATGGCTCAGTACATCGATTTTAAAGCAATCTGCGAGAGGGGTTGCACCAATATCCTCTAATAAATCATAAGCGTGTTGACCAGCGGCACAGAACGTATCGTAGCTAGAGTCACCAATCGCAATCACCGCAAATTTTACATCAGTCATTTTTGGCGGTGTATTTTGTAATGCTGCGATAAAAGGTTGGATATTATCAGGATACTCACCAGCTCCATGTGTAGAGGTGATCACCAACCACGTACCTTGATTTTCGATATCACTGAGGGAAGGCTGGTTGTGGATCGTTGTTTCAAATCCATTCTCGTTGAGTAGATCACTCAGGTGATCCCCTACGTATTCTGCGCCACCTAACGTGCTGCCTGTAATAATGTGGATCATACTTCTTCCTTATTGAATGCGACGGCTAAAGCTCATGGATGGCTTGCCGTACAAAAAGAAACGCGGTGTGAGTTAAGCTCAGCACCGCGCGTTCGATTATTTACTTCCCGATACAGAATGAAGAGAAGATTCGTCCCAGTAAGTCGTCAGAACTGAACTCACCGGTAATCTCATTGAGATGTTGTTGGGTGATGCGTAGCTCTTCAGCCAATATTTCACCTGCCATATAGCCTTCAAGCTGCTCCTGGCCTATTTGAAGGTGCTGTGCGGCACGTTCTAATGCATCGAGATGACGACGACGAGCCATAAACCCACCTTCACTGTTGCCAGAGAAGCCCATACACTCCTTGAGATGATCGCGCAGAGCTTCAACCCCTGCACCAGTCTTCGCTGACAAACGGATAAGAGTAGGGTTATTGACGTGGCAGATCCCCATATCTTCACCCGTTTGATCCGCTTTATTACGGATCACCGTTATGCCAATGTTGTCTGGTAGGCGATCCACAAAATCTGGCCAGATATCTTTCGGATCGGTGGCATCGGTTGTCGTGCCATCCACCATGAACAACACGCGGTCTGCTTGGGCTATTTCATCCCACGCGCGTTCGATACCGATTTTCTCTACTTCATCGGAAGCATCACGCAAACCTGCTGTATCAATGATGTGTAGTGGCATGCCATCAATATGGATATGCTCACGCAGTACATCACGCGTGGTTCCTGCGATGTCGGTTACGATTGCAGATTCTTTACCCGATAGCGCGTTCAGTAGGCTTGATTTGCCCGCATTTGGACGACCCGCAATCACGACTTTCATCCCTTCACGCATAATAGCGCCTTGGTTAGCTTCTTTGCGCACCGCATCTAGGTTGTCGATGATGGCTTGTAGGTCACCAGCCACTTTACCGTCGGCCAAAAAGTCGATCTCTTCTTCAGGGAAGTCGATGGCTGCTTCAACATAGATACGCAAATGAATCAGCGACTCAACTAAGGTATTAATGCGGCCTGAAAATGCGCCCTGTAAGGATTGCAGTGCCGATTTTGCTGCTTCTTCAGAACTGGCATCAATGAGGTCTGCGATCGCCTCGGCTTGAGCGAGGTCGAGTTTATCGTTCAGAAATGCGCGTTCAGAGAACTCACCAGGGCGAGCAGCTCGAATACCATCTATACCTAGAATGCGTTTTATCAGCATATCCATCACGACAGGGCCGCCATGGCCTTGCAGCTCAAGTACGTCTTCACCTGTAAATGAGTGTGGGTTAGGGAAGTACAGTGCGATGCCCTGATCAAGCACAGTGCCATCTTCTGACTTAAACGGCAGGTACTCTGCGTAGCGGGGCTTTAGTGTTTTGCCAGTGACTTCTAACGCCACTTGGTTGGCTTTAGGGCCAGAAACACGAATAATACCGACACCGCCACGACCAGGCGCGGTCGCTTGAGCGACAATCGTATCTGTAGTCATAATTTTGCCTTTTGAGCTGGGCTATAGGGAAGATACCTAGGGAGCCATTACAATTAATTAGCTGAATTGTAATCAGCCAAAAACAAAAAGGCGACCTTTTGGCCGCCTTTCTCAATCATTTCCTAAAAGGTTACTTGCTGTGTAAGCCTTTTTTCTCTAATCCTTTGTAGATCATAGTTTGCTGGATAAGCGTTACGATGTTCGACACCAACCAGTACAGAACGAGACCTGATGGGAAGAACAAGAAGAAGAAGGTAAACATAACCGGCATAAAGGTCATGATCTTCTGCTGCATTGGATCCGTTACCGTTGTCGGGCTCATCTTCTGGATTAGGAACATTGACGCACCCATCAGTAGAGGCAGGATGTAGTAAGGGTCCTGCGCTGAAAGGTCATGAATCCAACCGAAGAATGGAGAGTGACGTAGCTCAACCGATTCCATTAGTGCCCAGTAAAGCGCGATGAAGATAGGCATCTGTAGGATAAGAGGTAAACAACCACCTAGTGGGTTCACTTTCTCTTTCTTGTACAGTTCCATCATTTCTTGGCTCATGCGCTGACGGTCATCACCGATGCGCTCACGCATAGCTTGCAGCTTAGGCTGAAGCATACGCATTTTCGCCATAGACGTGTATTGCGCTTTTGTTAGTGGGTACATTGCACCACGAACGATGAAGGTCAGACAGATGATTGCCACACCCCAGTTGCCAACAAAGCTCTGGATGAATGAAAGCAACATATGAAGAGGCTTCGCAATGAACCATAACCAGCCGTAGTCCACTACTAGGTCTAGGTTAGGTGCCACTTCTGCCATTTCATCTTGCAGTTTTGGACCAACCCAAAGTGTTGCTTCAAACTTAGCCTGATCGCCTGTTGCGATAGTTTTGTTCGGCATACGAACGCCGATGTCGCCTAGGTTGCCAATTACACGAGTGTATAGGTTAGTACCTGGTTCGTTACGTGGGATCCAAGCTGCGGCAAAGTAGTGCTGAATCATTGCTGCCCAACCTTGGCCATCGGCTAGGTTAAGAGACAGGTTGCGATCCTGCATATCATCAAAGCTGTACTTCTTGTAACGCGTATCTTCTGTTGAGTATGCGCCACCACGGTAAGTAGGCATTGTGATGCTACCACCATCGTCCATTAGGTTTTGACGTAGGTGAGCGTACATACCAAATGTTGCGTTGTTGCCTGAGTTGTTCACTACATCGTATTCAACATTAAGCGCGTAGCTGCCGCGTTTAAAGATGTAAGTTTTGGTGTATTCGATGCCGTTTGCAGTGAATGTCATCGGAACGCGAAGTTCATCTTGACCGTCAGCCATTGTGAAGCTGTCTGCACTTACGTTGTAGTGAGGGCGATTTGTGCTGCTCAAGTCGATACCTTGAGGACCCACTAGACCGCTTTGAGCGATAAATTGGTGACCTTGAGCGTCTTTAAGCAGAACAAAGGAATCTGATGAATCTAACTCAGCAGAGTATTCGTTAAGGTTGGCATGTACCACATCGCCACCAACGGTGTCGATCGACAGAGTTAAAACATCAGTCGTTGCTGTGATAGTTTTTGCAGAAGCTTGCTGTTGACCAGGAACTGGGTCAAGTTCATCAGCAAAAGATGGTGCAGGTAGAGTGCTGCTTGATTGAGCCTGTTCAACTGCTTGAGGTTCTGGATTCTTTGCAACTTGCCATTGTTGAAACAGCAAAAAAGAAACCAGGGCCAAACCGATGAGCAGGATATTACGTTGAGAATCCATCGTTAGTTATCTCTGTCTTGTTTTTGGACTGGTGGAACGGGGTCATACCCCCCTTCATTCAAAGGGTGGCATTTTAATAGACGTTTGCCTGATAACCAACATCCTTTTACAAAACCGTGAGCTCTCAAAGCTTCTAGCGCGTAAGTGGAACAGGTTGGTGTGAACCGGCAACGAGGACCAATCAAAGGGCTGATAAACCAGCGATACAGATAAACGAGCCCAATGGCTATCCACGTGAAGGGCGAGACAGGCGTTGCCATAGCTTATCAAACAACTTAAAAATTTCCTCATTGCTTAAATCTTGCGCGCTTTTCTTTGCAATCACAACAAAATCTTTGTTTGGAAGCTGATGTTGATTGTTACGAAAGCTTTCACGAGCCAAACGCTTAAATCGGTTACGACCGACAGCCGTTTTGATTTGCTTTTTGGGAACCGCTAAACCTAATCGTGGGTGAGAAAGTTTGTTATTGCGAGCAATGATGGTGAAATGAGGCGAGCCAGCTCGATGAGCTTGCTGGAAGACGTTTTGATAATGCTCGGGAGTTAACAAACGTAACTCCCGATTAAACGCGTACGTGTTCAAAATAAACTAGCGATTATTTTGATAGGCGCGCACGGCCTTTTGCACGACGTGCGTTGATAACTTTACGACCGTTCTTAGTTGCCATGCGAGCACGGAAGCCGTGAGTACGCTTGCGCTTTAGAACTGTAGGTTGAAAAGTGCGTTTCATGATAATTACCTTTACTGATCAGTAGTTTTAGGTTCTTGTTAAACCCGGCGTGGGTATTTGCTTTCTTATATAAAGAAGCTCTTTATATAGAGAAGGACAACCGACGCCTCTCAACAAAGAGGCGGAATTGTAATCACACTCACATAATGTGTCAATGACTCAATGAGTACGAAATTCCGGCCGGGCGATTATACGTAGTGTGAGTAAAATCTCAAGGATCAATCGATCCTGATGCTTGATCGTTACTCTATTCCTACTTGGTTAAGGAATTTTTTCAAACGAGGATCTTGTGGATTATCGAAGATATCCTGTGGAGAACCTTGCTCAACGATATTGCCTTCCGCCATGAAGATCACTCTATCAGCGACTTCTTTCGCGAATTGCATCTCGTGCGTCACCACCAGCATGGTTTGATGCTGATTAGCTAACTTCTTCATTAATGAGAGAACTTCACCGACCCATTCAGGATCCAGCGCAGAAGTTGGTTCGTCAAACAACAGCAGTTCTGGTTGCAGCGCCATCGCTCGGCCGATACCCACGCGTTGTTGTTGGCCGCCAGATAATGCCGCTGGATAACTATCGCCTTTATCCCCAAGGCCGATGTCATCCAGAATTTGTTGCGCTCGTTTGAGAGCATCGGCTTTTTTCCAACCTCGAACGGTCACTAGACCTTCGGCAATGTTCTGGCGCGCATTCATATGGGCAAACAGGGCATAGTTTTGGAACACAAAGCCAGTTCGACGACGCAGCGCTAATACTTCGGCTTTAGTGTGTTTTTGAGTATCAACGGAGATGTCATCTATCGTGATACGACCTTCATCTGCTTGTTCTAGAAAGTTCACCGTACGCAGCAAGGTTGATTTACCCGTACCACTTGAGCCGATAATCACGATGATCTCACCTTGCTTAATATCGAGGTCGATGCCTTTCAGCACTTCAGTCTCACCAAAACGTTTGTGAATATTTTCTAACTTAATCATCGTACGTACGCCTTATTCAGTTTTGCTTCTGCCCAGATTTGTACGCGAGTCAGAATTACCACCACGCCCCAGTAAATAAGAGCAACCGCAAGGAAAGCTTCAAAGAAACGGAAACTTGATGAGGCTTCCATCTGTGCTTTCGCCATGATTTCGGCCACACCAAGCGTGAAAGCGAGAGACGTTGACTTGATCATATCGATGAAATAGTTCATCAATGAAGGCAGTGCGACACGCGTTGCTTGAGGTAAAATCACTCGGCGCATTGCTTGGGATGTCGTCATACCGACCGATAAGCTCGCTTCCATTTGGCTGCGATCAATGCCAATAATGGCGGCACGAATACTTTCCGCCATATAAGCGGCAAAGTGCAGCGTTAAACCGATAACCGCTGCTGAAAAGGCGTCGATACCGACCATCAATGGAAAAATTTGCGGTAAGCCGTAATAAAGCAGGAAAAGCTGAACCAACAGTGGGGTGCCACGGAAGAAGCTGATGTACAGTTGGCTTAATTGATCCAGAACTGGCAGTTTAAATACGCGAATATTGGCTAAAATGACGGATAAAATCAGCGAAAACACCAATCCCCATGTCGCCATTTCCATGGTTGTGCCAAGATATTTCAGCAATATCGGCAGCAGTTCCAACATGTAATTAAAGTCAAATCCCATACGGCTTACCTAAAGGCTAGAGAAAAGAAAAGGTGGAAAACAAGTTCCACCTTTACGTAAGTTTATTTTAGTCCGAGAGTGATACCACTTTGCGGCCTAAAGTACAAAGAGTTCTTATTTCGTGATGTCAGCGCCAAACCACTTCACGGAAATTTTCTCTACTGTACCATCTGCGCGCATCTCAGCCAGTGCTTTGTTTACTTCTTCTTGCAGCTTACGACCTTTCTCGTTGTCAACGAAAGGCCATGCGTTTTGAATGGTCTCAAACGGTTCGCCTGCCAATTCCAGAGGAAGGCCAGTTTTCTTAATCAGCTCTAACGCAGAAAGACGATCCATTACAAACGCGTCTGCACGACCGAGCGCCACGTCATGTTCGATACCTGTGTCGTACGTTTTAATGTTGATCTTGCCGTCTTTGTCGTATTGACGCAGCAGTTGCTCAAAGTTAGAGCCTAGGTTCACCGCAACGGTTTTGCCCGCAAGATCGTCAACACCTTTGATGCTGTCGTTGCCTTTACGCACGGTAATTTGTGCGCCATCTACAACGTAAGGGTCAGCAAATAGGTATTTAGCTTTACGCTCATCAGTCATGGTGATTTGGTTGGAGATCGTATCGATACGACCTGTTTCTAAAAGACCAAATAAACCAGAGAAGTTGGCTGTTACGTATTCGATTTTGTAATCGTTACGTTTACCGATTTCATCCCACATGTCGACTTCAAAGCCTTGTAGCTTGTCTTGCTTTACAAAAGTAAACGGGAAGTAGCGACCTGACATACCAACTTTGACTTCAGTAGCGGCTTGTACGGTTGCTGCCGACAGTGCAATGGCTGCAACGGCAACCTTAATCCAGTTTTTCATAATACATCTCCATAATTTTATGGTTGGAAATACTACTGTTAGTTAGCTCAATTAAATAAATAACCAAGAGCAATAACCTAGACCTGTGAGTTATTAGATAATAGAAGAAGAATGTTAAATGTGACGAAAATGCGAACTGAACCTAGCGAAATGATCGACAAAATCAGCATTGGGAATAAAATAATACACAGACTTATCACCAATCGCTCGATCTTGTTAATTTTGCCCAATTGTGGATCGTTGTGTGGGCAAATTTGGGGCAAGGTGTGTTGATCTCATCAAGTTTGCAGAAATAATTGTGAATAACTTGGATCTTATTCACTGGATCGTCGATCAATCGCTGGCGATCTTGGTTATCAACAGGTAAAATTGCCAGTCTTTTCCGATAATTCAATTACTCAGTGGGGGCACCGTGTCATCTTCGCTTTGGCTGCAATGTTTGCAGCAGCTTCAAGAAGAGCTACCAGCTACAGAATTCAGCATGTGGGTTCGTCCGCTACAAGCGGAGCTCAATGACAATACTCTCACTCTATTCGCGCCAAACCGCTTTGTGTTGGACTGGGTGCGTGATAAGTATCTGAACAATATTACTCGCTTACTGCAGGAATACTGCGGTGGCGATATTCCTAACTTACGTTTTGAAGTGGGGAGCCGACCTGTCTCTGCACCAAAACCAGCGCCGACACGTACGCCTGCAGATGTGGCTGCCGAGTCATCTGCACCTGCGCAATTACAGGCGCGTAAGCCAGTACACAAAACCTGGGATGACGACGCTCAAGCGATTGCGGCTATCAATCACCGCTCAAACATGAACCCAAAACACAAGTTCGATAACTTTGTTGAAGGTAAGTCGAACCAACTGGGTTTGGCTGCGGCGCGTCAGGTATCGGATAATCCTGGTGCAGCATACAACCCGCTGTTCCTATACGGCGGCACGGGCTTGGGTAAAACGCACTTGTTGCATGCGGTGGGCAACGCGATTGTGGATAACAACCCGAACGCAAAAGTGGTCTACATGCACTCAGAACGTTTTGTGCAAGACATGGTAAAAGCGCTGCAAAACAATGCGATTGAAGAATTCAAACGCTACTACCGCAGCGTGGATGCGCTCCTTATCGATGACATCCAATTCTTTGCTAATAAAGAACGTTCACAAGAAGAATTCTTCCATACCTTCAACGCACTATTGGAAGGTAATCAGCAGATCATTCTAACGTCTGACCGTTATCCTAAAGAAATTAATGGCGTTGAAGATCGTCTTAAATCTCGCTTTGGTTGGGGTCTTACTGTTGCGATCGAGCCACCTGAGCTTGAAACGCGTGTGGCGATCTTGATGAAAAAAGCTGAAGATCACCAAATCCACCTTGCTGATGAAGTGGCATTCTTCATTGCCAAGCGTCTGCGTTCGAACGTTCGTGAGCTCGAAGGTGCACTGAACCGTGTTATCGCGAACGCGAACTTTACTGGTCGTCCAATTACGATTGATTTTGTTCGTGAAGCGCTGCGCGATCTGCTTGCTCTACAAGAGAAGCTGGTGACGATCGATAACATTCAAAAGACCGTGGCGGAATACTACAAGATTAAAGTAGCGGACTTGCTGTCTAAGCGTCGTTCTCGTTCTGTAGCGCGTCCTCGTCAGCTGGCTATGGCGTTAGCAAAAGAACTAACCAACCATAGCTTGCCTGAAATTGGCGATGCGTTTGGGGGCCGCGATCATACGACCGTACTTCATGCTTGTCGCAAGATTGAGCAGCTGCGTGAAGAGAGCCACGACATTAAAGAAGATTACTCTAACTTGATTCGCACCCTGTCTTCGTAATCGGTTAGAATAACGGTATTCTAAGCAAATCATTTATTGAGCTGACAGCGTAAAGAGCCAAGCATGAAATTTACCATTGAACGTAGTCATTTAATCAAACCGCTACAGCAGGTTTCGGGCGCTTTAGGTGGCCGACCAACTCTGCCAATCCTGGGTAACCTACTTCTTAAAGTAGAAGAGAACGTATTGTCGATGACGGCAACCGATCTTGAAGTAGAGTTAGTAAGCAAAGTGACGCTAGAAGGTGATTTTGAAGCGGGCAGCATTACCGTTCCTTCGCGTAAGTTTCTCGATATCTGTCGTGGTTTACCGGACGATGCGATCATCACATTTGTATTAGAAGGTGATCGCGTACAAGTTCGCTCTGGTCGCAGCCGTTTCTCGTTGGCAACGCTTCCTGCGAACGATTTCCCTAATATTGAAGACTGGCAAAGTGAAGTGGAAGTATCACTGAGCCAAGCTGATTTACGTACGCTGATCGACAAAACTCAGTTCTCGATGGCGAATCAAGACGTTCGTTACTACCTCAACGGCATGTTGTTTGAAATTGACGGCACCACGCTACGCAGCGTAGCGACGGACGGCCACCGTATGGCGGTATCGCAAACTCAGCTAGGTGCGGACTTTGCGCAGAAGCAAATCATCGTGCCACGCAAAGGTGTGCAAGAATTAGTAAAGTTGATGGATGCGCCAGAGCAGCCCGTAGTACTTCAGATCGGTAGCTCCAATGTTCGTGCTGAGGTGAATAACTTTACTTTTACCTCTAAGTTGGTTGATGGTCGTTTCCCTGACTACCGCCGTGTATTGCCTCAGAGCACCAATAAGACACTAATAGCAAGTTGTGACGAGTTGCGCCAAGCCTTCTCTCGTGCTGCTATTCTTTCCAACGAAAAATTCCGTGGCGTGCGTGTGAATCTGGCTGATACTGAAATGCGCATAACCGCGAATAACCCAGAACAAGAAGAAGCGGAAGAGATGCTTGATGTAACCTTTGAAGGTGACGCCATCGAAATCGGCTTTAACGTAAGCTATGTGCTTGATGTTCTGAACACGTTGCGTTGTGAAAATGTACGAGTGTCGATGTCGGATGCTAACGCTAGCGCGTTGATTGAAAATGCCGACGATGACAGTGCCATGTACGTGGTGATGCCAATTCGTCTATAAGCCAACTGAATGCCTCTTTCTCGTCTCATCATTCAGCAGTTTCGAAACATTAAAGCCTGTGATATTGAGTTATCAGCAGGCTTTAACTTTCTTATCGGGCCGAACGGCAGCGGTAAAACCAGTGTCTTAGAAGCGGTTTATCTGCTCGGGCATGGCCGCTCATTCAAGAGCTCTCTCACCGGACGAGTGATACAAAATGAGTGTGACGAACTGTTTGTTCATGGCCGTTTTTTGAACTCGGATCAATTTGAGCTACCTATCGGCATTAATAAGCAGCGTGATGGCTCAACAGAGGTTAAAATAGGCGGTCAATCTGGACAAAAATTAGCGCAGTTGGCACAAGTTCTGCCTCTGCAGTTGATACACCCAGAAGGGTTTGATTTACTGACAGATGGCCCTAAACATCGTCGTGCGTTTATTGATTGGGGCGTGTTTCATACCGAGCCCGCTTTTTATCAAGCATGGGGAAGGTTCAAGCGCCTGAACAAGCAGCGCAACGCGTTGTTGAAAACCGCCAATAGTTATCGTGAGCTCAGTTATTGGGATCAGGAAATGGCAGGATTGGCTGAAAACATCAGCCAATGGCGAGCAAGTTACATCGAGCAGATGAAAACCGTCGCAGAAACTATCTGTCAGACATTTTTGCCAGAATTTGAGATCCAATTGAAGTATTATCGTGGCTGGGATAAAGACACTCCATACCACGAGATACTAGAAAAGAATTTTGAGCGTGATCAGGCATTGGGATACACCTTTAGTGGCCCAAACAAAGCTGATTTGCGCATTAAAGTGAACGGAACGCCCGTTGAAGATGTTCTGTCACGCGGTCAATTAAAACTCATGGTGTGTGCATTGCGTGTAGCGCAAGGGCAACACCTGACAGAGATGGCCGGTAAACAATGCATTTACCTAATTGATGACTTCGCGTCGGAATTAGATAGCCAACGTCGCAAGCGTCTTGCTGACTGCTTAAAAGAGACGGGCGCACAAGTATTTGTAAGCTCTATCACTGAAAGCCAAATCGCCGATATGTTGGACGATAACGGTAAATTGTTTCATGTGGAACATGGCAGGATAGAGTCAAACTAGAAGAGAGAAACTCATGTCTGAAAATTACGATTCATCGAGTATTAAGGTACTGAAGGGTCTGGATGCGGTACGTAAGCGTCCAGGAATGTACATCGGCGATACGGACGACGGCACCGGCCTTCACCACATGGTTTTCGAGGTGGTGGATAACTCAATTGATGAAGCGTTGGCAGGTCACTGTAAAGACATCGTTGTGACAATTCATGAGGATAACTCGGTTTCCGTTAGCGATGATGGTCGTGGCATTCCAACAGAAATCCACTCAGAGGAAAATGTCTCTGCAGCAGAAGTAATTATGACGGTTCTTCACGCGGGTGGTAAGTTCGACGATAACTCATACAAAGTATCGGGTGGTCTTCACGGGGTAGGTGTTTCAGTAGTAAACGCACTATCAGAGAAAGTTGAGCTAACGATTCATCGTGGTGGCCATATCCATACGCAAACCTACCGCCATGGTGAGCCTCAAGCGCCACTAGCCGTTGTGGGTGATACGGATAAAACCGGTACACAAATTCGTTTCTGGCCAAGTGCCGAGACGTTCTCTAACACTGAGTTCCACTATGACATTCTGGCGAAACGCCTGCGTGAACTGTCATTCCTGAACTCTGGTGTGTCGATCAAATTGGTTGATGAACGTGAAGCGGACAAACATGATCACTTCATGTATGAAGGTGGTATTCAAGCGTTCGTTGATCACCTAAACACCAACAAAACGCCAATCATCGAAAAAATCTTCCACTTTAACTCTGAGCGTGAAGACGGCATTTCAGTTGAAGTGGCGATGCAATGGAACGATGGTTTCCAAGAGAACATCTTCTGCTTTACCAACAATATCCCACAGCGTGATGGTGGTACTCACCTTGCTGGTTTCCGTGCTGCGCTAACACGTACATTGAACAGCTTTATGGATAAAGAAGGTTTCTCGAAGAAAGCGAAAACAGCGACTTCAGGCGACGATGCGCGTGAAGGTCTAACTGCGGTTGTTTCGGTGAAAGTGCCTGATCCTAAGTTCTCAAGCCAAACAAAAGACAAACTGGTTTCTTCTGAAGTGAAATCAGCTGTTGAGTCTGCAATGGGTGAAAAACTGTCTGAGTTCTTGATTGAGAACCCGACAGAAGCGAAGATGGTTTGTTCGAAAATCATCGATGCAGCACGTGCTCGTGAAGCAGCGCGTAAAGCTCGTGAAATGACGCGCCGTAAAGGTGCACTAGACCTAGCTGGCCTTCCAGGTAAACTTGCAGACTGTCAGGAAAAAGATCCGGCACTCTCTGAACTATACATAGTGGAGGGTGATTCGGCAGGCGGCTCCGCAAAACAAGGCCGTAACCGTAAGAACCAAGCAATCCTACCGCTAAAAGGTAAGATTCTTAACGTAGAAAAAGCACGTTTCGACAAGATGCTATCTTCTCAAGAAGTAGCAACACTGATCACCGCACTAGGTTGTGGTATCGGTCGTGACGAGTACAACCCGGACAAGCTTCGTTACCACAACATCATCATCATGACCGATGCCGATGTCGATGGTTCGCACATCCGTACGCTACTGTTGACCTTCTTCTACCGTCAAATGCCAGAGCTTATTGAGCGTGGCTATGTGTACATCGCTCAGCCACCACTATACAAAGTGAAAAAAGGCAAACAAGAGCAGTACATCAAAGATGAAGAAGCGATGAACCAATACCAAGTATCATTGGCTCTGGACAATGCATCGCTACACGTAAACGCAGAAGCACCAGCATTGGCTGGTGAAGCACTAGAGAAGCTTGTTCAACAGTACAATGCGGGTATCAAACTGGCGGAACGTATGAGCCGTCGTTACCCAAGTGCTTTGGTAAACGAGTTGATTTACACTCCTCGCCTAACGCCAGAGCAATGCCATGACGCATCAGTTGTGGAAGCGTGGACGAAGCAGCTTATTGAACAGCTGAATGCGAAAGAAGTGGGTGCAAGCCAGTACAGCTACGAAGTTGAGCAGCACGAAGAGCTAGGCTTAAACTTGCCTAAGATTGTGGTTCGTACTCACGGCGTGACGCACGAACATGCAATTAGCATCGACTTCCTAAACTCGAAAGAGTACGGCAAGTTGGCTGATCTATCAGAAGCACTTGATGGACTTCTGGAAGAAGGCGCGTACATCAAACGTGGTGAGCGTACTATGCCAGTGGCAAACTTTGCAGAAGCGCTTGACTGGTTAGTGAAAGAGTCAATGCGTGGCTTAAGCCGTCAGCGCTACAAAGGTCTAGGTGAGATGAACCCAGACCAACTTTGGGAAACCACCATGGACCCAGAAACTCGTCGTATGATGCAGGTAACGATTGAAGATGCGGTAGGCGCAGATCAACTGTTCACTACGCTAATGGGTGACCAAGTAGAACCTCGTCGTAACTTCATCGAAGAGAACGCACTGAAAGTAGCGAACCTAGACGTATAACGACACTGTTCGTGATAGTAAAAAGCAGCGAGAAATCGCTGCTTTTTTTGTTTTACCACCAGCTAAAATCGCCACTTTCTGCTAAAGCGGATGTTTTTCTGGTACTAACTGCCAACAACCCGATCAAGCCTGCCATTTTATTTCTGTTTTCTTTTTTTCTCGCCATTTTGTTCGCTTGAGCGTTTTTGCTTTCTTTTTTCTGCTCGCTATAGTGCTGAAGAGCTGATGAATAAGGAGACTAAGAAAATGGTGATGACTTTCCTGAACTAAGCCGGAAGTGATGCACTTCCGGTTCAATGCACTGAATTTATTTGTAAGACAAGGCATTAAGAAGGAAATAATCATGTTTGAACGCTGGTTCTCAGCGTACTGCTTGGCGCTGCGAACTTGGTGGTTAACCAGTCGCTTTTTAACCTATCAATCACCACTAAGGTTGTTATCGCTATTTGAAACCTGCGAGCAACAAGCCCATTGCCGTAACCGAACTCGTATTGCGGTTGGGGACACGGTTCGCTTAGTGGATGTTGAACGCGCCTATCAATATCGCATGACATTGGTCAGCTCGCGCAAGGGGCAACCCATGACAGGTATGCTCGCGGTCGATTCTTATTTGGGGTCTCGACTATTAGGTCGAGCTAAAAATGATGCGCTCGAAGTGGAAATTTTTAATCAGCGACGCTGCTTTGTGATTACTGAAATTGTTCATCAATCGCAACCACCAGCTCAGAAAATGCTGTGTGGTTGTCTGTTGTGCCAATAAATAGAGGTGAAGTCATGAGTAAGAAAGAAAAGAAACAACCGCAGTTGAGTCTAAAAGAAAAGCGCAAACTAAAGCAGGAAAAGGCGGCAGAAAAGGGCGTTGTAAAAGCGCGTAAATCCTCCCGCAAGTAAAGTGTAGATTGAGCCCTCCAGAACGGCGGGCTTTTTATCACTGATCGCGAAGTGATGAGGAACTAAGCTGTTCAAGGGGATAGTGGATGCTTTAAAAATTTTTTGTTTTTTCCCTTGAAAGTCATTTTTGACGACCTTATATCTAGTTATGAAGAGGGTGACTGGCTTGCTAGAGACTAGAAGACCAGCCCTCTGAAATCGCTAAAACGAGATCGCTCAGAAGAGGATATGGCGTTTTAGCACACAACTTAAACCTTTAGATTCAATATCATGTCTCCGAGCCAAACCAAGGCCAGTGGAATGATAAGAATCTCTTAGTTCGGCGTTGGTTTTTGCATAAACACGCCAGTAGGATTGAACTCATCTGAACTAAGACTATTGCTTAATTAAGAGGATAGATTTATGCGTAATGTAGATTTCTCACCACTATACCGTAATGCAATTGGCTTTGATCGTCTGCTAAACCTGATGGAAGCGAATACAGCGAAAAATACTTCTGGCGGTTACCCTCCATACAACATTGAGCAAAAAGACGAGCACAACTACCGTATTACTATGGCCGTTGCTGGCTTTGCTGAAGAACAGCTCGATCTGACTCAAAACGAAAACATGTTGATTGTGAAGGGCGAACGTAAAGCCGAAGAAGGCAAAAACTACGTTTACCAAGGTATTGCAGAACGTGATTTTGAACGTAAATTCCAGCTAGCGGATTACGTAAAAGTCGTGGGTGCATCAATGGAAAACGGTCTGCTTCATATCGATTTAGTTCGTGAAATCCCTGAAGCCATGCAACCACGTAAGATTGCTATCGGTGGTAACAACCTGATTGAGAACAACTAATCAGTTAACCACCCAGTTATAGAATGAGAAAGAGCGCCATATGGGCGCTCTTTTTAGTTTGGGGTTTTCAAATCCGCTATTTTAAAGCCGTAATTTCAAAGAGAAGAACGGCTGAGTTCAATCCATCTATTTACCTTCGCGGTAAGCCTTTTCCACTTCTTCAGCGATAATCGCAATGCCTTTTTGCATCATCTCATCATCTTGAACGTAGTTCATACGCAGGCATTGGTGCGCGTGATCCCACTCGTCTTGCTGACCAATAAAGAAATATTCACCAGGGACAATCAATACGCCACGCGCTTTCAAGCGTTGGTACAGTTCCATTGTTGTGATTGGCAGTTCATCAAACCATAACCACAAGAAGATAGCGCCTTCCGGCTTGTGGATGCGGAATCGCTCATCGGTAATTGCTTGTTGGAGCAGTTCAACCGCACGTTGTGATTTTTGCTTGTAGAACGGCTTAATCACCTCTGAACTCAGTTTAAGCAGATCACCTTTGCCAATGATATGGTTTGCCAGCGCTGGACCAACACTGCCCGGCGCTAGGCTGATGATGCCGTTCATATTGGTTAACGCTTGAGTGATTTCTTCACTCGCAATCACAATGCCACAACGCACACCTGGCAAGCCAAGTTTAGATAGGCTCATGCATAGGATGGTGTTTTCATTCCAGAACGGTTCGACATCTTCAAAGATGATGTTCGGGAAAGGTAGACCGTAGGCGTTATCGATGATCAGCGGGATGTTGTTCTCACGTGCTAGCTTGTCCAGTTTACGTACTTCTTCGTCTGTCAGTACATTACCCGTTGGGTTGGTTGGACGAGACGCGCAGATTGCCGCAACAGAGTCGTCGACGGTTAGTTGCTCAAAATCGACGTGGTATTTAAACAGACCGTTATCTAACAGCTCGATTTCTGGGTGGTAAGAGATAAAGATATCTTCATCAATGCCTGCATCACCATAACCGATGTACTCAGGTGCGATAGGTAGTAGCACTTTCTTATGCGAACCATCTGGCTGTTTACCTGCCAACAAGTTGAACAAGTAGAAGAAGCCACTTTGGCTGCCGTTAGTTAGGCTGATGTTCTTTTCGGAAATATCCCAGCCGTAAGTTTCACGGAATAACTGAGCTAGCGCTTTGACGAACGCGTCTTTACCCTGCGGGCCATCGTAGTTGGCGAGGGCGGCGACGAGCTCCCCACTGGCGAGCATTTCCTCACTGGCTTGGTGAAAGTAATCGAGCATGGCAGGAATGGCGGCAGGATTACCTCCACCGAGCATGATGGCACCTGGTGTGCGCAGACCATCATTCAAATCGTCCATTAACTGCGTAATACCTGAATACTGATTAAATTTTTCACCAAACTTTGAGAACTGCATGCTGACTTATACCTAATTCATTGTGATTGCTTTGTGTATGTTTATGCCGATGTTTTATCGGCTTATCGAGTAATCCTTGACCTTACCTCAATGTGTAATTAACGCAAAGTGTGAATTAAGCCGAAAAAGAAAAAAGTGCGTCATCAGACCAGAGGGACGAGACTAAATGGCAAAAAGAACAATAAAAAAGGGAAGCTTATGCTTCCCTTGCTGGTGGAGAGAGTGTGATTTACTCACCGGTGTAAACAATCAGTACCTTGTCGTCTTGGTATTGGCGTTCGAACGCGTAGTAACCTTCTTGATTGCGAGTGATGTGCTTACCTTGAGCAACCGCTGGGTGGCGTTTACGGAATTCACCCAATTTTTGCCAATGTTGCAGCAGATCTTCACGCTCGCCATGAATCTTATCCCATGGCATATCTGAGCGTGTGCCTTGGTGGGCGTCTGAACCAGTAATGCCAAAATCACGAGCTATCTCATCACCGTAATAGATCTGTACTGCACCCGGAGCCAGCATCAGAGCATTTGCCGCACGTGCTTGGTCATCAAAGCTGCGGCTGCGTGCCGACCAAAACAGTTGTGTATCGTGTGAAGACAGGTAGCTCAACACATTGAACTCAGGATCGGTATTGATGCGCTCTGCATAGCGGCGGTAATCATTATCAAGTTGAGCGAAACACTTCAGCGCTTTTGGTGCCACATCAGATTGGAACTCGAAGTTGATGATGGAATCGAAGCCGTTATCGAAATACGGGCTCTTCACTACGCTGTGTGCCCACACTTCACCTGTCATCCAAAATGGCAGGTCATCTAGTGCTTTGTCTGGATTGTTTTGCTTCCACTGGGCAAGCGCTTGAGTGGTGCTGGCTTTCAACTCTGCCCACGCTTCCATTTCAACGTGTTTGGCCGTGTCGACACGGAAGCCGTCAATGCCGTAGTCACGTACCCAATCGGATAACCAGGTAATCAGGTGTTCACGTGGGGTTTGCAGCTCATCTTGCGCATTGGTGTCTTTATTGCGGAAGAAGTTTGGTAATCCGGTTTTCTTAGTCGATTCGGTTTTGAGATCCGGTAGGTAGTTCAAAGACATGGTGATATCGTTGTAGCCCGGAGCATCGTAGTCACCAATGTCGGTGCGGATCCAATCTTTGCCCCACCATTTATCCCACGCTTCGCTATCACCGTATTTGATGTAATCGTTGAAGCTGTGCCAGCTTTGTCCTGATTTTGGCTGCCAGTCGGTCCATTTTTCACCGAGGACTTCTTTGGCTTCTTGGTCATCAAGGTAAAGCTGACCAAAGCCGAATTCCTGCATGTCTGCTAATGTTGCGTAGCCAGTGTGGTTCATGACTACATCCCAAATCACGCGGATGCCTTTCTTGTGGGCGGTATCGACGAAGGTTCTGAGTTCATCTTCGGTACCCATGTTGGCATCAAGCTTGGTCCAATCTTGGTGGTAGTAGCCGTGGTAGCCGTAGTGCTTAAAGTCGCCTTTATCGCCGCCGCCAACCCAGCCGTGGATTTGTTCCAGTGGTGAGGTTATCCAGATAGCATTGACACCAAGTGATTCGATGTAATCGAGTTTTTTCGTCAGACCCGCTAAGTCACCACCGTGGAAGGTACCAATCTCATATTTTCCGTCTTTGCTGCGACCGTAGCTGTTGTCGTTGTCTGGGTTGCCATTGTAGAAGCGGTCGGTCATGACGAAGTACACCGTCGCATTGTCCCAACTGAACGGTTTGTCGGCTTGCTGTTCAACTTCTTCTAGCAGCAATAGACCTTGGCTCATAGGACCCGGTTGCATGGTGACGCTGCCATTGGCGACAGTGGTTTCTTGTTCGGTTAAGGCATCACGAACGACAGTGCCATCATTAAAAGTTTGAGCAACGTTGATGGTTTTTGGCGTGTCAGTTGCGACAGGGCAAGAGTAGGTGATGTCCTGACTTTGTTTTGGTTTAATTTTTACCGTCAGTTCGTTGGTGGTTGGATTGAGCGTAAATTGATAGGTATTGGCTTTGAAGATGCGCAGCGGCATTTGTGCATCAGTGGCGCAATTATCCATTTTTAATGGACGATTGAATTTGATGCGATCTTCTTCTGCTAGGGCAAAGCTACTGCCACAGCTTTGCTTGCTGTCAGCAATGGTAAAGGTATAACTGCCTTTTTCGAGTTTTTGCTCAGCGACAAGTAAGCCTTGTGAGTTTTCCTCAAAAACAGCGGTGTCATCACCAACGTTTAATACGATGGCATTTTCTGGTATCTGGCTGCAGGCGCTCAGTAGACCGATAGAGAGTGCGAGAATTGTTTTTTTCATTGTGTCCTTCCCCCGAATAAACAGTCCAGTTATAGCAAAACTGTGCCTCTACAATCCGAGCTCTACACCAACAAGTTAAACGCGTCTCACCCTACAAATTTTAGTCTTGTTCACAAAATGAATAATAAGCGTCACCTTCATCGGTTTGAAGGCAACAAAAAAGGGAAGCATCTGCTTCCCTTTTACTTATTTCTTAATCACTTCGAAGAGTAATGAATTACTTTTGAAGCAAAGAAATGTCTGCGATCTGTAGGAACAGGTTACGCAGGTTGTTCAGTAGTGTCAGACGGTTCTTCTTAAGTGCTTCGTCGTCTGCCATTACCATTACGTTATCAAAGAATGCATCAACTGGTTCACGTAGGTCAGCTAGCTTGCTTAGGGCTTCTTGGTAGTTACCTGTAGCAAATGCTGGCTCTAGCGCTTCCGTCATTACTTCAACGCTTTCTGCTAGTGCTTTCTCTGCGTCTTCTTGTAGAAGTGCTAGGTCGATGTCTGCTGCTAGTTCGCCGTCGAATTTCGCTAGGATATTACCTACACGTTTGTTCGCTGCTGCTAGAGACTCTGCTGCTTCTAGTTCACGGAAGTGAGAAACCGCTTTAACTCGTTGGTCGAAGTCTGCTGGTTTCGTCGGGCGACGCGCTAGAACTGCTTGAATGATGTCTACGCTGAAGCCTTCGTCTTGGTACCAAGCACGGAAACGACCAAGCATGAACTCGATAACGTCTTGCTCAACGTTGTCGTTGGTTAGGCGATCGCCAAACAGTGACTTCGCTTTCGCTACTAGGTCAACAAGGTCTAGGTTGTAGCCGTATTCAACGATGATACGTAGTACACCTAGAGATGCGCGGCGTAGTGCGAATGGGTCGCTGCCTTTAGGCGCTTGACCAATACCGAAGATACCTACGATAGTGTCTAGCTTGTCTGCCATTGCAACTGCAGTTGAAACACCGTTAGATGGCAGTTCATCACCTGCGAAACGAGGCATGTATTGCTCGTTCAGTGCGACTGCAACTTCTTCTGCTTCACCGTCGTGGCGAGCATAGTGCATACCCATAACACCTTGAGTATCCGTGAATTCGAATACCATTGAGGTCATTAGGTCACATTTTGCTAGTAGACCAGCACGCTTTGATTTCTCAACGTCAGCACCGATTTGCTCAGCAATGTAGCCAGCAAGCTCTGTGATGCGGTCTGTTTTGTCTTTGATCGTACCCAGTTGCTTTTGGAAGATCGCTTGCTCTAGTTCAGGCAGACGGTCGATAAGCGGACGCTTACGGTCTGTGTTGAAGAAGAATTCTGCGTCAGCAAGACGAGGACGAACCACTTTCTCGTTACCTTCGATTACGTAACGAGGCTCTTTTGATTCGATGTTCGATACGAAGATGAAGTTAGGTAGTAGCTTCTTGTTTTCATCGTAAACAGGGAAGTACTTCTGGTCACCCTTCATGGTGTAAACCAACGCTTCAGAAGGCACTTTTAGGAACTCTTCTTCAAACTTCGCTGTTAGTACTACTGGCCATTCAATCAGAGACGTTACTTCTTCTACTAAGTCATCTTCTAGGTCAGCGATACCGCCAACCGCTGCTGCCGCTTTTTGTGCGTCAGCTAGGATGATTGCTTTACGCGCTTCGTAATCTGCCATTACTTTACCGCGCTCTTCTAGGATCGCAGGGTATTGCTCAGCAGAATCGATAGTAAACTCTTGCTCACCCATGAAGCGGTGACCACGGATAGTGCGGTCAGAAGCAACACCAAGGATCTCGCCTTCGATTAGGTCGCTGCCCATTAGCATGGTTAGCGTCTTAACTGGACGGATGAACTGAGTTGTTTTGTTACCCCAGCGCATTGGTTTTGCGATAGGTAGGTTTGCTAGTGCTTTCGCTGCAAGTTCAACGACGATCTCAGACGTTGGCTGACCTTTCACTTCTTGTTTGAACAGTAGCCATTCGCCTTTGTCTGTAACCATGCGTTCTGCTTGGTCAACCGTGATGCCACAACCGCGTGCCCAGCCTTGAGCTGCTTTTGTTGGGTTGCCTTCCGCGTCAAACGCTGCAGAAACTGCAGGACCACGCTTTTCAACAACTTTGTCAGACTGGCTGTCTGCTAGTGCTGCTACTTTAAGTGCAAGACGACGAGGTGCCGCGAACCATTTCACGCCTTCGTGAGCAAGCTCAGCGCCTTTTAGTTCTGCTTCGAAGTTTGCTGCGAATGCTTCAGCTAGAGTGCGAAGTTGCGTTGGTGGTAGCTCTTCTGTACCTAGCTCGATTAGAAATTCTTTTGCCATGTTACTCTACCCCTTACGCTTGTTCTTTCTTACACATTGGGAAGCCAAGAGCTTCACGCGATGCGTAGTATGCTTCTGCAACTGCTTTCGTCAGGTTGCGGATGCGTAGGATGTAACGTTGGCGTTCAGTTACTGAGATCGCTTTACGTGCGTCTAGTAGGTTGAATGCGTGACCGGCTTTTAGGATGCGCTCGTAAGCAGGTAGTGGCAGTGGCTTTTCAAGCTCAAGTAGCTCTTTACACTCTTTTTCACACTGTTCGAAGAAGCCAAATAGGAATTCAACGTCTGCGTGCTCGAAGTTGTAAGTCGATTGCTCTACTTCATTTTGGTGGAAGATGTCACCGTAAGTCACTTTGCTGCCGTCTGGTGCGATGTTCCAAACTAGGTCGTAAACAGAGTCTACTTCTTGGATGTACATTGCTAGACGTTCGATACCGTAAGTGATTTCACCAGTTACTGGTTTACACTCAAGACCACCAACTTGCTGGAAGTAAGTAAACTGGGTCACTTCCATGCCGTTTAGCCAAACTTCCCAGCCCAGACCCCATGCGCCTAGTGTTGGGTTTTCCCAGTTGTCTTCTACGAAACGGATGTCGTGTACAAGAGGGTCAATACCAAGAACTTCAAGGGAGCCAAGGTACAACTCTTGAATATTGTCAGGCGATGGTTTTAGCGCTACTTGGAATTGGTAGTAGTGCTGAAGACGGTTAGGGTTTTCACCGTAACGGCCATCAGTAGGACGACGTGAAGGTTGTACGTAAGCTGTCGACATTGGCTCTGGGCCAAGCGCTCGTAGACAGGTCATTGGGTGAGAGGTACCCGCACCCACTTCCATATCTAGCGGTTGAACAATGGTACAACCATTTTGAGCCCAATAATCCTGCAGCGCGAGGATCATTCCCTGGAAGGTTTTGATATCGTATTTTTGCATAAGTCAGGTTCGCGCGATTCTCTTGTTACTCGTTAATTCGTCATCTATGCCGAGTTTTTCAACTCTAACAACGGCGATAAAGAGTAATTACGGTTGAATAAATTAACAATCTAGTATAACCAGATATTGAGCATGGGAGTAGAGCTAATCTTGATTAATTCGTGGGCGATTTTCTCCTTTAATGAATTTTTACCGCGTTATCTGCTGTATTTTTCCTAAAAGGGAGTTTTTGCCTGCTTTGGCTCTTGAGAAGCGCAACAAAGGTGGCTAGAATTGCGCCTGTCTTTGGGGAGTAGCTTACCTGATGAAGTTTCTGTTTCATCTGGTTCGTCCGTCAACATAATTGGTGCAAAATCACCATGGCGTTCGAGACTTGAAGCCTTTCAAGTTTAGCAAGACCTTAGACAAATCATCACGAACCGGGGTAGGGGCGTGAGGTTTGTCTTCGGTTAAAAATAATAATCCCTGCCCCAATGAGCATGTCGTGAGCGTTTTAGCTATTTCAATTACTACTGTAGCGTTAGCAGAAATTGGCGATAAGACCCAATTGCTATCTCTATTACTTGCAAGTCGTTACCGAAAACCAATCCCAATTATTGCAGCAATCTTTTTGGCAACTATTGCCAACCACGCTTTGGCTGCATGGTTAGGTGTGGTTGTCGCAGACTATCTATCACCTGAGATTTTAAAGTGGGTGCTGGTGGTCAGTTTTGTCGCGATGGCGGCTTGGGTTCTGATCCCGGACAAACTGGATGATGACGAGCAGATTTCTAATCGAGGCCCATTTATTGCCAGCTTTATCGCGTTCTTCGTTGCGGAGATAGGCGATAAAACTCAGATCGCCACTTCCATCTTAGGGGCGCAATACGCGGATGCGTTAAGTTTGGTGATTATCGGTACCACAATCGGTATGCTGCTGGCGAATGTACCTGTGGTCCTGATTGGTAAATTGTCGGCCGACAAGATGCCTTTAGGGCTGATCCGTAAAATCACCGCATTTTTGTTTATTGCTCTGGCAATAGGGGCTGCACTGTTCTGATTTTTTGCACGTGAAATGATGTGAGTTATCAATCATTAGTGGCGTGCTGCGCGAGTTCAAACTCTGACTCTAAATCGTTCCGTTGCGTGACGGATGACATATAAGTGTCATACTTGTCATGGTAGTTTAATGGTGTGAATGATAGCGAGAGGGCAAGTTTATGCTTACACGTTACATGGGGATGTCCCCGAAGAGTCAGAGTTATTTATTCACTTTTGGTTTAGCGCTGTGTTTACTAGCGATGGTGCTAACTGATATGTGGTTACCGATTGTAGCAGGATCGTTCGTCCTTACTGGATTGACAGTAGAAGCGTGGATTCGTGTCGCTCACATCATTCCTATGCATGAAGAGATGCGGGCAATGAAGAAACAACTTAACAAGCTCCAATCAGAAGTTCGCACACTCGAATACGACGAATAAACAAACGGCAGCCAATATTGGCTGCCGTTTTTAGTTCGACCAGATTATTCCAATCCTTTCTTGATCAGGTACTGATACGGAACTTGCTCCGTTTGTGCCGCAACTAATTGGTGGTCCATAAAGCGGCAGAAACTCGGAATGTCTCGAGTCGTGGATGGATCGTCTGCTTTGACCAGCAAAATCTCACCATCTTGCATGTTGCGAATTGTCTTCCTGACCATCATCACTGGCTCTGGGCAGCGCAGTCCTTGCGCCTCTAATGTCTTGTTTGCCAGTTCAGGATTAAAGCTCATAGTGTGATTCTCGTAACTAACTGAGCGTTGAATTTTACTTTCGTTGAAAAAATATTCAATAACCACTTGGCAAACCGAATTTTTTGTTTTACCTTAAATTAACAATTTGGTAACAACTGGCAAGGGAGAGGCAATGTTAACAGCGTTAGACAGACTTACGATTTACTCAGTGCTGTGTTTTATCTCGTTCTGTGCATTGGTACTTAGGACGCCAGCTGACACCTCTTTGACGCCTCTCGTAGGCATGGTTGCCACTATTATTGGGATTTGGATCGAGATGCGCAGATGGTCTGGCGCATCTGAGCAAGAAAATTAGCGCTTCTTGCTTGGATCAGAATGCTTTTAATAACGCTCACCTATTTTTTACCGACACTTCATTCCGACACTATCCCCATTTTTCTTGGGCTTCCCCGCTGAAAGGCGGGATTTTTTTTGCCTAAAGAGTACAATTTACCCAAACACATACAAAATAAGTGGCTAATTCGTGGAACTGGAAGATATCTATCGCCGAGATTTAAATTTACTGGTTGCGTTGCGAGTACTGATAGAAGAAAACAGTGTCAGTAAGGCGGCAACACGTCTGAACTTGAGTCAATCGGCAATGAGTCGTGTGCTTGGTCGTCTACGCGACTTATTGGGAGACCCGCTGTTTACTCGTCAGGGACAGCATTTGATCCCAACTCAGAAAGCGTTAGAGATCGATCGCTCATTGGGCGAGCCATTAGAGTCTTTACGTCAGTTGTTATCTCCGGTTGAGTTTGACCCATTGCAATGCGTACAGACTTTCAACATCGTGACCACCGATTATGCCATGCAAACGATATTACCGTTCGCTTTGCCGAGAATTTACCAAGAAGCACCAAATGTGTCTTTCAACTTCTTACCACTGCAACACGACCGTTTATCAGATCAGCTCACTTATGAAGGTGCAGACTTAGCGATTTGTCGCCCGACAGGCCCGGTGGAGCCTCTACGCAGTGAAGTGTTGGGGCGAGTGGGGGTGCTGTGTATGCTTTCAAAACAGCATCCATTAGCGAATAAAGAAATGAGCTTGGATGATTATCTGAGTCATCCACATGCCATGATCGCCATCAGTGATGGTGTTAAGGCACTGATCGAACAAGCTTTGATGGAGAAACCTAAGCGTAAAATGGTTCTGCGGGCTTATCATTTAGAAGCCGCATTGGCGATCATGGATACCTTGCCAATTATCATCACAGTGCCAGCGGACTTGGCGTATCTGGTTGCCGAGCGTTATGACTTGGTGGTGAAACCGTTACCATTCCAATTCACGCCGTTTGAATACTCGATGATTTGGCATGCGCGTTGCGAGCATTCTCCCGCTCAAGAATGGTTAAGAACGATTGTGCGTGAAGAGTGTAGCCGTCTGATAGCTAAACGTATCGAAGATATGGGACTGAACTGCTAACAAAAAAGAGCCAGCAATGCCGACTCTTCGTCTGTTTACACTGAGTCAGTGTTTATAGCTTGATAACCACACGACCCGTTACTTGACCGTTGGTGATGTCTTCTGCATATTTCGGTGCTTCAGTAAGAGCAACTTCAGTACACGCTTGCTCGAAGTAGCTGTCTGGTAGTAGCTCGACCAGCTTTTCCCATGCTGCGATACGTTTCTCTGTTGGGCACATTACTGAGTCCACACCTTGTAGGCGAACATTACGTAGGATGAACGGCATCACTGTGGTTGGTAGATCAAAACCACCTGCAAGACCACAAGCTGCAACTGCACTGTTGTAATCCATTTGCGCCAATACTTTAGCCAGTACTTTGCTGCCTACAGTATCAACCGCACCTGCCCATACTTGCTTTTCAAGTGGACGTGCTGGTTCTTCAAATTCAGTACGGTCGATGATGCGGCTAGCACCTAGTTTTTCAAGTAGCGGGCCATTTTTTTCTACACGACCTGTCACTGCAGCAACTTTGTAGCCAAGCTGTGCTAGAAGCGTTACTGCGACTGAGCCTACACCGCCACTTGCGCCAGTTACAAGGATTTCACCATTTTCAGGTTTGATGCCTGCATCAAACAGTGCTTGAACACATAGCATGCCAGTGAAGCCAGCAGTACCAACCATCATTGCTTTCTTGCTGTCTAGACCTTTTGGTAGTGGTACTAGCCAATCTGCTTTTAGACGAGCACGCTGAGACATACCACCCCAGTGGTTTTCACCCACGCCCCAGCCAGTAAGGACAACTTTGTCACCAGCTTGGTAGCGGTCGTCTTCTGAGCTTACTACCGTACCTGCTAAGTCAATACCTGGCACCATCGGGAAGTTACGGATGATTTTACCTTTACCTGTGATCGCAAGGCCGTCTTTGTAGTTTAACGATGAGTAATCAACGTCAATCAGAACGTCGCCTTCAGGCAGTTGTGTTTCATCGATTTGCTCGATGTTAGCGATAGTACGTTTGTCTTCTTGATTTAGAACTAGAGCATTAAACATAAGGTTCTCCGATTGTGCGGTAGCATGACTCTGGGTCACATGCAGCAAGATATCAACTGGTCTAAGTGTATGTCTTCTTTGTCTATGAATAAAATGAAACTTGAGCATTTAATGTATGCTCTTCATGCATGTTTGATGTAAAACAAAAAGGGCGACATCAATTGTCGCCCTTAAGTGTAATACTAAAAATTTTAGTACTAGTTCATTTGCTTATGATTGTTGGCTCGATCACTACAACAACGTCTTGAACTGTTATGGTCGTTCAAATACTGTCGCAATGCCCTGACCCAAACCGATACACATGGTGGCCAGACCGTATTTCGCGTCTTTCGCTTCCATTAGGTTGATCAACGTTGTTGAGATACGTGAACCAGAACAGCCTAGTGGATGACCCAATGCTATCGCACCACCGTTAAGGTTGACCTTCTCATCCATAACATCAAGCAGGCCTAAGTCTTTAGCACACGGCAGAGACTGCGCGGCAAATGCTTCGTTTAGCTCAACCACATCCATGTCTTCAATTGAAAGACCGGCACGCTTGAGCGCTTTTTTCGTCGCAGGTACAGGACCGTAACCCATAATAGAAGGATCGCAGCCCGCAATGGCCATGCCTTTAATACGTGCACGAATCTTCAAGCCAAGTTCATTAGCTTTCTCTTCACTCATGATCAACATCGCTGATGCACCATCGGACAGAGCCGATGATGTACCGGCTGTTACTGTACCGTTTGCAGGGTCGAACACTGGGCGAAGTTGAGATAGACCTTCAACGGATGTTTCAGGGCGAATCACTTCATCGTAATCTAGAGTGAACAGGGTGCCGTCAGCGGCGTGGCCTTCAATTGGTAGAATTTCGTTTTTAAAACGACCCTCTACGGTTGCTGCGTGCGCACGAGCGTGAGAGCGAGCGGCAAACTCGTCTTGTTGCTCACGGCTAATGCCATGTAATTTACCAAGCATTTCAGCCGTTAAGCCCATCATGCCCGCAGCTTTTGCTACGTTCTTTGACATACCTGGGTGAAAGTCTACACCGTGGTTCATTGGCACATGCCCCATGTGCTCAACGCCACCAATTAGGCAGATTTCAGCATCGCCAGTCATGATGGCACGTGTACCGTCGTGAAGCGCTTGCATTGATGAACCACACAAGCGGTTCACAGTCACGGCGCCAATTTCAATCGGCAGGCCCGCGAGTAGCGCGGCATTACGTGCAACGTTAAAGCCTTGCTCTAGTGTTTGCTGTACACAGCCCCAGTAGATGTCTTCAATCTCGCTTGGGTTCACTTGTGGGTTACGCGCAAGAATGCCTTTCATTAGGCGCGCAGATAGATCTTCTGCTCGTGTATGACGGAAAGCACCACCTTTAGAGCGACCCATTGGAGTACGTAGACAATCGACTACGACAACATTTCTTGTTTGATTAGTCATTTTAGAATCCCTCCTTAGATAGAACCTTGCTGTTGTGCACCGTAAAAGCTTTCACCTTTCGCCGCCATATCAATCAGCATTTGCGGTACTTGGTACATCGCACCTAGCTCGGCGTGTTGTTTTGCCATTTCAACGTATTCAGCAATACCCACGCTGTCTAGATAGCGGAATACGCCACCGCGGAATGGAGGGAAACCAAGACCATAAACCAATGCCATATCTGCTTCCTGCGGAGTCGCGATGATGCCTTCTTGTAGGCACAGCACCACTTCGTTGATCATTGGAATCATCATACGTTGAATGATGGTCTGATCGTCAAAGTCCTGCTTATCGGCACAAACGTCAGCAAGTACCGGTAAGATCGCTTCGGAGAAGGTTTTCTTCGGCTTACCTTTTTTATCTATGGTGTAGCTGTAGAAGCCATTACCATTTTTCTGACCATATTTGTCTGCTTCGAACAGTGCATCAATCGCATCACGACCTTGTTTACCCATACGCTCAGGGAAACCGTCAGCCATCACAGCTTGTGCGTGGTGCGCGGTATCAATGCCGACTACGTCAAGCAAGTACGCCGGTCCCATCGGCCAGCCAAACTTACGCTCCATGACTTTGTCGATTTTCGTAAAGTCAGCACCATCACGAAGTAGCATGCTGAAGCCGCCAAAGTATGGGAACAATACGCGGTTAACGAAGAACCCTGGGCAGTCATTAACGACAATTGGTGATTTGCCCATTTTTGCAGCATACGCCACAACACGATTGATGGTTTCATCAGAGGTGTGCTCACCACGGATGATCTCAACAAGAGGCATACGATGCACTGGGTTGAAGAAGTGCATACCACAGAAGTTTTCTGGGCGTTTTAGTGATTTTGCCAATAGGTTGATAGGAATCGTCGAGGTGTTTGAGGTGATAACGGTGTCGTCACCGACATGGGATTCAACTTCACTTAAAACTGCTGCTTTTACTTTCGGGTTTTCAACGACAGCTTCAACAACCACATCAGAGTTTTCAATACCTGCGTAATGTAAGCTCGGTGTGATTGACGCTAAAATACCCGCCATCTTAAAGCCATCAATGCGACCGCGAGATAAGCGTTTATTCAGCAGCTTAGATGCTTCAGTCATGCCTAGGTCGAGCGACGCTTGTGCGATGTCTTTCATCAAGACTGGCACACCTTTTAGCGCTGATTGGTAAGCAATGCCGCCACCCATGATACCTGCACCTAATACGGCTGCACGTTGCGTGTCTTTACTTGCTGACTTCGCTGCTTTTTTCGCAATGCCTTTGATGTATTGATCATTAAGGAATAGGCCAACGAGTGATTTTGCTTCTTCCGATTTAGCCAATTTCACGAAGTGCTTACGTTCAATGTCTAACGCTTCATTACGTGCAAAGCGAGCACCTTCTTCAATCGTGATAACGGCTGTCATTGGGGCAGGGTAGTGAGGACCTGCTTTTTGTGCCACCAGACCCTTCGCCATGGTGAAGCTCATCATTGATTCAAGCTTACTCAGCGTTAGCGGAGATGTTTTCTGTGCTCGGCGTGCTTGCCAGTCAAGTTTCTCGTTAATTGCAGAGTTAAGAGTTTGTAGTGCTGATTCGTATAAAGCATCAGTCTCTACAACAGCATCGAGTAAGCCAATTTTCAATGCTTCATCAGCTCGGCATGCTTTACCTTGGGTGATGATTTCCATTGCGCTGTCTGCGCCAATAACGCGAGGCAAGCGTACACAACCACCAAAGCCAGGCATGATTCCCAGTTTCGTTTCTGGTAGGCCGATGCTGGTGGTTTTGTCACCAATACGCATGTCTGTTGCTAGCACACATTCACAACCGCCACCAAGAGCGTGGCCTTTGATCACTGAGATGGTCGGAACGGGTAAGTCTTCTAATTTGTTAAAGATGCTATTAGCAAATTGCAGCCATTGGTCGAGCTCGGCATCCGTTTTAGCAAACAGACCTAAAAACTCGGTAATGTCTGCGCCTACAATGAATGCGTCTTTATCTGAAGTGAGCAACAACCCCTTGAGGCCTTGATGGGCAATGAGCGCATCAAGAGCTTTATCTAGCGATTCTAATGTCGCTAGGTCGAGTTTGTTGACGGATTTTGGAGAGCAGAAGCTTAGCTCTGCAATACCATCTTGTATTTCCTTTACCTGTAGGGTTTCGGCTTGGTAAATCATTGTCTATCTCCATGACATACAATCGTGGATTGTCTGTATACCTATTTCAACGACGCCGTGTACCTCGGCAAATAGGTATCGAGGAAGTCGTTTTATTTTTGTTCTGGTTTGACCAGTAAAGTTAGTTTGGATCGTGGATTGTCTAATTTCAATACATTTTTTAAACAAGTGTTTAACATTGTGCGCTGTGGCAGATCTTATGCGACGGGTAAATCACACTCGTGATAGACTTCAGGCAAATAGACATGAATCCATAATCCTATGAATGACAAGCCTTATCTGATCCCAGCAGAGCCCGCTCAATTTGAAGAAGAAATTAAAAAGAGCGTCTTCATTACTTATTTGGCACACACGCCAAGTATCGAAGCTGCAAAAGCATTTGTTGATCAAATCAAAGCTAAACACGCTGATGCCAGACATAACTGTTGGGGCTTTGTTGCTGGTCGCCCGGAAGATTCAATGAAATGGGGCTTTAGTGATGATGGGGAGCCGTCCGGAACAGCAGGCAAACCAATCCTGGCGCAGCTGTCTGGATCTGGGGTGGGGGAGATCACGGCTGTGGTCACGCGATACTCTGGTGGAATCAAGTTAGGTACAGGCGGCTTGGTTAAAGCGTATGGGGGTGGGGTTCAACAAGCGCTCAAGCTGCTTCAAACTATTGAGAAAAAAATAACCACAAAGCTCAGACTAACGTTAGACTATGGGTTTATGCCGATCGCACAGTCAATCATGCCGCAATTTGGTGCAATAGAAGTCGAGGCTGAATACAGCGATCAGGTGGTATTAGTGGTGGAAATTGAGCTTCGAGAAGTGAGCGCGTTTACCCAAGCAATCATCAATAAAAGCGGGGCAAAGGCAATTGTCACTCCGCTAGACGGACAATAATGAAAAACAGGAAGCAACAGGGACAGCTTCGCTAGTCAATTTATCCATGCAATTTCGTTCAATTATTCGAATCGTCGGGCTACTGCTCGCACTCTTTAGTGTCACTATGCTTGCGCCAGCACTCGTTGCGCTGATCTATCGAGATGGTGCTGGTGTGCCTTTTGTCACGACATTTTTTGTTCTGCTGTTTTGTGGGGCCGTTTGTTGGTACCCAAACCGCAGGTATAAGCACGAGCTTAAAGCTCGAGATGGCTTTCTTATTGTCGTCTTATTCTGGACAGTACTTGGCAGTGCAGGCTCGATCCCCTTTCTCATTGCTGACAACCCGAACGTCTCAGTGACAGATGCGTTTTTTGAATCGTTTTCTGCTCTCACGACGACCGGGGCGACCGTTATTGTTGGTTTGGATGAGTTACCTAAAGCGATTCTATTCTATCGACAGTTACTGCAGTGGTTCGGCGGTATGGGAATCATCGTATTAGCGGTGGCGATTTTGCCAGTACTTGGCATTGGTGGTATGCAGCTTTACCGCGCCGAGATCCCAGGTCCAGTCAAGGACACTAAAGTGACGCCGCGCATAGCAGAAACTGCTAAGGCGCTTTGGTACATCTATTTGAGCCTGACTATCGCCTGTGCTTCGGCTTTTTGGTTAGCTGGTATGACGCCATTTGACGCCATCAGTCACAGCTTTTCAACCATTGCCATTGGTGGCTTCTCTACCCACGATGCCAGCATCGGATACTTTGATAGTTACGCGATTAATCTTATTACCGTGGTTTTTCTGCTTATATCTGCATGTAACTACACACTGCACTTTGCTGCATTTGCATCAGGTGGCGTACATCCCAAGTATTACTGGAAAGATCCTGAGTTTCGTGCCTTCTTGTTCATTCAAGTGCTGCTATTTATCATTTGCTTTCTATTATTACTGAAACATCACTCTTACACATCGACATACGATGCTTTCGATCAGGCTCTGTTCCAAACCGTATCAATATCCACAACAGCGGGCTTTACGACAACAGGTTTTGCGGATTGGCCGCTCTTCTTACCTGTGCTGTTATTGTTCTCTTCCTTTATAGGTGGTTGTGCTGGTTCAACAGGCGGCGGCATGAAAGTGATCCGTATCCTGCTTCTTACCTTACAAGGTGCGCGTGAACTAAAACGTTTAGTCCATCCACGCGCGGTTTACACCATCAAAGTAGGTGGCAGTGCCCTACCGCAACGTGTTGTCGATGCGGTTTGGGGTTTCTTCTCTGCATACGCATTGGTATTTGTGGTTTGTATGTTGGGGTTGATTGCAACAGGAATGGATGAGCTCAGTGCGTTCTCGGCGGTGGCTGCGACTCTGAACAACCTCGGTCCTGGCTTGGGAGAAGTGGCGCTTCACTTTGGTGATGTTAACGACAAAGCAAAATGGGTATTAATAGTTTCTATGCTGTTTGGTCGTTTGGAAATCTTTACCTTACTTATTCTACTTACGCCGACGTTTTGGCGTAGCTAAGGGGAAATCGTGGCAAAAGCATTATTTCTATACTCTTCCCGCGAAGGGCAGACTAAAAAAATTCTCCACTATATAGATGAACAACTTCCAGATTTCGATTGTGAGCTGGTGGATTTACATAATGTCGAGACGATTGACTTTAGCCAATACGACAGAGTATTGATAGGCGCCTCTATTCGCTATGGCCATCTTAATAAAAAGCTATACCAGTTTATTGAGCGAAACCTCAATCAATTGGAGCAAAATAAAGTGGCATTTTTCTGCGTAAACCTAACCGCTCGTAAAGAGGACCAAGGAAAGGATACACCTGAAGGTAGTGCCTACATTCGCAAGTTCCTAATTAAGTCGCCTTGGAAACCAACGCTAATCGGTGTTTTTGCTGGTGCACTTTATTACCCACGTTATAGCTGGTTCGACAGAACTATGATTAGGTTCATTATGTCGATGACGGGTGGCGAAACCGATACGACCAAAGAGGTGGAGTACACCAATTGGGAAAAAGTGGCTCTTTTCGCAGATAAATTTAGAGAACTGTAGAAATAACGTGCTCTTTTGACCGCTTTTGATGCAAATTTATCCG
>NZ_JAWOUN010000015.1:0-105179 GCF_033339395.1 Vibrio sp. 397 | reverse complement strand
CTACAATCAAAAATTGCAACGCAGTTATCGAGTATTTTAACAAGCTAGAATGACCAGTTATTTACTACGATTGGTATAACCTATACTCAATCTCACTAAAGCAACCAACCCCATGTGAAACTCCACAAACAAAAGGCTGAGGAGCAGATCTTTACCCTACAAACAATGTACTAGCTATTTTGATTTTGTTAGTTCGTATGGCCTTAATATGAATGTTCAATATAAATAGGAAAACACTTGAGGACTTACTAGAAAAAGTGGGCTCGCAAAATTACCAACCGGACTCAATTAGTGATGTTTGTATAAAAACACGTACAAGAAATATAAATGATAGATACAAAAAATCCCGCAGGGGATGCGGGATTTTTACTAGTGACTAAATTGGTTTAAAGGTGACTAGCCTTGAATACCAACGATTAACCATGGCGCATTAGGCGCAGTCAAGTCACGCTCTAGGTGCCAGATATCTTCGATTTCTTCTTCAACACCTTCTACTGTGTCACGGTAACGACCGCTAAACTGCAGACTAAGCTGTGCTTTATTTGCATCGTAATCAGCACGGACGATCTCCGCATCAACGTACATTACGTCAGTATGCTGCTCACCGTCGAGCTTCGCGCGCTCTGCTTTTAGGTCTTCAAACAAGCTTGGAGAAACATATTCTTCAATAGTTTCTAGCTGGTTGTGATTCCACGCACCTTGCAGGATTCGATAGTGTTCACGAGAACCATTAATGAACGCTGCTTGGTCAAAACCCGGTGGGTAATTATGTGGTACGTCTGTTTGAGCGCCAAAACCACCAAAGCCACCATTATTTGTGTTTGGTTGTTGCTCAAAGTTTTGCATGTTTGGTTGCTCAAACTTAGATGCGTTGCCACCAAATGCAGGCTGTTGACGATGCTGGTTCATACTGCCCTGCTTCGCACCTAGCATACCGCGCATTAGTTTAAATATGACAAAGGCAATCAAACCAATAATTAGGATATCCATAAACTGGATACCTTCAAAAGCACCGCCAAAGAATGCAGCAAGTAGACCACCAGCAAGAAGTCCGCCTAGCAGACCCCCCATAAGGCCTTTCTTACTTGAAGACTTTGTCGTCTGATCTTTGCCGACCGTATTGGTGTTTTGTTGCTGTTGTTTCGGTGCTGGTGCAGTTTTGTAGCTCTTACCGAAAGACTTACTGCCACCAAACTTCTTCGCTTCCGCGATAGGCGTTACAGCAACAGTAAACATCAATAAAGCAACAATAGAAAATAAACGTTTCATCGTTATCCTTAAAGTTAGCTATCTAAGATAGTGCCCCATTTTCAAGACGAAACAATCGTTGTTTCAAACAGTAGCACGCCAAAGATGATTTTTAAGTCATCATACTCTGTATACCGATTGATGAAAATAGCTTATAGAAGCTGACATGTATCAGAATATTGCCAAAAATGCAGACTGCTCACACTGCTTACAATTCAGCTGAAGGCGCTTGATCAATGTAAAAAAAGTATGGAATAAGTTCACTAATACTCCAGATTGTTTTACTTGAATTAGAATCAGTGACACAGCTCAGAATCCTACACCTTGAGGGCACTTGGACACATTGCCTTGTTGACGGTTAATAGGTAGCTGACTATCATATTGAACGATGTTCAATAAAGTAGTTTGAGAGTATGGCGCGCAGAAACGATCACACCCGAGAAGAGTTAGTGAATTTGACGTTAACAACGGTCAAAAACTTTTTAGATGAGAATTCTTACCACGAACTCAGTCTTCGTAAAATCGCTAACATGATTGGTTACGTGCCAAGCACATTGGTAAATGTTTTTGGTAATTATAATTTGTTGTTGCTTCATGTTGTCGCTCAAACTTTAGATGAGTTATCTCAAGAAGCACGCAAAGCGACTAATGACAGCAAAGACTCCCATCAAGCGCTTTTTGAACTCGCTTATTGCTACCACGATTTTGCTCAAAAACACCCATACCGTTGGCAGTTAGTGTTCGAACACAACATGAATGGAGCAGAACTTCCGGAATGGCATGCCAAACGTATCGATGGTATGACGGGAATGCTAGAGTCACTATTGGCTCAAATCGCACCACATCGTACTGAATCCGAAGTGATTCAAGCGAGTCGAGTCCTTTGGTCTGGCGTACATGGCATTACTTTACTCAGTGTTGATGATAAGTTTTTCTCTAGTGAACCGATTGATGGCAAAGAGTTGATCAGTAATCTTCTTTCCAACTACCTCACGAACTGGTAACAAAGGATTATACATGTCATCCGACAGACAGCCGTCCTTACTTACGCAGAGAAAATTCCTGCCCTATTTCATTACTCAATTTCTTGGCGCTTTTAACGACAATATTTTTAAAAACGTTTTGCTGTTGTTTGTCGCATTCGCTGGCTCCAGTGCACTGCCTATTTCGAGCAATTTGTTCATCAACCTTGCGGCAGGCTTGTTCATTCTACCGTTCTTTCTGTTCTCTGCTTCCGCTGGCGTATTAGCCGACAAATATGAAAAGTCATGGTTTATTCGTAAGGTCAAACTATTTGAAATAGCCATCATGCTGTTAGGTGCCATCGGATTCATAACCGAAAGTTATGGTGTGCTTTTATTGCTACTGTTTTTAATGGGCACACAGTCAGCATTTTTTGGCCCAGTTAAATATGCCCTTTTGCCTCAAAAGTTAAATGCTAAAGAGTTAGTGCCCGGCAACGCTCTTGTTGAAGCTGGTACCTTTATCGCCATCCTTATTGGCACCTTAGGCGCTGGGATTATAGCCTCTGCAGACAACGCAAAATACCTCGCCGCATTTTGTGTCGTGATCTTCGCATTGTTAGGCTACTTGTCGAGCCGCTCAATCCCCTTTGCTGCAGCCAGCGCACCCAATCTCTCTTTTCGTTGGCAACCATACAAGCAAACCAAACACACGCTCTCTATCGCCAAATCCGATCGAGTTGTTTTTCAATGCATAATGGCAATAAGCTGGTTTTGGTTTTTAGGCGCCGCATATCTAACACAATTCCCGAATTTCACTAAGATTTACCTAAATGGCACCGAGAGTGCGGTGTCTTTCTTGCTCGCTCTATTTTCCATTGGTATCGCGCTAGGGTCGCTACTTTGCAATTGGATCTCAAACCATCGTATAGAAGTCGGTATTGTGCCAATTGGTGCCTTTGGCATTACGGTATTTGGGTACCTAATGGCCACTTCCATTCCCAATGATCTACCTACTTTCCATAACTTTGTAGACTTCTTTAGATATGAGCCTTTTGGGCCATTATTTTTCTACCTATTGATGATTGGCGCTTCGGGCGGTTTGTTTATCGTGCCTCTTTACGCATTAATGCAGCATCGAGCAAAGGAAACCGAACGTGCTCAAGTCATCGCAGGGCTCAACATCTTTAACTCTCTGTTTATGGTCGGCAGCGCTGTCTTAGGTATTGTGTGCTTAAGTGTAATCAAGATGACAATTCCTCAGCTGTTTGCATTGTTAGCCATTTTAAATTTCTTAGTCGCCGCTTACATCTTTTTGCAAATTCCTATTTTTGTAGTTCGCTTTGTCATGTGGATGCTTACGCACACCATCTATCGAGTTAAGCATAAGAATCTACATAACCTACCCGAGCATGGTGGGGCATTAATTGTATGTAATCATGTAAGCTACATGGATGCATTGCTACTTAGTGCAGTATGCCCAAGGTTGATTCGTTTTGTGATGGAGGAAGATTACGCCAACCTACCTCCATTAAGGCGCTTTTTACGTCGAACTGGGGTAATTCCAATTTCAGCGAGTAACAGAAGCTCTATCAGACGTGCATTTAACGATGTGGAAGCCGCGCTAAGCGAAGGTCATATCGTCTGTATTTTCCCTGAAGGAAGATTAACTTCAGATGGTGAAATGAATGAATTCATGCGCGGTATTGATATCATTCTACGTCGTAGCCCAGTACCCGTCATACCTGTTGCACTTAAAGGCTTATGGGGAAGCTATTTCAGCCGCGCAAAAGGTCGCGCATGCTGTGGCTTACCGACTCGATTTTGGTCAAAGCTAGAAATAGAGGCAGGACAACCGGTGCCACCAAACGAGGCAACGGCAAAAACAATGTTCGATAAAGTGCATCAACTTAGAGGCGACTGGCGATAAATACACTTAAACACATGTTTAGGATAACTGAACATGTGTTCAAATCATTAAGACAAACTGACCACACCCAGTGCGATATACTCTCCCTTTCATTCACAACAGCGAATAAAAACCTTGAATAGAAACTACCTCCTGTTTGGATTGGCGTTACTTTTTTGTCTAACCCCTCTTGCCTCCTCTCCCATTGCTCTAGTTATCGGTTTTCTACTCGCAAGTTTTGGTTTTGTGCCTTCCGAGCTGCCCATCGCTTCTTTTACTAAAAAGCTGCTGTCTTACTCGATTATTGGCTTAGGCTTTGGCATCAACTTCGAGCAAGCGCTTACAGTCACATCGGATGGTATCGGCCTGATCATCGCCACTATTACAGGCACACTGATCATGGGTACTCTCATTGCCAGGGTACTTAAATTGGAGCGAGTAACCGCTTACTTAATCTCATCAGGTACTGCAATTTGTGGTGGTAGCGCAATTGCTGCTGTGGCACCGGCGATTAAAGCGAAAGACGAGCAGATTGGATTAGCACTGGCAACGGTATTTGTCCTGAACTCCATTGCACTCTTTGTGTTTCCTGTGATTGGACATGCTTTAGGGCTAGATCAACACACGTTTGGCACATGGGCTGCAATTGCCATTCATGACACATCTTCTGTTGTCGGGGCTGCCTCGGCCTATGGGGAAGAAGCGCTAACTACGGCAACAACATTGAAACTCGCGCGCGCTTTATGGATCATTCCTGTTGCTTTGATCAGTGCCGTCATCTTTTCAAGAAGCCAAAAAGAGTATGGAAAGAAAAAACTAGCTATCCCTTATTTCATTTTTTGGTACTGTGCAGCTATCGCGTTTAGCGACTTCTTTCCTCAATTTGAAATGGTCTATCACGGCATTTTCATTGGAGCAAAGCAAGCGTTGGTTGTATGTCTGTTCTTGATAGGTTGTAGCATTTCAATTTCAAAACTAAAGTATGCTGGAGCTAAGCCACTGTTGTTTGGTGTGACTCTGTGGGTGTTAATTTCGACCACTTCTCTAAGTTGGTTACTGTTTTAGATATTGGTGGTCTGCTTATCGCGTTGAGGGGACGGTATTTCCCGTTTGCTATTTTTGTATATAACGACCAACGCAATAGCGCTCAAAAATGCCGTTAGCTCTGCAAGAGAGCGGGCTAGCCCTTCACTACTTATCGCGATACCAATTTGTAGTGCTACTGCCGCAATTAAAACTAGCTTTGCCATCCTGAACCTTATGCATTTTCTCTCCACGAAGAAGCATAATTATGATTCAGAGTTATAAGGATACGAAATTCTCTTTATGACTAATACATAGCAAAATTGACTAATGCTGAAGTGATGACAGTAGCCACTCTTTCACGGCCTTACGTGAAATTTTGATCCCACCTTCTAGTAGAGTTAGTGGCATTACATGGTATTCCACTGGCCATTTAAACTTCTCTAACTTTGATTGTAAGTGCTGGTCATACTCCGACTTGCTGCGCAATCCATTGGTCTGAATCACAGCTACTGGTCTATGACCAAACTCCGCGTCTTCGACTGGAACCACTATACTCTGCACTACACCATCAATTTGGTTCAAAGCGGCTTCAATCTCTTCACAATGGATATTCTCACCACCAGAGATAAACTGATTGTCGGCACGGCCGATTATCTTTAATTCATCACCTTGCCACTCGCCAAGATCCTTGCTGTAAAACCAGCCTTTCTCATCCAGAAATGGGGTAACATGTCCTTGATGGAAATACCCTGCCGCTAATGTCTTACCGCCAATAAAAATGCGTTGGTCAACTAATTTTATCTTACGGTGCTTCAATACATGTCCAGCATTACTGGTGCTGTCAATTCTCTTTGCGGTAACGGTAGAGGCCGCCTCCGTCATCCCATAACCTAACCATGTCTCAATGCCTTGCCCTGTTGCTCGTAGTGCCAACTCGTGATCAACGTGGCTGCCGCCCAGTAGCACATGTGTCAATGACAAATGTGCATCATCATCCAATAACCGTTTGAGCTGAGTCGCAACCAAAGAAGCGTGTGATACGCCCTGAACATCATCAACAAGTTTCCCTGAACCGACTTTTAGTGTTGCTCCGACATATAGCCAACGATAGACAATCGCTAATCCAGAGACGTGATACAGCGGAAGCGATAACAGCCAAGCATCTTGCTGAGTGAAAATGAACTCCTGCAACAAGCCCTCTGCAGACGCAAGATGCTGTCGATGTGTATGAACCACAGCTTTAGGCTCACCTGTAGAGCCAGAAGTAAATACTACTGAAGCGAGCCGGTCATGATGATAGCTATCTTCAGTCAACGAATCACTCTCTTGCGGTGATACTACAGGCGGTGAAAGCAATGTTGCCTTGAGTTTTTGTATATCATGTTCAGAAAAGGTCGAAGCGCATTCCTGAGAAAACCAGATAAACCGAGTTTGATCAGGCCTGTAAAGTGTAGCAAGCTTACCCTGCAACTTATCTAGTGGTTGTTCCATGGTCAGCGCAGCGAGCGCGCCTAACTGTTTGGAGGCAAGATAAAACAACAGTGTTTCTACTTGGTTCTTGCCAACCAAAGTCAGCACATCCCCCCGAGTTACACCCAAGTCATTCAAATAGTGAGTGTATTGGTCAATACGCTTCGAGAGTTGTTGCCAGTTTAAAACTTCTGTTGATGTCTTGAGTGCAATAGAAAAAGGGCTCGTTTGAGCCCAATATTTCCATGGTGCCTTCGCAATATTGTCTACGCAGAATGCCACACAATCTCCTGGTCTTTTAGAGGAAGAACGGGAAGTTCACACTTAGGCCAGCCCTGCTCTAGCTGAGCTTTGAATAAGCCAATCGTATCCAAACCTGGAACTTCATCAGGCAGCTGCCATTGGGCAAAGCGCGCTAATTGAGTTAAACCGAGACTGGATTCAATGCTCGAGCTAATCACTGCTTTCATCCCTAGTGACTTCGCTTTCTCTATCAGTGTAATACAAAAATCCACTGAACCAATGAGTGTGGGTTTGATAATGATCGTTTTCACTCCAGTTAGATCTTCAAGACGGAAATCTTCACGACGAACCGCATCTTGCAATGTTTCATCCCAAGCGATAGCAATACCAGTATTAATCGCAAAAGAGAGACTATCGCCAGGAGAGCGGCACGGCTCTTCCAAAAAAGTAATGCGCTGACGCAAAGACGGAGTAATGTATTTAGCAAACTGCTGCGCTCTTTCTGGTGTCCAAGCGCGATTGGCATCGAGTCGAAGCGCTAATTGAGGGATTGATTCAAGAAAAAGGTTCACAAGCATGCCATCGCGAATTGGCTCATAAAGTCCAACTTTCACCTTAGCGACTTTCTCACCTTCCATTTCGTTCAGCTTTGGAATGAGCTCATCTGGGTCGCCAGTGCATAGTGGCGCTGTTTGGTATTTACCTTGTTGTGGTAAGCCACCAGCTAATTCAAGCTGTGCCATCGATAAACCAAACGCAACCGACGGGTACATATTGGCATAATCCACATCCAACTCTGCTACCCAACGTTCCGCCTGTTCTTGTAGCTGAACACCCGCATCTTCGGTGCTCTCTAAACTAAAACTAGGAAGAGGAGCGACTTCTCCAAACCCTATTTGGTCACCTTCAGAAAGCGCAACAACATAACCAACACGTTCGGTTAGCTTGTTGTCACGTAGGATGACACCACTATCCATGGGCAAGCTATAACGATAAATTTTCGCTTCACGCATAATTCAAGTCCTATGTAATGCCTTATATTTGAGCGTTCTGACGAGCAATCCCACCAGCCTCCCAGAGGGCGAGGCGCTCAGGAAAAAAGGAACAGAGGAGCTAACACGCTCCTCATTTAGACGGATTATGGGTTGCGAGGGAATTTATCGAAGTCTGGGCGACGCTTCTCGTTAAAGGCGTTACGACCTTCTTGGCCTTCATCAGTCATGTAGAACATCATCGTTGCGTTACCCGCTAGCTCTTGCAGACCCGCTTGACCATCACAATCTGCGTTTAATGCAGCTTTCAGGCAGCGCAATGCCATTGGGCTGTGCTGTAGTACTTCACGACACCAACGAACGGTTTCTTTCTCTAGATCCGCTAGTGGTACAACTGTGTTTACTAGGCCCATGTCTACCGCTTCTTGAGCATTGTAGAAACGACATAGGAACCAAATTTCGCGAGCTTTCTTTTGGCCTACGATGCGAGCCATGTAAGATGCACCCCAACCGCCATCAAATGAACCCACTTTAGGGCCTGTTTGACCAAATTGAGCGTTGTCAGCTGCAATCGTTAGGTCACACATCATGTGCAGAACGTGACCACCGCCAACAGCCCAACCCGCTACCGATGCGATCACTGGTTTTGGACAAGTACGAATATCGCGTTGGAAGTCCAATACGTTTAGGTGATGCGTACCTTGGTCATCTTTATAGCCGCCATAGTCGCCACGGATCTTCTGGTCGCCGCCAGAACAGAATGCGTCTTCACCTAGACCTGTCAGAATGATCACGCCAACACCAGAGTCGTAACGCGCATCTGCCAACGCATCAATCATCTCTTTTACCGTTTGAGGACGAAACGCGTTACGCACTTGAGGACGCGCAATGGTGATTTTCGCGATACCATCTTCAGACTTATGGTAATGAATGTCCTCGTATTTCTCGCCGCAATCTTTCCATTGAACCGGAGCGTAAAGTTCTTCTTCAGAAATGCCTACTGTTTTAGCCATGGTGATTCCCATTGTTCTCGTTACTCTCACCAAAGTGAGACTGAATTATTTGCTTGGTATGTATCGCAAACTGTTTGGGCTGCTCTTGATGGACGTTATGACCAGCGCCTTCAACTTGTCGATACGCCAACCCGCTATGTTGTGCCAGTTGGCTAAATTTTTGGTCTTTCTCACCACACAAGTAATACACTGGTATGTTCTGCTTTTGCAGTGAGGGCAACAAATATGCCTGTTTGGCTAACGATGTCGCCATCAACATATTCGCCACCGCTGAGCCAAGATTATCACTTCGCTTCGCAATGAATGTTTGTCTTTGCTCATGGTTTAGTGAAGAAAACACCGCTTGTTGGTACCAATCGTTCAAAACACGTTCAAGTGGTTCAGTTTTGAAACGCATTGCCCAGCGAGCATCATTCTCTAATCTCACCTGTTTCTCTGACTCAGTTTGAAGCCCGAAGTTTCCCCCTTCAACAATCGCGCCCGCAATATTGAGATCTGGAAAGCATTGATGGGCAATACCATGCATCGCAATGCGGCCGCCCATAGAGTAACCAATCAAAATAAGTGGTTGTTGTGAGGGAAATAATAAAGATAGTGTGGAACCAAGAAGTTTGCAGCAATCATTCAGATCGCTGCAAGAAATAGATTGGCTGTGCCCATGACCAGGGAGGTCAACCGTAACACGTTCATACTCGGGTAACGCGTTGATACACGATTGCCAATCTTCACCGCTACCAAGCAAACCATGCAAAAACACCAAAGTGGGCAACGTTCTACTTTGGTGTTTTTCTAATACAGGGAAACGTTCAAAGTAAAGCATTCAGACTCTTATTAAATGCCTTGAGTGTCTCAGCAGCTTGATTAGGTGGGGTTTGAACCTCGACCAGCAACGTTCCTTGGCGGTGACATAAATGCTCTTTTACAGATGATTGGAATTGCTCCAGTGTAGAAACATGCAAATACGCCAAACCAAACTGCTTTGCCGCGTGTTCAAACTGATAACCATGAGGCATTTGATAATATGTCGTCCTGCGCTCTGGTGGTACTGGCAACATATCAAAAATCGCACCGCCGTCATTATTAGTAACAACAAGTACCGCCGGCAGTTTATTGTGAGAAAATAGCGCCAGAGAATTGAGATCATAAAGTGCTGCTGTGTCACCGATATACATTAGTAACGGATTACCTCTTGCCCGTTGCACGCCTGATGCCGCAGCAAACAAACCGTCAATCCCTGATGCGCCTCGATTAGTGAAAACCTCTACACCATCCAATTTTCCGTACATATCAACAAGCCGAACAAACAAGCTATTACCCAAGAAAACATCTACGTTCTTTGTGCGCTCGTTGATGTCTGCTGCCAACGCAATTTCGTCAATGGCAGACGCTGAATCAGATAGGAAGGCTTCTTCGATACGTTGATGAACTCGCTTAACGTCATTCGCTAACCTATCAGCCCACCCAGCAAATATTGACTTCTCAAAACTAATGCGAGAAACCCACGTTTTAGGAGGCTCAACCCAGTGCATTTGCGCCAGATGATTTTGGTTATTCCGGTCCATACAAGGTGAGACATACCAATACTGAACGTCTTTACTTTGTTGATTTTTCGATACTTGTTTATCAATCCATTGGTTCAAACGTTTGGAGATGATTCGGCTACCAAATTGGATAATAAGTTCACAAGATTCAAGCTCGTTTGCGAACTCGGGAAGTTGAAGCCATACATCGTAATACGCCCAATCCGAACTGAGACCACTTTGCGGGTCTGCAAGTACTGGCCATCCCATCTTTTGTGCAAATGCCTGCGCCGACTTCGCTTGTTCAAGCGGTAAGCTGCCAATCACAACCAAGCCTTTTTTGTCTGAAAAAGGCGGGATGTTCGCCTGTGACAAATGGCTAAAACGCTGAGTATAAGTGCCGCTTCCTTTTCGCCATCCGGCGACCGAATCTAAGTAGGTTTGATAATCCGCTTTTGCGCCGTTGGAATACAAAGGCTCTGGAAATGCACAATTAATATGAACGGCACTACCCTGCAATTGCTGAGTAAACATCACTTCGTCAACAGAGGTCAGCAACCAGTTAAGCGACGTTGCTAAATTTGGGCTTGGTAAATTCAAACTGGCCGAAACATGATGTGAAAAAATACCCAATTGATTTATCGCTTGGTTTGCACCACAGCCGACAAGTTCTACTGGACGATCTGCTGTCAGCAGCACCAGTTTTTCACCAGTAAGTTTGGCTTCGGCAACCGACGGTAATAAGTTCGCCACTGCCGTACCAGAGGTAACGATAATTGCCACGGGTTCCTGAGTAGCTTTCGCTAAACCAAGAGCCATAAAGCCCAATCCACGCTCATCAAAATGAGTATGAATGGAAAAGTCGGACTGTTCTGCCGCTTCTAAAGTTAAAGGCGTAGAACGAGATCCGGGAGCGATACAAACATGCTTAACGCCAAATCGCTGAAGCTCAATCAATATGGTTTCTGACCAAACTCGATTGAGCACCGCTTGGTCATGACTCATGATGCGACTCCCAATGGCGGATGATCAGAAATCAGCGTAAGTAACGTCGACATTTTCTTATCAAGTTCTGCCCACTCATGTTCTGCAATGGAGCCTGGAACAATCCCTGCGCCCGCAAACAGTTGTACTTGCTCACCGAGCACAAGCGCACTTCTGATTGCGACACAAAACTCTGCTCGTTCATGGCTGATGTAACCCATTGACCCCGCGTACCAGCCGCGTGCAAAGGGCTCATTATCAAGAATAAACTGCATAGACTCTTGTCGGGGTAAGCCAGCAACCGCCGCTGTTGGCTGAAGCGCCGATAACAACTGAACACCATTTATCCCCGCTCTTAGACTAGCGTGAATATTTCGCTTAAGGTGCTGCACTTTTCGTAGTCTGACCAAACTCGGTTCAGCTTCCACTTCAACCATTTCAGAATGCGGTGATAGACGATCAATGATGTCGTCCACCACATACTGGTTTTCGTTGAGGTTCTTTTGGTCTTGGGATAACCAATTCGCCAACTCCATATCTTGAGTGGCATTGTCTCCCCGACCAATCGTACCTGCTAACGCTTCGGTATGTAGCTCATGCCCTACGCGAGAATACAAACGTTCTGGCGTAGACCCCATAAAACTGTGCTTACTGTCTAAGCTCAGCATGAAATGGAAGCTATGATGGTTATTTAAGTAACTTGCTTTAAGTAACTGTGCAGCACTTAATGTGTTATCAAGCTGCACGGTAGAGCGACGCGCTAAAACCACTTTCTTAAAATCATCATTCTCTATACCAGTCAGAACCTTATGAACTAACTCATTCCATTGAGGCTGACTTGGCGTATGAACAATAGAGCGGATGTGAGACGAAATTGGAGCTAAGGTTGCGACCTCACAAACCAGTTTATTCAACCCAGCTAGAGTTCGCGCTTTGTCTTCTGAAATATTAACTGCGAGAGACCACTGTTGGTCAAAACGAATTAACTCAATTTGAGGCAAAAAGAAAAAAGAAGGCATACAGCGGCGATTCTTCTCATGCTGCCCATCAAAAGAGCGCCCGCCCCAAACTCTTTGCCCTTCACCTAGAATGGTATAAGCAGGACCTGGCTCAACAAAAGCGTGCAATTGCCCTAGTGCAACGACCTCTTCACGTGTATCGCGGGACTGCCAATAAAACTTAGGGAAAAGTGGTTGTGCATCAAGCCAATCAATAAATGAGAAATTGGGTTTCTCGCTAAGGGGCTCGACCAGACGTGTTTGATTGCCTTCCGATTGCTGAACTCGCTCGATAATTCTCTTTACGGCTTGATGGAACTGTGACAAATCAACCTCGTTGTATGTGAGGATAAACGGTAACTGACGGCTACTCTAAGTTTAGACCCAAAGCAAATCAAGGTCGTATGCGATCTTTTGCAAAATCCTGTGATAGCAAGCGAGCAAAACTTAACCAGCAGACAGATTATTTACAGATATATATTCTAATAAAAAACAAATTATTGTATTTTAATAAAGAAATTAACGAATTTTTAGGAATTAAACAATGCAAAATATCGGGATGTCGTCAAAACTCGACAATGTCTGCTACGACATTAGGGGTCCTGTACTCAAACATGCTAAGCGCATGGAGGAAGAAGGGCATAAAATCCTAAAGCTAAACATTGGTAACCCTGCCCCATTTGGTTTTGACGCCCCTGATGAGATTTTAGTCGACGTGATTCGTAATCTGCCGACTTCTCAAGGCTATTGTGATTCCAAAGGTATTTACTCTGCTCGTAAAGCTGTGGTCCAACACTATCAGCGTAAAGGTATACGCTCGCTAGATGTCGAAGATGTGTATGTAGGTAACGGCGTGTCTGAGTTGATCGTAATGGCCATGCAAGCGCTATTAAACAATGGCGACGAAATGCTGATCCCAGCACCAGACTATCCGTTATGGACAGCTTCAGTTGCACTATCTGGTGGTAAGCCGGTTCACTACCTATGTGATGAAGAGGCTGACTGGTACCCAGACCTTGAAGACATCAAAAAGAAAATCACACCAAAGACACGTGGCATTGTTCTGATCAACCCGAACAACCCGACAGGTGCGGTATACAGCCGTGACTTCCTACTTGAAGTGATTGAGATAGCACGCCAGCACAAACTGATCATTTTCGCAGATGAGATCTACGACAAAGTGTTGTACGACGGTGCAACACATACCTCAGTCGCCACACTCACTGAAGACGTGCTAGTCATGACATTCAATGGCCTTTCAAAGGCCTACCGTGTTTGTGGTTTCCGTGGTGGCTGGATGTTCCTAACGGGGCCTAAACATCTGGCTCAAGGGTACGTGAATGGCTTGGAGCTGCTTTCATCGATGCGTTTATGTGCAAACGTACCAATGCAACATGCCATTCAAACCGCGTTAGGTGGATACCAGAGTATCAATGAACTGATTTTACCTGGCGGACGCTTGTTAGAGCAGCGCAACCGAGCGTATGAACTGATCAATCAGATTCCTGGCGTTTCTTGTGTCAAACCTAAGGGTGCGATGTACCTCTTCCCGAAAATCGACACTAAAATGTACAACATCAAGAACGATCAACAGATGGTTTTAGATTTCTTAAAACAAGAGAAAGTCTTACTGGTGCAAGGTTCCGGCTTTAACTGGCCAAAACCAGACCACTTCCGCATCGTGACACTACCGCACGTTGAAGATCTAGAAATCGCCATTGGACGTTTTGAAAGATTCCTATCAACCTACAGCCAGTAATGAATCACTGGTAGTAATTAGTGCTGATCTCTCATATGCTTAGAGGAACTCCTAGTGAGTTCCTTTTTTACACCAGAAACGGAGAAAGCCATGAAAGAAAGCCATTTTTTCGCCCACCTGGCTCGAATGAAGCTGATCCAACGCTGGCCTTTGATGCGGTCCGTCTCACCAGAAAACGTTTCAGAGCATAGCTTACAAGTTGCTTTTGTCGCTCATGCCCTTGCCCTAATTAAAAACAAAAAGTTCGGCGGCAACCTTAATCCAGAACGCATCGCGATTCTGGCCATGTACCATGACTCCAGTGAAGTATTAACGGGTGATCTTCCAACTCCAGTGAAGTATTACAACCCTGAAATTGCCAAAGAATATAAGAAGATAGAATCGGCAGCGGAACAAAAATTACTCTCAATGTTACCGGAAGAGTTCCACGATGATTTTGCCCCCTATCTTCTTTCTCACTCTGCACACGAAGAGGACGCAAAAATCGTTAAGCAAGCCGATTCCATCTGTGCCTATTTAAAATGTCTTGAAGAACTAAGCGCCGGCAACCATGAGTTCGCTCTGGCAAAAAAACGCTTAGACGTCACTTTGCAAGAACGCAGAACGCCTGAAATGGATTACTTTCTCAATACCTTTGCCCCAAGTTTCGAATTATCGTTAGATGAAATCAGTTAGCTTACGGAGATAATCGTGTCGTTTGAATTACACCCGCAATGGCAAGAGCGCCATGATGATGAGCATAAAATCCGTCGAGACGACCATCGGAGCCCGTACCAACGAGACCGAGCGCGCATTCTTCACTCGGCTGCATTTCGACGCCTACAAGCAAAAACCCAAGTACACGGCAATAGCTTGGAAGACTTTCACCGCAGTCGGTTAACACACTCCTTAGAAGCGTCGCAACTAGGGACCGGTATCGTCGCCCAACTAAAGAAAAAACAGCCAGAGTTCCGCGATCTATTACCATCAGACAGCTTAATTGATTCATTATGTTTAGCGCACGACATCGGGCATCCTCCATACGGTCATGGGGGAGAAGTCGCTCTAAACTACGTAATGCGCGAACATGGCGGCTTCGAGGGGAACGCCCAAACCTTTCGTATCGTCACTAAGTTAGAGCCTTATACTGAGCATTTCGGAATGAATTTATCACGCCGCACACTGCTTGGTTTGATTAAGTACCCTGCCCTCATTAGTCAAACACGCTCCGTCAAGTTGCCTCAACCAGCCGAGCATCAACGTAAACTAAAAGCAAAAGATTGGAGCCCAGCTAAAGGCATTTATGATTGTGATAAAGACTTATTTGATTGGGTAATTGCACCGCTTTCTGACAACGACAAGGCATTGCTTAGTCTGATGCGTTCAACGCCAGAATCGGAGTTTGAGCACAGTAAAACGCGTTTTAAATCACTCGATTGCTCAATCATGGAGCTAGCAGATGATATCGCCTACGGTGTTCATGATTTAGAAGATGCAATCGTACTTGGTATGGTGACACGTCAGCAATGGCAAGAAGGCGCAGCAAGTCAATTAGCGGACTGTGGCGACCCGTGGTTTGAAGCTCATATCGATTCCATCGGACAGATGCTATTTAGCGGTAAGCACCATGAGCGGAAAGATGCTATCGGTGGTATGGTTAACGCGCTACTGACCAGCATTTCAATCAAAACGGTGGATGAGCCGTTTAATAACCCGTTACTGTCTTGGAATGCGTGTTTAGAACCACAGATGGCACGTGCACTTGACGTACTCAAGCACTTTGTCAGCACCTTCGTTATCCAAGTCCCGCAGGTCCAGATCGTTGAGTATAAGGGTCAGCAAATTATTATGGATATTTTTGAAGCGTTAACAGCAGACCCAGAGCGATTACTACCCGTTCATACAAGAGATCTGTGGTGTCAGGCGAAGAGCGAGAGCAATAAAATGAGGGTCATCGCCGATTATATTTCTGCAATGACCGATGGTCACGCGCAAAAGCTACACCGCCAACTTTTCTCTTCCATCGTTCTTTAGTAACACTCAACCTTTCAAGTAATTCTTTTCAAAAACGCCCGGAGGCATCTGGGCGATTTGGAATTCGATCATCTTTTCAAACGCACGCATCAGCGGTGTAAAGTCTCGCTCGGGTTCAAGCAAGCGAAGCGAATGATAACCAGCCTCGACTGTCGATAAGCTATTCTCAGAGGGCGCCTTACGAATGGTGTAGTGCCCTTGTAGTTGCTTAGGCAACTGCACGGTTGGGAGTGGATGTAAGTTGCTTGAGAGTTGCCACATTTTGTACGCTTTTTTCCACGTACCATCGAGCAAAATCAAACGTATTTTCTTAGATACACTATGACTCGCTTGAGTGATTTCAGAAATGCATCGTGACTCTTCTGATGGGTAAAGAACAAAATGTTGATATGACTCATCCGCTAATAAGTGATTTAAGGCATCATCACAAGAAAAGTCCTCTCCTATCAAACAAATACAGTTATCTAAACTCAAATTGAGAATCCGTGCCGTACCAAGCGGACGATGTTCTTCACTCGTGTGCTGAAGAATGATAAGTTCTACCTCGCTTGCCAGCGGTACAATCCATTGGCAAATACACGCTTTTTGCGATTTTCCACAACGAGAACAATAACGAGACATAGAGTGAACCTTTATACCTTGCTGAGTATTATCAGCGTGATCTGTTTGATACTTCAATTTGAACCAATGGCAAGCCTAACCGAGTGGCACAGCTACAATATACGCCATGGTGAATGGTGGCGAATCGTAACAGGAAATCTCACACATACCAACTTTGCGCACTTAGGAATGAACCTCGCCGGATTGTGGATCATTACTTTTATTTTTCGCCCAAGCACTCGTAACTTCCTTATCGTTTTTTCAATCTTATGTGCATGTGTTGGTGCGCTGAATTTGTTTACCAACATGTCGGTATACGTGGGTTTATCCGGCGTATTACACGGATTGTTTGGATTTTGGGCGCTCAGAGAAGTCTTTGAAAGCAGAAGAAGCAGTGTGTTGTTAGTTGGAGGACTAATCGCCAAAGTAGCATGGGAGCAGGTCTATGGCCCATCCAGCAGTACTGCTGAGCTTATCGGTGCAAACGTTGCTATTGATGCTCATATGTTTGGCGCACTCGGTGGGTTAGTGATGGCTTTACTGGAAAAAGGCCTTCGCCGTCGTTTATTCGGATAAAAAATCCCGAACCACGAAAGAGGGGCTGGTTCGGGAAAGCAGTAATAGGGAAACAGATATTGTTCTGAATTCAGACTCAATATCTGCGATACATCAAGCTACAGTAAAATGCGGTCTTCGTTTTTCTTAACTGTCGCTTCACCAATGCCTTTTACGCTCTTCAAATCTGCTGCCGTTTTAAAAGGGCCATGTTCCTCGCGGTAGTCCACTATACTCTGCGCTTTCTTCTCACCTATACCTTTCAACATGGTCGCAATTTCTTCAGCAGTGGCCGTGTTGATATTTACAGTAATTTCAATTCCTTCATATTTGTCAGTGGCTGAATCCGCAGCCATGCTAAAAGGTGCAAAAACAAATAAGCACAATGTCAAAATCCATTTCATATTGAACATACAATCTCCAAAATAGTAGGCTAAAAACAGTCGTCGAGAGCGAGTCACTATCAAGTTTGCAATGGAAAGCAATATGGTTATGCATTTAACAAACTGAGATGATCCGGAATTCACAACGGCCGCTATCACTTAAACGCGCACTAATTTAAGTAATGCCTATTGATGATTGAAGTTCATAAAGACAAAAATAAAACGGACCGCTTATGCGGTCCGTTTTATTCAACATACAAATTACACTAATTGTGCTTAGTTGCTCACAACAAAGTACTCAATGTCAGTATTTGCACGCAGTACGGCTAGTACAGATGATAAATCTTGCTGAGAAGATGCACGCTGCATTTGCATCGCAACTTGATCTTCTAACTCACTATCTAGCTCTGCGTTTACAGCATCAAGCTCGATGATAATGATGTTACCTTCAAGATCTTTAGACTGACCGTATACTGGTTTACCATCGACTGGTTTTGCCATCGCGAATACCGTTGTTGCCAACGGAGAACGACGATCTACTGTCTCTTGTTCACCAAAGGCAAGATTGTTTTCAGCAAGCACGTTCGTCTTACCTTCTTTCAATGCCGCAACGACTTGTGTTCCAAGTTCCATCGCTTCTTGCTCACCTTTAACACGAGATAGCTCTGCAACAACCTGATCTTTCACTTCTTCTAGTGGAAGAACTGTCTCGTCACGCGCATCTTCAACACGAACAACGATAATATGCTCAGGCGCAACTTCGATAGCTTCAGAGTTTAGGCCATCTTCTTTAACTTCAGGGCTTAGGATAGCTTGCATTACCGCAGGGCTACGAAGCACTTCAGGTGCATCAACCTGAGAAATAAAGTCCGTTGTCTTCACTTCTTGGTTAACCGCTTGAGAAGCATCATACAATGAGTCTGGGTATTCAAACGCTACGCGCTCAAGCTCATTTTGCAACTCGTAGAATTGATCGATCGCTTGTTGGTCGACCATCTCTTGTTTGATTTCAGCAGCTACTTCTTCAAATGGCTTCGCCACAGAATCTTTTAGCTCTTCAAGCTTGATAATGTGATAGCCAAAGTCCGACTTTACTAGACCCGACGTATCGCCAGGATTCTTCAGTGCGAATGCCGCTTCTTCAAAAGCAGGGTCCATCACATCACGCTCAATCCAACCTAGGTCACCACCGTTTTCAGCGCTGCCAAAATCGTCAGATTTCTCTTGAGCAAGCGTCGCAAAATCTGCACCCGCGTTTAGCTCATCTAGGATAGCTTGCGCTTTTGCTTCATCGTCCCCTTCTACAAGAATGTGAGCGACACGGCGTTGCTCTTCTGAAGAGTATTTGTTTAAGTGCTCGTCGTAGTACTTTTTCACCTCAGCATCAGAAACATTAACTTGTTCCTTTAGCGCTTCAGCTGACAGTTCGATGTAAGAGACTTTAACCTGCTCTGGGCGTGTAAAGTTGTCTGGGTTTGCTTTGTAGTACTCTTGAATTTCTTCGTCGGTCAATTCAATATTTTTCGCAAACTCCGCTAAGTCGATCTGAATCGTGCGAATATCACGAGTTTGAGTGAACAGCTTGCCTTCTGCTTGTACTTCACCCGGCAGAATAAATTCACTGTTTTGTAGCGCATTCAGCAGTTGCTCACGAACCAATTCACGACGCATGTACTCAGCAAAAGAGTCTGGCGAAAAGCCTGCACGACGCAAAGAAGCTTGATAGATCTCTTGATCAAACTGACCATTAGATTGGAACTGAGGCATGTCTAGAATCATGCTACGCACTTGAGTGTCGCTGATTCGCAGACCCAAAGCTTCAGCTTGTTGGTCAAGCAACACGTCATTGATCATTCGATCTAAAACGGATTTGCGGAAAGATTCAACATATGCAGGGTCAGCCAGCATTTGAGAGAAGTAGTCACCCAACTGAGCTTGCATACGGTTACGCTCATTTTGGTATGCCATCTCGAACTCACCACGAGGAATCTCAGTGTTACCGACTTTCGCTGCAGAGTTGTTGCTACCACCAACGATGTAGCTACCTACACCTGCAAATACGAAAGACAGGATGATAAGTCCAAGGATAATTTTGACCGCGATGCTATTCACGCCTTCGCGTAGTCGATCCATCATAATTTAACTGCTCTCCACAATTGAAGCCTACTGCTTCTATCTAATAGAAATAATGGCGCAATAATATCAGAAAAAGAAATGCGCATCAGTATGATGCGCATAATTTAAGAAAGTTCGGCTCGAAGTTTGTAAATTTTTGTTCGAAACTTATTGTTTGAGCAAAAGTTAAGCAAATGGCCGGTTACAGAAATAACGCCGTGATTAGTTACAAGCGTCTTTCAGTGCTTTACCAGCTTTGAAAGCTGGTACTTTTGCTTCTGCGATTTGGATTTCTTCACCAGTTTTTGGGTTACGACCAGTACGTGCAGCACGAGTACGAACGCTGAATGTACCAAAGCCAACTAGAGCGACTTGATCACCAGATTGAAGAGTTCCGCTTACTGCTTCGATGAATGCATCTAGAGCACGACCCGCTGACGCTTTAGAAATATCTGCATTTTCTGCGATTTGTTCTACTAACTGAGTTTTATTCACTGTAATTTCCCCTTTGTGTCATCTGTGATTATTTTTGTGATGACTTTCGTTCCATTGTTAAGAAAATATGCTCCACCCCTTATTCATCAAGGGCTGGCAGCTATCGAAACTAACTTAGCGCCCAAAAAAAACGCTGACAAGCCTTTTTGGGCTTATCAGCGTAAACTTTTACTTATTTTTGCTACACATCACTATTTTTGAGACTCAAACTCAACGCCCGTCGGGTCTCGCTCTAGTGCGACTTTCAGTACTTCATCAATCCACTGTACAGGGATAACTTTCAGATCAGCGATAACATTATCAGGAATCTCTTCCAGATCACGCTCGTTATCTTTTGGAATTAGCACTGTCTTAATGCCACCACGGTGTGCCGCAAGTAACTTCTCTTTTAGGCCGCCGATAGGTAGAACCTCACCACGCAGTGTGATTTCACCGGTCATCGCTACTTCTGCTTTCACAGGGTTGCCTGTCAGAGAAGAAACCAATGCTGTACACATTGCTGTACCCGCACTTGGGCCATCTTTTGGTGTCGCGCCTTCCGGGACGTGTACGTGAATATCTTTCTTCTCGTAGAAGTCAGTATTGATACCTAGCTTTTCTGCACGAGAGCGAACCACTGTCATTGCTGCTTGGATAGACTCTTGCATCACATCACCAAGAGAACCCGTTTGTGTTAGCTTACCTTTACCTGGCATTGATTGAGTTTCAATCGTTAATAGATCGCCACCCACTTCGGTCCAAGCTAGACCAGTTACTTGACCAATTCGGTTACTTTCATCCGCTTTACCGTAATCGAAACGTTGAACACCTAAGTACTCTTTTAGGTTGTCCATCGTTACCGTTACTGACTTGATGTCCTTATCCAGCAAGATGTTCTTCACCGCTTTACGGCAGATCTTAGAAATCTCACGCTCTAAGTTACGGACACCCGCTTCACGCGTGTAGTAACGAATGATGCCAATAATCGCAGAATCTTCAATGACGATCTCATCCGCTTTCAAGCCATTACGCTTCACTTGTTTATCAACAAGGTGACGTTTTGCAATGTTCAGCTTCTCGTCTTCGGTGTAACCAGATAAACGAATAACTTCCATACGGTCTAACAATGGACCCGGGATGTTCATCGAGTTCGATGTCGCAACAAACATAACGTCAGAGAGATCGTAATCCACTTCTAAGTAGTGATCGTTGAACGAGTTATTCTGTTCAGGATCAAGGACTTCTAGTAGAGCCGATGCCGGATCACCACGCATATCTGAAGACATTTTGTCGATTTCGTCCAATAAGAACAGCGGGTTTTTCACACCAACCTTCGACATTTTCTGGATCAATTTGCCTGGTAATGAGCCGATATAAGTACGACGATGACCACGAATTTCCGCTTCATCACGCACACCACCCAACGCCATACGAACATACTTACGGCCAGTAGCTGAAGCAATTGAACGACCAAGAGACGTTTTACCTACACCAGGAGGACCAACAAGACAAAGGATAGGACCTTTTAGCTTGTTGATACGGTTTTGAACCGCCAGGTATTCAAGGATACGTTCTTTGACGCGTTCTAGACCGTAGTGATCTTCATTAAGAACCTCTTCTGCTTTCGCTAAGTTTTTCTTAACTTTTGAGCGCTTAGCCCAAGGAACGCTGACCATCCAATCGATGTAGCTACGAACCACTGTTGCTTCAGCAGACATTGGAGACATCATCTTAAGCTTTTGCAGCTCTTGCTCTGTCTTTTCACGTGCCTCTTGAGGCATTTTTGATTCGTCAATCTTCTTCTGTAGCGTTTCGAACTCGTCTGGTGCGTCTTCCATCTCACCAAGTTCTTTCTGAATCGCTTTCATTTGCTCATTCAGATAGTACTCACGCTGAGATTTTTCCATTTGCTTTTTAACGCGACCACGAATTCGTTTTTCAACTTGCAGCAAGTCGATCTCTGATTCCATCTGGCCCATCAGGAATTCCAGACGCTCAGTAACGTCAACAATTTCAAGTACTTGCTGCTTATCCACCAACTTCAACGGCATATGAGCCGCGATGGTATCCGCTAAGCGTGCAGCTTCGTCGATACCATTAAGTGACGTTAGCACTTCTGGTGGAATCTTCTTGTTTAGCTTAATGAACCCTTCAAACTGATTAATCGCGCTGCGAACAATCACTTCTTGCTCACGCTCATCCAATTCTGGCGTAACAACAAATTCAGCTTCAGCTAAGAAGAAGTCACTCTCTTTAAAGTGATTGATTTTTGCTCGCTGCTGGCCTTCGACCAATACTTTTACTGTGCCATCCGGAAGCTTCAAGAGCTGGAGAATGGTGGCTACCGTACCTACGTCAAATAGGTCGTCAACCGTAGGCTCGTCAGTATCCGCTTGCTTTTGTGCCACAAGAAGAACTTGTTTGTTGGTTTCCATCGCCGTTTCTAGACAGCTAATCGATTTCTCACGACCAACAAACAATGGAATAACCATGTGTGGGTAGACCACTACGTCACGTAGAGGTAGTACCGGGATCTCGATACGCTCGGAACGTTCCAAGTTCATATAATTCTCTCTTCCGCTTTCACGTTTAACGTATTACTTAAGGCAGTATATGGGGGCTAATTGTTTGGATTCAATAAGAGAAATAAAAAAAGGAGGTAATTACTTACCTCCTTTTTCATTATGGCTGAATTTACTCTGCTCCAGCTGCCTGATTGTCTGCGTTACTGTAAATAAGCAGTGGCTCTGACTCGCCATTAATGACGGACTCATCAATCACGACTTTACTAACGTCTGTTGCAGATGGTAATTCGTACATGGTTTCAAGTAGCACGCCTTCAAGAATCGAGCGTAAGCCACGAGCACCTGTTTTACGCTCCATTGCTTTTTTCGCGATAGCGCGCAGCGCATCTTCACGGAATTCAAGTTCAGCGTTTTCCAGCTCAAACAATGCTGCATATTGCTTGGTCAGTGCGTTCTTCGGTTCACATAGGATCTGAATCAATGCTTCTTCATCAAGCTCAGTCAGTGTTGTTGTTACAGGTAGACGACCAATGAATTCTGGAATGAGGCCGTACTTCACTAAGTCTTCAGGTTCAACTTGAGTAAATAGCTCACCTACTGTCTTCGATTCATTCTTCGAACGAACTTCAGCACCAAAGCCAATACCTGTACCTGTTGCAACACGCTGCTCAATCACTTTGTCTAAGCCAGCAAAAGCACCACCACAGATGAACAGGATCTTAGATGTGTCCACTTGTAGGAATTCTTGCTGAGGATGCTTACGACCACCTTGAGGTGGAACCGATGCAACCGTACCTTCGATAAGTTTTAGTAGCGCCTGCTGAACACCTTCACCAGATACGTCACGCGTAATAGATGGGTTTTCAGCTTTGCGTGAAATCTTATCAATTTCATCAATGTAAACGATGCCGCGTTCCGCTTTAGCTACATCGTAATCACATTTTTGCAGAAGCTTTTGGATGATGTTTTCAACGTCTTCACCTACGTAACCGGCTTCGGTTAGTGTCGTCGCGTCTGCCATTGTAAATGGCACATCCAAGAATCGAGCTAATGTCTCCGCAAGTAGTGTTTTACCGCTACCTGTAGGACCAATTAGAAGGATGTTACTCTTACCAAGCTCCACACCTTCGCTCGTTGTATCACCATTGCGTAAACGCTTGTAGTGGTTATATACCGCAACTGCGAGCACTTTTTTCGCGTAATCTTGCCCGATCACATAGTCATCAAGGTGTTCACGGATCTGTTTTGGCGTTGGTAACGCTTCAGATTCTTTCTTAGGGAGAACATCCTTGATTTCTTCGCGAATAATATCGTTACATAAGTCGACACACTCGTCGCAAATGTACACTGACGGACCTGCGATTAGCTTGCGAACTTCGTGCTGACTTTTGCCGCAGAAAGAACAGTACAGCAATTTACCGCTGCCACTTTCTTTGCTTTTATCTGTCATTCGCTAACCTCTTAGCCTTTACTCTTCATGAATGAGTGTATATCAATTTTTGCCAAAATGCGCTGGCTAATTACTCGCCACGATGGCTTAACACTGCATCCACGATACCGTATTCCACAGCCTGCTCTGATGACATGAAGTTATCACGATCAGTATCGCGCTCAATGACTTCAAGAGGTTGGCCTGTATGTTCTGCTAACAACTTGTTTAGCTTCTGTTTAATCGTCAGGATTTCCTGAGCATGGATTTGGATATCAGAAGCTTGACCCTGGAAACCACCCAATGGTTGGTGGATCATTACACGAGAGTTAGGCAGTACGTAACGCTTACCTGGCGCACCACCTGCAAGCAGGAAGGCACCCATTGAACATGCTTGACCCATACACACAGTGCTGACATTTGGCTTAATGAACTGCATGGTATCGTAAATAGACATACCAGCTGTTACGCTGCCGCCTGGCGAGTTGATGTATAGGAAAATATCTTTATCTGGATTTTCAGATTCTAGGAAAAGTAGCTGAGCCACGACAAGGTTTGCCATGTGGTCTTCCACTTGACCCGTTAAAAAAATCACGCGCTCTTTCAGCAGACGTGAGTAGATGTCGTAAGAGCGTTCGCCTCGGGAAGTTTGTTCAACCACCATTGGTACTAGCGCGTCCATAATTGGCGACATTGCATTTTTTTCTTGGTAGCTCATATTCTTATGTCCCTAAAATAAATGGCCCGGATGATGACTATCATACGGACCATTGTTAGCAGAATAGTTAACGTTAAGTCAACCTTCTACGCAAGATATTGCTTATTAAGCAGCAGGTTGTTGTTGGTTAAGTAGCTCGTTGAAGCCTACTTCTTTCTCAGAAACCTGTGCTTTAGCGATGATCGCGTCGATTGCTTGCTCTTCTAGAGCTACGTTGCGCATGTTGTTCATCATTTCTTCGTTTTGCTCGTAGTAAGCAATAACTTCTGATGGATCTTCGTATGCAGTAGCCATTTCTTCGATTAGAGCTTTAACTTTCTCGTCGTCCGCTTTTAGCTCTTCAGATTTGATTACTTCACCTAGTAGAAGACCAACAACTACGCGACGTTTAGCTTGTTCTTCGAACAGTTCACGTGGAAGCTGAGCAGCAGCTTCTGGGTTACCACCGAAGCGTTGTGCAGCTTGTTGACGTAGAACTTGGATTTCTTGCTCGATAAGCGCTGATGGTACGTTGATGTCGTTTTGCTCAACTAGACCGTCAATCGCTTGCTCTTTGATGCGGTTCTTAACAGCTTGCTTAAGTTCGCGTTCCATGTTCTTACGAACTTCAGCTTTAAGTGCTTCAACACCACCTTCAACAACACCGAACTTAGCAACGAACTCGTCGTTTAGTTCTGGAAGTTCACGAGCTTCAACTTTGTTCACTTTGATTGCGAACTTAGCTGCTTTACCTTTTAGGTTTTCAGCGTGGTAATCTTCTGGGAAAGTCACGTCGATGTCGAATTCCATACCAGCAGTTTTACCTGCGATACCGTCTTCGAAACCAGGGATCATGCGACCAGCACCCATTTCTAGAGGGAAGTTCTCAGCTTTACCGCCTTCGAACTCTTCACCGTCGATAGAACCAACGAAGTCGATGCTTACGCGTTTGCCATCTTCTGCTGCTTCTTCAACTTCAACCCAAGTTGCTTGTTGCTTACGTAGAGTATCGATCATCTCTTCTACGTCTGCATCTTTAACTTCTGTTAGTGGTTTTTCAACAGTGATGCTCTCTAGGCCTTTAAGCTCAACTTCTGGGTAAACTTCAAAAGTTGCAGTGAAAACTAGGTCTGAACCTTCTTTGTTCTCTACAGGAGCGAAAGTTGGAGCGCCAGCTGGGTTGATTTTCTCTTTAACGATAGCTTCGATGAAGTGGCGTTGCATTACTTCACCAAGAACGTCTTGACGTACTGCTTTGCCGTACATCTTAGCAACCATTTTTAGAGGCACTTTACCCTTACGGAAACCATCGAAACGACGGTTTTTAGCGATGTTGCGTAGTTCAGCTGTTACAGCGTCTTCGATGTTTGCAGCTGGAACAGTAATGTTTAGACGGCGCTCTAGGCCCTCTAGCGTTTCAACAGTAACTTGCATTATATATAAACCTCTAAAGTGGCTCGGTTTTCCGAGCGTATGAGCGAAACTCAGAGGAGCTTACGCTTCATCCTTGTGTAGTGTTCTGTCCGAACACCTAATTTAAAATCGAGTATCGATACTGGTTGTCAGTACCGGACTAATCAGTGATATCTTCGATAAAATAACCAAAGGTATCTCCTATTAGCCTCAGGACAGAATTTTTAGACGCGACATTCTAGCGATCTGTCGCAACCCTGTCGAGCCAATAGCCACTATGTGGACATTGTCTGCGCTAAATTCTCGAATGCTGACCCATTTTTTCTTCAAAAATGCGATTCAGACACCGTCTAAGCATCGCCAGCATATCTAGAATGGGGACAATAGCGACTTTTTCAAGAGAATCGACCGGTTTTTTTATCGAAAAGCCTAAAAAGAGATCTTGCTCTTGTTTTACTCCACAGAGTTGAAAACTAAATCCCTAATCCTTCCTACAAACTATTAACATTTTCTTACGTGACCAAAGGAAGTTGTAAGGAGTGTAAGGATGTCGCAAAAAAAAACGGATTCTGCTGACATTTTTTGCTTTCTATTTCCTGTCCGCAATTATCGGTGGCCATTGGGTTTGGCAGACCAGTTATCAATCTCTACTTGATAAACACCAATCACAGCTGGAGCAGTTTTCTGGCCATATAAAAAATAAACTCGATAAGTACGCCCATATCCCAAATCTTCTCGCTAAAGATGATCCTCTTTATCAAGCGCTTCTGCACCCCAACAACAGTGCGCAACTGGAAATCACTAATCGGTATTTAGAATCCGTTAATGCCGTGATTGAAGCAGCGGATACGTACTTAATCGATCAATGGGGTACAACGATCGCGGCCAGCAACTGGCGTAAAGAGCGCTCCTTTATCGGTCGAAATTTTGCATTTCGACCTTATTTCAAACAAGCCATTGTAGGTAAACGAAGCCAATACTACGCACTGGGCTCAACATCTGGTAAACGTGGCTACTACTATTCTTATCCCATCGTATACGCTGGCGGTGTACTTGGTGTCGTCGTGGTGAAGATGGACCTAAGTAAGATAGAGGACAACTGGCAGCAACCTAACAGTGTTTTTGTCGCCAGCGACCCATACGGAATTGTTTTCATGAGTAGCCGAAGTGAATGGCTACTCAAAAGCTTACAACCACTGACAAAAAAAGAGAAAAAGCAAGTTTGGGCAAGCCAACAATATCTTGATGCGCCAATTGAAACGCTTGGATTAGTAGGTAGTTTGGACGAGGTGCATTCTGAGCTTAAACAGGGTTACCCATACAATAAAGGAACCTTGGTGGTCTCTTCGCTGCCCCTTCCCGAACTCAAACTGACAATTCGTGTGCTGTCTCCTAAACAGTCGATCGTTTGGTTCACCATGGGTTACATCTTTGTACTCACTCTAGCATTCATGGTTTTGTTTTTAATTGGTCAGCTTATCTATCACCGTCAACAGCGTCACTTGCAAATTGAACGAATTCAACAAGAAGCCAATCAAAAGTTGGAATATCAAGTCATGGCACGGACTGCCGAGTTGCAAGCTGAGATCGCACAGCGTATCGATACCGAGCAAACTTTACGCGTTACTCAAGATGAATTGGTGCAAGCAGCGAAACTCGCGGTGTTAGGACAAATGTCAGCCAGTATCAGCCATGAACTGAATAATCCACTTGCGGCAATTCGTAGCTTTGCGGAGAACGGCAAGCTGTTTCTAAAAAAAGAAAAATATGAGCGAGTGGAAGATAATCTCACTCGCATTTCTGCTCTCACTGACCGTATGGCAAATATCAGTCAGCAACTTCGCTCTTTCGCCAAAAAAACCAGTGGTGACGAGTTGGCTCAATCTCGACTGTTCCCTGTTATTGCCTCTGTAAAAGAACTGATGAAGCCCGCATTTAAATCAGGGCGCGTCACGTTAGAAACAAATTTGCCAGAGCATGATGTTGAAGTGCAGATCAATATTATTCAACTGGAGCAAGTGTTGGTCAATTTACTGACTAATGCGATAGAAGCACTCAAAGAGCAACAAGACAAACAGGTAGAATTATCTGTAGAACACGATGAGCACACTGATTTGGTTTGGATTCATGTTGATGATAATGGCCCAGGGCTTGGCTCTTTCTCACTTTCTGATTTATGTGAACCGTTTCTAACCACTAAACTGAACGGTTTAGGTTTGGGTCTCTCTATCTCGCAACAAATCTTAGCCAGTATGAATGGAAAATTATGTGCCCATAATCGAGAACAAGGCGGCGCTCGATTCTCATTGTGTTTACCTATCACTTCTTACAACACTGAACCATCAAAAGGATAAGATCATGTGTCAGGTGTTTTTTATTGATGATGAGGCCGATCTCAGAATCGCTATAGAACAGACCTTTGAACTGGCGGATATCGACGCCAAGTTTTTTGTGGATGCAGAATCGGCTTTAATAGCGATGCAGCAAGGAGAAGAAGCTGGCGTCGTGGTCACTGATATCTGTTTGCCGGGCATTTCTGGTATGGATATGCTGACAACTTTGACTCAACGCGATGCAAACTTACCCGTCATCATGATCACGGGACACGGTGATATTTCCATGGCTGTGCAAGCCCTTCATCAAGGCGCTTACGACTTTATTGAGAAACCTTTTGCGCCAGAACATTTGGTTGAAACGGTTAAGCGGGCGATTGAGAAGCGCAAACTAACCAATGAAAATGAAAAACTGCGCCTGTCACTTAAAGCCAGTAAAACCCTTGGTCCACGAGTTATTGGTGAAACCTCTAGCATCCAAATATTACGAGAGACCATCACCCAAATCGCCGATACCGACGCCGATATTTTATTGTTTGGTGAAACCGGTACAGGGAAAGAGTTAATCGCTCGTTCTTTACATGAGCAAAGCTCTCGCCGGAACCAAAACTTTGTCGCCGTAAATTGTGGAGCGGTTCCAGAGAACTTAATTGAGAGTGAACTCTACGGCCATGAAAAAGGCGCATTCACTGGCGCCGAAAGCCGTCGTATCGGTAAATTTGAGTTTGCACAAGGCGGCACACTTTTCTTGGATGAGATCGAGTCGATGCCTATCCAAGCCCAAATTCGTTTATTGAGGGTATTACAAGAGCGCGTGATTGAGCGTGTCGGTTCCAATGAATTATTGCCTTTAGATATTCGAGTGATTGCCGCAACAAAGGTCGATTTAAAACACGCAGCTGAAGAAGGTACTTTCCGTCAGGATCTCTATTATCGGCTCAATGTCGTGACCCTGGATCTCCCGCCACTACGCGAACGAAAAGAAGACATTCCCGCCCTCTTTCACCACTTTCTGTTGGTAGCAGCTTCACGTTATGGCAAAAGCTCACCTAGCTTGTCACCCCAAGATCTAGCGCAACTGATGAGCCATGACTGGCCTGGCAATGTTCGAGAACTCAGAAATGCTGCAGAGCGTTTTGTGCTATTGGGTAAGTTAATTCAGTTGGGAGAATCGAACCCAGTCGCTAAGTCTTCCTCAAGCCTTGCAGAGCAAGTGGCGGAGTTTGAGAGAGCAGCCATTGAAGGCGCTTTATTAGAAAACAACGGTAGTATTAAACAGACAATGTGCCAATTGAATGTGCCAAGAAAAACCCTTTACGACAAGATGCAGCGCTACCAAATAAATAAAGACCTTTACAAATAAAACACGTTCAAATAGCTGGCATTATATTCAACTTGAATCATAATTTTTAACAACGGGTTTATCATGGTTGTTATAGATATGAACGAAAAAGTGAGAATACCGATTGTTACAGATACCGTGCTCGTAGACGGTTGCTATCAAGAAGAGAGAAGATTCGGTGAAGAGCGTCGTAAAAATAAAAAGAGGTGGCGACACTATGAACGTCGAATTAATTCAGACCCGCGCAAAACTTGTTACAAGTCAATAGACGAAGAGGTGTGAATTCTCACACCTCTTTCTACTTTCTGGCTTCCATTACTTGGTAATGATCTCCGGCCCCATCAAGGTAGTAGGCAACCAAGTCGATACCCATGGTACATATGTGACGATAATTAGGAATAAGAACATCACTCCAACCCAGGGTAATGCTGCCTTCACTACGTTCATCATCGACATTTTGGCAACACCAGCGGTCACAAATAAGTTAAGACCCACGGGCGGCGTTATCATTCCTATCTCCATATTCACCACCATCATTATGCCCAAATGAATTGGGTCTATGCCTAATGCAATCGCAATTGGGAACACGAGCGGCGCAACAATGATCAACAAGCCTGATGGCTCCATGAACTGACCACCAATCAACAACAAGACGTTCACCACAATCAAGAAAGTGATGGGTCCGAGACCAGCCGAGAGCATCGACTCGGTGATCATTTGCGGGATGCGTTCTTCCGTTAAAACATGCTTCAAAATTAAGGCATTAGCAATGATGAACAGCAGCATGATGGTGAGTTTGCCCGCTTCATACAGGGTGTGTTTGGTGTCTTTATGAACAAAGGTTTGGAAGATTTTAACGAGCGCAGGTTTAGTGTTTTTCTTGTCTGCAAATGGCCCCATGTCTTTGTATACAAAGTTAGCAATAAAGAATGAGTACACAGCAGCAACCGCAGCGGCTTCTGTCGGCGTAAAGATACCGCCATAGATACCACCAAGAATGATGACGACCAACAACAAGCCCCAGCTTGCATCCTTGGCGGCATCAAAAGTTTCTTTCCAACCGACAAAAGGTTGCTTTGGAAGGTTCTTGATTCTCGCGGCAATGTAAATCGCGATCATCAACATGACACCCGCCAGCAAACCGGGAATCACACCACCAAGGAACATACGTCCAACTGACACATCCGTTGCGGCTGCATACACCACCATCACAATCGAGGGTGGGATCAAAATCCCTAGCGTACCTGCGTTACAAATTACCCCAGAGGCAAACTCTTTTGAGTAACCGTTTTTGATCATACCTGCGATAACAATACTACCTATGGCAACAACCGTTGCAGGTGAGGAACCTGACAACGCGGCAAACATCATACACGCTACAACCGAAGCCATCGCCAAACCGCCGCGGAACCAGCCTACAATGGCAATGGCGAAACGAATGATCCGCTTTGCTACGCCACCCGTCGACATAAAGCTTGAAGCCAATATAAAGAATGGAATAGCCAATAGCGTGTAGTGGCCCGCGAATGCATTAAACAGCGTTTGAGCAACTGACGCTAAAGAGGCATCCGAATGCATTAAAAGGAAAAGAACACTGGAAAGGCCCAGCGAAATAGCAATTGGCACGCCAACCAGCATAAAGCCAATTACCATCAAAAATAGAAATAAGATATCCATGGCTTATTGCTCCTTGTTTTTAGCGTCTTGCGAGGCCTTTGGAGCCATTACGTCTTCAGCGTCACTCATCTCAGCTTTAAGAGATTCGAGCTCTTCCTCCGCTTCATGTCCTGCAATCAAGCGATCGAGCTTACCAGTAGCGATTTGCCACGTGACTTGAACAAATCTAAACGTTAGTAGCGCCATTCCAAGTGGCAAAGCGAAATAAGGAATAAAACGTGGCAGCTTTTCATAACGCTCTCCCTCATTTAACCAGTCGGCCATGAACTGGAGCATTTCAGGCATCGGAATATCGTCCGTTTCATACCACGCTCGGTCAGTAGCGAACGGATACCAGTAGTTCCAAGCGCCAATTAACAGCAAAATAGAGAAGGCTAAGCAACACATTGCTGCAAAAAGCGCCAGGGCTTTTCGTTTACCTTCCGGAACGATGTTAATAATGACATCGACACCAATATGAAAGTGTTTTTTCACACCATAAGATGCGCCAACCAACACCATCCATGCGAACATGAAAACGGTGAGCTCAAGCGCCCAAAGAATATTGTCGTTAAAGACATAACGAAAGATGACATTGGCAAAGGTCAGCAAGGTCATGGCACCCAAGAAGAAAGCAATCAAAGTCTCTTCAATGGCATCAGTGATTCGTCCAGCCTTGGCAAAAAAAGTCTGTTCCATAATTACATCACGTCGTCTGTAGGGGGAAAGAGCTCCCTCAGTTTGAGAGGGCTAAATGTGCTAGGTGTTATTATTTTTGGTTAGACGCCAAAGCGGCTTCGATTAGGTCAGAACCAATGTCTTTTTCGAACTTCTTCCATACTGGTTGAAGTGCAGTGACCCACTCTTGGCGCTGTTCTGGCGTTAGAGTACGAACCACACCACCGGCTTCGATGATATTGTTCTTATTCGCAAGGTTTACTTTGGTTGACTCAGCATTACGCTGCGCAGTTACCTCTTGAATAATGGTATTTAACTGCTCGCGCTGATCATCTGGTAGGTTTTTCCAGAAGTCGTTTGACGTCACAACTAAGTAATCCAGAATTCCGTGGTTCGTTTCCGTAATGCCATCTTGAACTTCGAAGAATTTTTTGCCGTAAATGTTTGACCAAGTATTTTCTTGACCATCAATAACCTTAGTTTGCAAGCCGCCGTAAACTTCTTTGAACGACATTTTTTGTGGGTTAGCACCTAGCTGCTCAAACTGAGCAACGAGTACATCAGACGCTTGAACACGGAACTTAAGTCCTTCAGCATCAGTTGGAGAAATGAGCGGCTTGTTGGCTGACATTTGCTTCATGCCGTTATGCCAAAACGCAATGCCTTGTAGGCCACGACGTTTCATTGAGTTTTTCAGCTTTTCACCCGCTTCCGAGTTTTGGAAACGGTCAACCGCGTCGACATCATCGAACAAGAAAGGGAGATCGAAAAGGCGGTACTTCTTGGTGAATTTCTCAAACTTAGAAAGAGAAGGAGCAGCGAGTTGAACATCACCATTCAGTAGCGCTTCCAACACTTTGTCATCATCATAAAGAGTTGAGTTAGGAAACACCTGCATACAGACTTTACCGTTCATCTCTTCGTTGACGCGCTTTTCAAGTAACGAAGCCGCGATGCCTTTAGGGTGTTTGTCCGCATTCGTTACATGGCTAAACTTGATGACCGTTTCACCCGGGTCACAATTTGCGGCAGCATTAAAACTGGTAACAGCAAGTGCAGAGACAGATAGTAGAGTTAGAGGCTTAAACATTATTATTCTCCTTGTTGAATCACATCCCATCCCGTCCATGAGTAACTAGGTGTTAGGCGATGGGTACGGATGTTCAACAAAGAGCAATTAATGGACCATGTTAAAATTTATATATATTTCAATAAATTAACAAAGCCCGTTAACATGAATCCGAAGTGTAACGAGTGAATTCCACCCAAGAAAAAGATATAAATGGGTGGGAAATGACCCATTTATGAAGAACAGCTTATCTCCATTTTCTTCCCCCATTCCGGCGGCAATTTCGCATAATCATCAAACTCGGGTTGCTCATCAAATGGGCGTTTTAACAGTTCGGCCAATCGGTGTAATTCGCTAAAGTCCCCTTCTTCCGCTTTATCAATCGCCAACTGAGCCAAGTAGTTACGCAAGATGTATTTGGGATTGGCTTGACGCATCTGTTTGCAACGCTGTTCGGTTGAAATCAGGCCCCCTAGTTCATCAACCTCTAGCTCACACCGAGCTAAGTACAGATCAAGCCAAGCTCGCGCAGCTTCTCGGTCGAGAAATAAATCGATTACGGCTTGGGAAGGCGCATTATCAAGGTTTGAGAGTGTTCTGAAGAAGCGAGTGTAGTCCGTTTTGTTCTGGTGAAGAAGCTCAAACATAGCTTCAAACAAACGCCCGTCTTCCGCTATCTTAGTTTTTAAGCCCAACTTCTCACGCATGAGGCGGCTGAACTGCTGGCTTAAATGAACTTCAAATTGACTCAACGACGATTCTAAATCTTCTCGTTCAACGAGTGGCGATAACGCATGCGCCAGTGCTGACAGGTTCCAAAGCGCAATTCTAGGCTGTTGATCAAATGCGTAACGACCCTGGTAGTCTGAATGATTACAAATGTATCCCGGCTCATAATCATCAAGAAAGCCAAACGGACCATAATCAAAAGTTTGCCCAAGAATTGACATGTTATCGGTATTCATCACGCCATGCGCAAAACCAAAAGCTTGCCAATATGCGATCATCTCGGCTGTTTTAGTCACGATGGCGTCAAACATCGCGGCATATGGTTTCTCCGCCGATGCACAATCAGCAAAGTGCCACTCAATCACCTTATCCGCCAACAGCTTCTGCTCTGCTAACTGGTTGGTGTAAAAGAAATGCTCAAAGTGACCGAATCGAACATGGGTTTCAGCCATTCGAAGTAACAAAGCGCCCGATTCCGTTTTTTCTCGATAAACAGGTGTATCACTGACCATCATACCGAGAGCACGTGTCGTGGGAACCCCAAGGCCCGCCATGGCTTCACTGCACAGGTACTCACGGATAGTCGAGCGTAATACCGCTCGCCCATCCCCCATTCGCGAGTAAGGCGTTAGCCCTGCACCTTTGAGGTGAAGATCAAACCAAGTACCATCCTGATGCTCAATTTCTGCCAACAGTAATCCACGTCCATCGCCCAAATCTGGGTTGTAAACGCCAAACTGATGGCCTGCATATTTCATCGCAAGAGGACGAAATTGTTCGAATTCACTTAGCCCAGAAAAAACCGCCAATAACTCATCGTTTTGCTCTGCTGGTAAACCAAACTGCTGTGCAAACTCACCATTCCAAGCGACCCAGCGAGTGTTGTCCAAGGGTTGTGGCTCGACCAACGTATAGAACGCTGACGGTAATTGACTAAAGCGATGGGTGAAATTGACCCGTTGCCAAATGGACATGTAGGGTTCCTTAATAAAAAGAAGTACTGTTGTGAGTATACGTGTGAATGTCCCTGTCATTCAGCCATGAAATGGACATGGGTATTTTGCGTGAATAACGCGAAGGCGGCAGGAAGGTATCAACCTGCCGCAGACCATCTCCTAAACGGAGGTATCATGTAAAAACGATCAAAGGGTTAAGCGGAAAATTCTTCACCCGTTTTTGGTGGCTGTGATGGCGTATCAAAACGAGCGCGTTCGATATCCACTACCGTTTTATAGCTCAACGATAACAATGCCAGCTGGTACGCGCCAAAAATACCATAGGCCACACCGACGAGGCTCAACATAAAGAGATTCGTAAAGTGGCTAAAGATCAGCTGACTGAGCAAGCCCGCACCCAATGGAATTAGTCCCATCAAAATGAATACTTGTTTGTTGTATGGTCTGCTCTGGTTCCACGAACGACGCAAACTGCGCGGCTGATGATCCATTGCAGTCGCTGGCAACACAAATGACCATCGCGCCATTACCCAATAGCCAGGAATGCTTGCAATCGTTGTGATAATAGCCATAGCAACAAAGTCGGCTTCACCACTTTCTGCAATGTAGATAAACGACAACACAAAGATCGGGATACCAATAACAAGCATCATCATCAGTCCAAACAGTATCCACCAGCCTATGAAACGGAATTCTCGAGCTGACAAACGAAATACATCCAACGCAGAGTGCATGTAATCGCCGGCTAAATAAATTCGATGCACACGCACAGCCGCCATAGCGGCAACAAGTGGGTACAAAATAATTGTGACGAAATAAAATCCTGCGACATTGCCTTCTTGAACGTTCGCTTGATCTTGCCCCGTCATTTCAGGATACATAAAAGCAAAAATTGAGTGCACGATAATCAACGGAATACAAGCAATAACAATTGCGAGTAGATTCCTTCTGACCATCACTGCCGCTTCTCGGCATATTTCCGAAACAGAAAAGGCCTCGGTAGACATATAACATCCTTAGTTCATAAAAATCGGCCCCTAGGGTAACCGCAGAGTAGAAAAATCGCTTTAAAAATAATGAGAAACACATCTCATAAGACAATGAGAACGAAACCAAAATAGATCAGATAAAAAATAAGCCACTCAATGTGAGTGGCTTATACCGCAATTCAATACCGTTTTAGACGCGACGTCGCCAGCCTAATGTTGCAAGTAACATCAAAGCCCAATAAGAAACACTGCCGCTACCTTCTGAGTTCTTGAATGTCGTTGTCTTCAAAGAAGCAACAACCGTCACGATAACTTCCCCCGTAGCAGTGGCACCATGACCATCTGAAACCGTATATTGCAGCTTGATGCCGTCAGTAGGGCTATCCGGTGCTTGAAAACGGATTTTGCCATTCTCTACACTCGCACTTCCCACACCCGTTACGTTCTGTACGCTATCTACAACCAGTTTATCGCCGTTCACATCCGAATCATTGCTCGCTGCATCAATCAGAATACTTTCACCAACGGCAACGGTCGCCGTATCTGCAAGCGTAAGTGGCGCTGCGTTTTTCATGGTTAAATCGACGGTAGCACTGGACGCTTCATTACTAGGATCAGTCACGGTTAAACGGAATGTCAGAACCTCACCCGCTTTTGCACCTTGAGGCACCGTAAAGCTTGTGCTAACACTGGTTGCATTGCCAAGAGAAACTGAAGTGCCAGCCAACTGCTCCCATTTATAACTCAACACATCACCATCAGCATCCGTACTATTTAACGCAGACAACGTGACTCGCTGCCCAACCGTCATGTCTTTATTATCAACATCAATCACGGCCACTGGCGCTTCGTTGCTGCCAAGCACTTCCACCTGCACATTCACGATTGAAGATGAGTACGCACCATCAACCGACAACAAACGATATTGGAAAGTGTCCAGACCAACGAAGTTAGCTTCAGGTTGGTACTGGTTGCCAGAGATGGTGCCGTGCTCAGGCTTCTGCACAATGTCCACATTGAACTGATACCCTACCGCCATGAAATCATTGTCCATCAGGTTCAGTTTGATTGGCGTATTTTTATTGGTTTGTAACGAATCAGATTTCGCTTCAACCAAGTTGCTCGCATCCACATTTAATAATGCTGCAAACGGAATATAAGAGAACCCGGCTTTTTCTAGACCAAACGTGCCAATCTCACTGTAATCACCAGTCCACATTACAGGTAGGGAGGCTTTTTCAGTTTTTAGCAAGCGGCCGAAGTCAAAGTTTGCATCAAATTGACCGCCTTCCAATTCAACGACCAATAAATGCTGACCCGCACTCAATTGGCTTGGTTGGGGGAATAAAATTCGAGATGACTTTTGGAAGTTACCTTGCTGTAAAAGCTCAGCGTTGTTTTGATTCAATATTAATCGATAGCCAATGTTTCCAGAAAATGGGAATCGCCAAACTCGATAAGTCATGTCACTTTGAGCGCTATCTCTTTGCGCGTAAAGTTGAAGACCATCAAGCTCTGTATCACTATTCAAGTCCAGTGACACCGCCAGAGTGTTACTCCCACTCGCGTACACATAACCTTGATGAAGAGAGTTCAGCCATGCTGATTTATTTGGTTCGTTTGTATGCTCAAGAGAAAAGCTACCGCCGTTGGTGTTGCTGGCAATGTTGGAAATACGAACCCCAGTATCAAACCCTGTGATCGCTCTCAGACCCGGGGTCGATGTATCTGAAATGACATCGCCACCATTAGGGTATAAATCGTCAGCGTCACTCCTACCATCATTTTCTAACTCATTCAGACCATCAGCCTGCATGATTTGAACCTGCATCGCGCCAACATCATTAAAGCGGTTCTGGACATTGACCGACGTCGCTAGGATACCTTCAGCCGCCAATGCTCGGTCGTAACCGCTAAAGGTGCGATTTTCCAAGTAAATACGTGGACCAAACTCTTTCAAGTACGGGTCGAGATACACCAGCTTGACATCGTCGTTGTTCACAGAAATAGGCGCTGGACTTTCATGAGTTACCGTTGGTACAACAAAACCAGCAGCGTGTTTGCTCCATGCACTCATGTTCACCGGAGTGTCACCAGCGTATGAATCTCCCGGTTTCTGCGCCCATGAACCGCCACCCATCACGCCCCAAGAGCCGATCGAGGCATCACTGTTCCTTGCGTACAAATCCGGTAAGCCAAGCATTAAGTGGCCAAGCTCGTGTACGATCACGCCCAAGGTCGCTTGATGATCAACTTGATAGTCAGCGAACACACAATAGTCTGTGATCTTTTTACCATCTAGTGTGACATCATCGTGAGAGAATTTGTGCGGCCAAATAGCAGGACGGTTGAGAACCCCTGTTGAACGATCGCCCCCCGCAAAAATAAACATGACAGAGAGTTCTGACGGTTCTACGGTACCATTTTGATTGCTGTCGTAGGCCGAAAGATTAAAGTATGGATCCAGTTTTTGATAAGCCTCGGTGAAAACCGCATTCAACTTGGCGGTGCATGTCTTATCAGTCGAACTAGAGTGACAGTTAGGGTGGCTTTGTGCCACAGTCACATCTATCACACCGTCATTGGCGGTGCCGTAACTCTCAAGTGCAGGAACAACTTTGAATTTACCTTGAGAGTTTTTATCAAAGTAATCCACAACGCTTTGACCATTGGTATTAAATACGCGTTGCTCAAAATCATGCACCATTGCTTGGTCATCAAACGAAACTTGCACAACCAATAGGGGCTGCTGCTTCACCGTTGAACTGCTCATCGCCTGGTAACCTTGCGCCGAACGCAGTAGGTTTTTTCGTGCCATCGGTTCAATGGTTTTTAGAGAAGATAATTGCGGTTTAACTTGTAAATCCGGGCGAAACCTCGCCGACTCAGGTGGCTCACTCGACTGCGTTTTCACCACACCTGTCGAGATCAATATTGGCGTGTCTGACTCGCGCTGAATCCGCGCGAAAAACCAAACGCCGTCTTCCTGAAGTAAGGCATTGCCCTGCTTATCTTCAAACCAGTGGAAATCTGCCGTTCCACGTAGAATTGCCTCACTGGAGCTACCATCGCTCAACGCAATAGTATGCCAAACCGGTGATGGCGGAGTAGTTGCCATGCTCTTCCCTGCAAGAAGCGCAGTTAGCATAGCTATGGCGAGTGTGTTGAATTTCAAAGTACGACTCCATCTTTTCGATTCGTTAATTAATACCAAGCACAACAAACACAAAGTAACCCTATGGGCATAGAGTAAGACTGAGTGACTATTGACGAAGGCTGGTATCAATTCGCTCAGATAACACGACGTAGTTTGGTGTCACACTACAAAAGCGTCGGATTCCAAAACGCTGTTATGAGCGTAGCTTCTGAGAATATAAATTGAGTGAATGAATAGTATCGAAACAAAAGGAAGAAGAAATGAACTTCTACGAATTTGTAGGTAAAACTGGGCAACATTCCACATATTCTATAAATGTACGAGCACTGCTATTAATCAATGCTCGTAATGGTCGCGCGGCCATTGTTGAACGCTATATTAACCTGTAAGAACGGCGTCTTCTGGGTATTTGACCAAGGTAGGTTCAGGACGTGCCAACATGTAGGCAAGCGTGAGCGGCCCAATACGACCAATGATCATCACCACGATCATAATGTATTTACCAGGTTCAGAAAGTTCCGCAGTCAAACCGGCGGTGAGCCCCACTGTGGCAAATGCGGAAATGGTTTCAAACATAACCTTATCAAAGCTGGCCTTCTCGGTAAGCATCAATAAAAACATTGCGCTTGTCAGGATGGCTCCGCTCACAACGATAATTGCCAATGACTTAGTCACAGTTTGCCAATTTATGGTTCGCTTAAACATAACCACATGTTTCTTTTGGCGTAAAAAGGTCCACGTAGCCATAAACGCAACAGCAAATGTGGAAACTTTAATACCGCCCCCCGTTGAGGTGGAACCCGCTCCAATTAACATTAGAACAATCATGGCCAGTAAGGCTGGCTGGGTAAACAACGCCAAGTCAACACTATTAAACCCTGCCGTTCGAGCACTCGCAGATTGAAAGAATGCCGCCAACCATTGCCCTGTTGCAGGTAAAGACGCCATTGTGTTTGGGTTGCTTCGCTCAAGTAACCAAAACATCATCGTTCCGACTAAGAGCAATATCGGTGTCGCAATCAGCATGATTTTGGTGTGAAGATGCAAAAAGTGGAAACCTTTGCGCCAGTTTAGCCAGATGTCACCCACAACAGTAAAGCCAAGCCCGCCAAAAATGAATAGCCCCGCCAGTGTAAAGATAACCAACGGATCATTCACAAAGCTCATCATACTGTCAGAAAACAGCGCGAACCCAGCGTTGTTAAATGCAGAAATTGCATGAAACAAGGCGTAAAACATACCAGTCTTCCAGCCCATTTCAGGGACCCAGCGGATAGAGAGAAAAATAAACCCGAGCGTTTCTGCAACAAGCGCGAAAACAACAATCCGCTTTACTAGTCGGTTTAGATTGACTTGCCGATCTTGCCCTAATGCTTCTTTCGCCAGCGCTTGTTGACGCAAACTCAAACGCACGCCGAACATATAGAGTAAGACCGCCGACAAAGTCATCTGCCCCAACCCACCGATTTGCATTAAAAACATCAGCAAGATTTTACCCGCAAGCGTAAAGTGTTGCACAGTATCGACAACACCAAGCCCTGTCACACTAATAGCGGACGTTGCGGTAAACAAAGCATCCGTTATCGACAGTCCCGTAACAGAAAAAACTGGCAAGGTTAGCAATACCGCAGAAGGCAGTAAAACACCGAGAAAACTGAGCAATATAATTCGCGGTTCGTTGCCTTTCGCTTTCTCTTGTTTACCATCTGGTGCGTAAAAAACACCTTTCTGATGAAAATACGTCATAGCGATTTTAATTTATTTGCGAGCGCATCTTGAGGGCCGACCACAATAATTAGGTCACCAATTTCTAGTGTGGTATTAAGGTCAGGTGCCTTGGTAATTTCTGGGCCCCGTTTAAACCCTAGCACTTGCACGCCATCGACTTTGCACAGAGCCAAATCACTTAGTGTCTTACCCATCCAACGAGAGCCAATCACAAACTCCGTCATAGCTAAGCCACTGCCTAATGGGTGGAACTCAAGAACCCGTTTATCGAGCATTTTACGCGCGACACGTATCCCCATGTCACGCTCAGGCATGATAATGTGGTCTGCGCCAATTTTTTGCAGAACACGAGCTTGGAAGCGGTCGTTGGCTTTAACCCATACTGACTTTACTCCCGCCTCTTTAGCAATCAATGTCGCAAGAATACTGGCATTGACATCCGCTCCGATGGCAATCATCACCATGTCGTAATCATCAAGTTTGAGCTCAGCAACCGTCTCTTCGTGAGTACAGTTAGCCACAACCGCCTGACTAACAAAACTGGCGGCTTCTTTAACTCTGTCTTCGTTGATGTCAACGGCTAAAACTTGAGCGCCTGAATCTTGTAACTCTTTACACACTGCCAAACCAAATCGGCCAAGACCAATAACGGCGAATTGCTTATCACCTGTTTTCATTTGTGCCCCATCTTATGCATTCATTAGCAAGCAAAAAAGTTTGCGCCCATTCCTTACCTTGTGCAAACCTGCGGACAGATAATTGACAAAAGCTTAACGCACCTTGATTCACTTTACGTGTTAAGCGTATGACACTGATTAACTTTTTTCCTCATTACCGAATAGAAACCGTCGCGATGGCTACATAATTGGATGCCTTAAAACGCAAAAAGCCGCAAGAATGCGGCTTTTAGATCATGGGATAAACTGGCTATTTTGATTCGCGCTTATCGCGCGGTTTACGTTTATTCTTAGGCACGTAATTTAAAATTGAAATTGGTACTGGCTTTCTTGGCGCAAAACCTTCAATTTCCACTCGCTCTAGCAAGTGCCCTAAACGACTTTCAATCATGCAGAGGTTCTTAAAGTCGTCTTTTGAAACCAGTGATATCGCCTCACCTTTCGCGCCAGCACGACCTGTACGACCAATACGATGTACATACTCATCCGCTGGGTAAGGTAAATCGTAGTTGATGACAACTGGCAGATTATCAATATCAATACCGCGCGCAGCAACACCGGTTGCGACTAAGTACTGGATTTCACCCGCTTTAAACTTTTCTATTAATTCCTGGCGAACACGCTGATTACGGCCACTGTGGAATGCTTCTGCCACAATGCCACGTTTCTCAAGTTGGCTTACCAGTTTGGCTGCGCCGTGTTTAGTTTCAATAAATACCAGTACTTGCGACCAGTCATTTTCTTTAAGCAAGTGACTTAACAGCGACGACTTCATGTCTTTATCGACGGTCGTGATCCACTGTTTAATATTTGATTTTGAGGCACTGTGCTTTGCAATCGTGATCTCTTCAGGATCAATAATCGCATTTTTCGCCAAGTCACGAACAGGGTTAGATAACGTTGCTGAGAACAGCAAACTTTGCACATGTTCTGGCATACAGTCGACGATTTTGTCGATCGCATCGATGAATCCCATATCCAACATTTTGTCGGCTTCATCAAGCACTAGCATTTCCACTTCATCAAAGTGAATCGCGCGTTGACCGTACAGATCAATCAAGCGCCCAGGCGTGCTTACCACAATATCGACACCCTCGATCAAGGCTTGTTTTTGTGGTGCATAATCCACACCACCAAACATCGCCATTGAGCGTAATGGTAAGTTTTTACCATAAGCTTCAATACTTTGATGAACCTGAAGCGCAAGTTCGCGTGTTGGCGTTAGGATAATCGCACGAGCGCGTTTTTTACGTTGCGTTTCGCCTCGACTAAGCTTTTCTAAGATTGGCAGAACAAAACTGGCCGTTTTACCTGTGCCCGTTTGCGCTGCTGCAATTAAATTGCGGCCACGCAATACGATTGGAATGGCTTTTTGTTGGATAGAAGTGGGTTTTTCATAACCTAGCGCTTTTACTGCATCAGCAATCGATGCGCTTAAACCAAGCTTAGAAAATGGCATAGAAAAGTCTCAACAGAGGAAATGGGCGCGTAGTGTATCAGAATCCCCGTGAAGTAACAGAAGGATTCATGCGCGAAAAACTAGGAACATGACACAATCTTAGCCCATGAAATTGGGCTGCAAACCTTTTTCTAATTTTTTCCTCACTTTGTAGGAAACATCATTAAGCGTGATTTTCCCCGTGTTGTGGCGGTCGATACCTGCATTCTGTCGATAGGCAATTGAGCCTTGTCTGAACAAAACGAAAGACGGCGGTTTGCCAATCGCAGCAGGGTAGAGAATGGCCATGTAAGCATCTTCTAAGCTATTAATTTTATTTCGATAGGGCCAATAGTACGCTTTCACATAGTCAAGTTGTTCAAGCGCGCTCATTCTCGCAAGAGTCTTTGTGTTCACTCCTAATGACTCTGCGGTAGAGGGCATAAATTGAATTAACCCTGTAGCCCCGCTTCCGGAACCATTTTTGATGCTTGGACTGAAAGTTTCAGCAGTTTCAAATGCCATGCACGCCATAAGATGATTAGGATTGATCTTTAGCTCTTTACTAATACGGATGACTTTAGATTTGAACTCTGGAGAAACTTTACCTCCCCACGCTACCGCGTTCTCGGGATCTGCAATCGAAGAGACCGTTGATGCGTCATGTTCTTCGACAATTTTAGAAAGTAGAGGAAGCGTTTGGCGTAGTCGATGGCTCGAACTCACCAAGCGAATTGATTTGGTAAGAAACTTGTCTTTTTTTTGGTGTAGTTTTTGGAACTTTACTAACTTATACAGTTGCTTATAAACCGTTTTCACAACGAAGCCAGATGTAGGGAACACTCCCAGAATGTAATCCATTTCCTACAAATTTAATATAAATATCAGCAACAGGAATTCTAGATGTGATCAATGTCACCATAAAAATTCTCAAATTCGATACACACCGATGTAAGTGGTCAATGTGTCTCCAACACGCTAGAAGTAAAAGTAAAGAGGCATTAAAAAGGTCTTACCAATTTTTTGGTAAGACCTAGGTTTACTGATTCTCGGATAAGCGAATGTATATTCTTACAGTTCAGCTTCCCGAACCAGTTCTGCAAGCGTCGACAAACGCTGCTCACTTTGTTTTACGTAAGGATTATTCGTATCCCAAGCATATCCAGCCAAAATCGCACTAATCATCTGTTTAATACGTGGGTTCGGGTTTTGATAGAAAATCACATCTTGCAACGTGCCGTTGTACCAGCCTTCCACATAAGTGCGGAATGTGTTCACTCCCACCATTAAGCGTTGCGAGTACTCTTCTTGCCAACCAACCTTTTCACCATTCAGCTGACGAACCACGCAGTCCGCTGCAAACTCTGCCGATTTCATGGCGATAGTGACACCCGATGAAAATACAGGATCAAGAAACTCACCTGCATTACCAAGCAACGCGTAGTGCTCTGTCGCTAAACGTTTGACGTTAGCAGAATAGCCACCCAACTCGCCTGCTGGATTCGGGTAATTCGCATTTCGCAACAAAGAAGCCAAACCCGGCTCTTCATTGGCTAACTGCTGCAACGCTGCAATCTTATCTTCTGGGTATTGTTCGAAAAATTCTGGCTCACCCACCACACCAAACGAACAAGTACCATTAGAGAATGGGATTAGCCAGTACCATACGTCGTGATTTTCAGGATGAACTGAAATTAAAATTTTGTTGCGATCGTATTCCGGCTCTTGGGGAGAGATATGATCTTCGATATGGGTAAAGATCGCTTTTCTAGGCGGAAGACAAGAAGGTTCTTCTAGCTCCAACAAGCGTGGCAAAACACGCCCAAAGCCACTGGCATCCAACACAAAATCTGCTTCGATTTGATAAGCCTTCTTATTTGAGTCGAGCACTTCTAATCGAGACTTTTTCCCTTCAAACACTAGATTGAGCAGTTCATGCTGATAGCGAATCTCTACGCCTTGCTCTTCAGCGCTATCTGCCAATACTTTATCAAAGCTGGCACGTTGAACCTGAAACGTCGTGCCCGGTCCTGGCGTGTATTTGTTTGTAAAGTCGAACTGGGTGTATACGCCATTACGACGAAATGCAGCACCATCTTTATACTGGAAGCCAAACTGCTTTACTGCATTGGTCATTCCTGCTTGTTCAACAACTTCCATACATGCAGGGAGCAGGCTTTCTCCTATGGAAAAGCGTGGAAAAGTCGCTTTTTCTAAGACAACAACATCTATGCCACGCGATTTTAATAACGCAGAAACGGTTGAACCTGATGGCCCCGCTCCTACGACAACAACTTGCTTGAGCTCTGTTTTCATTCTGAATTTAGTTTGCTTGTAGTTTTAATAAGGTATGACCAAGGCCAATATTGTCGGTTCTTTCAACGACAGATAAACCTGCCGCTTCGACAATTTCTAAGAAATCATCACTGCGATAAAAGCGACTATTACCGTTAGCTAAACAGGTAAAATAAAGAGAAGTGGCATTAAGGCTATAGGAAGCTCCCGCGTATTTTTGAGCATCCCAAAACAGCTCCAATACGTAAATAGTATCTCCCTTCGTTAACTGGGCTTTAACTTTTTTAAGGATATTGAGGATCTCAATTGGGGAAAAGCAATCCAAGAACTGGCTCATCCACCATACGTCAGCGTGTCCAGGCAATGTTTGTGCTTTATCCAGCATGTTTGCAGGGTATGGACGTACACGCTCGACGAACTGGTTTTCTGAAACATTCTTCATCGCTACTTCTAATTGCTGTGGTAAATCAACAATCGTCACTTGAACGTCAGGGTCATGTTTACAACACTGAATCGCCCATTTTCCCGTATTTCCGCCAATATCCACAAGATGCTTTGGCTTGCTTGCAAATACTTCTTTAAGCAGAAGTGGGAACGAGCGATCCGAATAGAAATGATCGAACTTAAACCAGCTCTGTTTGGCTTGTTCTGGTAACGTCGATAGACCTTGATAAATGGTCTCCCAATTGCCCAACTCTTTCAAACCTGACGGTTTACCTTCTTGAATTGCTTCCGTCAAATGCATCATCGCGGCGTAACAAACATCTGCCGTAAAATCCATGTTTGCATTCGTCATACCATCATGAAGAAGGTAAAAACCAAGGTTTGCAAGCGAATAGTTAGGTCGTTCCCATAAAACAATATGCGCACTAATCGCCATATCCAACAGTACTTTAACACCATATTCTGATACTCCCGTTTTCTCGGCAATATCTGTGGCACTCATGCCTTGAGCGCCAGCGCTGTCTAAAACGGCTAAAATACCTAAATCTCGAAGCGTTTTGGCGGTCTGGAACACGATTGGTGCAAAAGATAACTTCTGAGCTTCTGTCTTCGCTTCAAAAGCATTAAAAGGGTCATTATTTTGATTTAACACGGAAAAACCTAACTGCAATTAATAGTTTTATTGTTGAGATTGATTGCCCAACAATGCAATAGCTCGCTGAATATCAACATTCAAGTTGTTTACCCAACGATTGTAATTGCGGTGGATTTTGCCATCACTTGCTTTGAGATTTACTGAGTTGAGATAAATAATTGAGTAATATTTATTATTGTATGGGATTTTTACTTCTGCAGAGTGTTTACGAACGTGGATTTTTGCAATAAGAACACCAGGGCTTACTTCTTCGATCGTCCAGCCTCGGTTAGTTGCTGATTGCACTATGGCCATTTTTACTTGTTTATTTTGAAGATCATAAGCAACTGGAGTATCCTCCACATTCATTACAGGTTGTACTCGTCCACAACCAACAAGAAGCAAAGTTAATAATAACGAGACATACAGCTTAAAACGCGACATGATAATTTCCTTTTTATTGTGAATTTGGGTCAACCCCAATTTGTATCGAGCTGTAAAATAAACAATTTAACCCAATATGCCAAACTCGAAGATCAACATTTCGTTCAATATTGATGCGTGGACAGCGAATTCATTCGGTTTATCCGAATCCAATGAATGGAAACAATGGGCAACAGAGATAAAATGGCCAGAAGATGGCAAAATCAATGTTGCAAATATTCCTGCGATGATGCGCAGAAGAATGAGCCCACTCAGTAAACTGGCGGTACAAACTGCAATCGAAATGCTTAATCAACATCAAGTTGATTACCTTGTATTTTCAAGCCGTCATGGTGAACTGCATCGCAGCGTCGCACTAGTTGAAGATATAATTAATGGAGAAGAGGCGTCTCCGATGGCTTTTTCTCAATCGGTGCACAATACCGCAGCAGGGCTTGCCACTATCGCAACTAAACAACCCATTCCCCTAACTTCTATCGCTGCGGCAGAAAACACATTCCAAAGCGCAATATTAGAAGCATGGCTGTTTTTGTCCGACAATCCTGACAAAAAAGTACTGCTTGTTGATTTTGATGAGCCTATGCCTGACTCTTATTTAGAATATGAAAACCAACAATACCAAGGGTTTGGACTTGGCTTAATACTTTCTCATGGAGATAGCTTCACGGTGCAAAGCGGCATCAGTGCAAAATGCTCAAACCATCCGTTGCCACAAGGCCTAGCGTTTTTGCAACACTACTTGTTAGATGAAAATCAGTGGACTATTCACGCTCCGAAACAAATTTGGGAATGGCACAAGCAATGACTCGCTTAAATCAGTATTGGCGTGTGCTAGCAACAGGCTTTTGTTTTTCAGTATTTGGGTTAGGTGGTTTAGTACTGAGCTTCATTGTTATTCCGACCATTCGTATTTTTGTTTCAGACCAAACGGAACGCGAATATAAAGTTCAAGGTGCGATTCGATATTCATTCAACACATTTTGTAAATTGATGAAGTTGAGTGGCGCAATCGATTATCAAATTATTGGTGCCGATATTCTTCAACAAGATCGTAATTGTTTAATTGTTGCCAACCACCCTAGTTTAATCGATTACGTTCTCATTGCTTCACAATTAAATCGCTGCGACTGTTTAGTAAAATCGGCAATATGGTCGAATCCTTTTATGAAGCACATCGTAAAAGCAGCCGGATATATTCCCAATGAAGCACCGGATGATTTATTAGCACTTTGTGATGAACGATTTAACAAAGGCAACGTGTTGCTTATATTTCCTGAAGGAACAAGAACAACACCAGGTGTAGAGCCGAAATTACAACGCGGTGCAGCACAAATTGCGGTAAGAACAGAACGAGATTTAAGAGTTGTCCATATTACGGTAACGCCAAGTTTCCTCACAAAAGAGAAAAAATGGTATCAAGTACCGGCAACAAAGCCCTTTTTCAGGGTTGAAGTTAAGGATAAAGTTGAGATTACCCCCTTTATAAAGCAAACTACGTCGCCGACAATAGCGGCGCGACGCTTACAACAGCACCTAGCTGAAAACATTTTTCCAGAAAACTTTTATTAATAAGCAGGTCCCAGTGGAACAGTTACACAACGACATTAAGCAACTTATTATTGATGCTTTAAACCTTGAAGATTTAACCGTAGATGATATTGAAACGGATGCACCACTTTTTGGTGATGGACTTGGCTTAGATTCTATCGACGCGCTTGAGCTTGGACTCGCAATAAAAAAACAATACAACATCGTTATTGATGCCGACGACTCAAATACGCGCGAACACTTTGCGTCTGTAGCAAATCTAGCGAAATACGTTTCTTCTCAAACTAATGAATAAGTTGTAGGTATATTCATGACTGATGTAAATAAAGATCAAGTATTTGAACAAGTTAAAGATGCGCTTGTTGAGCTGTTCGAAATTGACGCAGCCGACATTCAATCAGATGCGCACTTATACCAAGATCTCGATCTTGATAGCATTGACGCCGTTGATTTGGTCGTACACCTACAGAATGTCACTGGCAAAAAAATCAAGCCAGCAGAGTTTAGTGCAGTAAGAACCGTTGACGATGTGGTTAACGCTGTTACTGAGTTATTGAAGGAAAGTTAATGCACCAATTGCTGACTGGTCTGTCTGCAATTGTACTGCTTGCCTACCCCTTCGCCGTCTATTTCGGTATAGATAAATATGGCTTGAACTTAGTTGGGGGCTTGTTAATTGCTGCGTTACTTTTGCGTGTTTTCGTCGCAAATAAGACCCCACTAAAAGAGTTTAAATTCTTGGCGCTCGCTACGGGCGCTGTTGGCATTGTTCTAATTACACTTGGCATGGTGTTTAAACAACACGGGTGGCTTCAGTTTTACCCTGTCGTTGTCAATTTATGTATGCTGTGTGTATTTGGACTGAGCTTAAAACAGCCGCAATCGATCATAGAGAGGCTTGCTCGCTTGCAAGAACCCGACCTTCCGGCTAGTGGCGTGGCTTACACTCGCAAAGTGACGATGGTTTGGTGCGCCTTTTTTACGCTCAACGCTGCCGTTGCACTCTATACCTGTTTCCTACCAGTAAAAATATGGACGCTTTATAACGGCCTCATCAGCTACTTACTTGCTGGTGGCTTGTTCGCTGGAGAATGGATCGTGCGTCAATTTGTTCGAAAGGAACACTAATCGTATGAATACAACGTATTCGAGCTTTACCTCCCTAGCGACCTTGTTCATCGCAGAGAGGTCTGAGCAATCCCCAGTCTCTTACGAGCGCGACACGGTTATCACGTGGGGTGATTTCCAGCAGCACGTCGCAACACTTGCTCAGCAGTTAGAAACCCAACCAACGCAAAACATTGCGTTGTGTTTTGGCAACAGCTACCTGTTTGCCGTTGGCTTTTTTGCTTGTTGTTATGCAGGAAAATCCATTGTATTACCTGGTAATTACCAACCAGAAGCACTCAAAGAGCTCAGTGAGCACTACGATTTGTTGCTGCATGATGCCGATGTCTCGGTTCCAGAACTGGTGAGCTCGCTTTTGATCGAAGCTCAATCATTGCTAGAAACCACCGTGATTAACGAGCCAGAGGCCAAACAACCTTATTTTTGGCGTGAATTAAACCTAGCGGAAATACCGGTAACGCTATTCACTTCGGGTTCAAGCGGCACACCAAAAGCCATTGCAAAAACGCTGAAACAGCTCGATATCGAAGTTGCTATTCTAGATAACCTGTGGGGCGACACGGTTGCCAGCACACGCATTGAAAGCACCGTTTCTCATCAACACATTTACGGCTTGCTGTTCCGCGTATTGTGGCCTTTGTGCTCTGCACGTCCATTTTCAGCACGCAACCTCGAATTCCCTGAGCAAATTGTCCATCACGCCGATGCTGACACCACGCTAGTAAGCAGCCCTGCGTTACTAAAACGACTCAATGAAGAGCATAACCCGGTTGCGATTCGGTGCGTATTTTCATCTGGTGGCCCCCTGCCAAACCAAGCCGCGCAACACAGCCAGCTGTTGTTTGGGTCACTTCCTATTGAAGTTTTTGGCAGCACAGAAACCGGCGGCATCGCTTACCGTCAGCAGCACATAGCCAGCACTCCTTGGACGTTATTCCCTGGTGTTGAAGCCGAGCTTAACCATGAAAATTGTTTAAAGCTCCGCTCGCCACACATTGATGAAAACACTTGGTACCAAACTGCGGATGAATGCTATTTCCATGATAGTATTTCTTTTGAATTGCGTGGACGCACTGACCGAATCGTCAAAGTCGAAGAAAAGCGTATTTCCCTTGTCGAAGTGGAAAAACGTTTAGAGCAATTGCCGTGGGTTCAAGAAAGCGTGGTGATCCCAATGGAAGAATCTGGTCGCCTCACGTTAGTCTCAATCATCGTACTTAACGATAAAGGCGGTGATGTGCTTGATGAACTTGGTAAAGGCAAGTTTTGGCTTGAACTTCGCAAGGCACTGCGCAATTGGTTAGAACCGATCGCTATCCCGAGAAAATTCCGAGTGGTCGACGAAATTCCATTGAACAGCCAAGGCAAACGCCAAGTTGCTGAAATTGAAAAACTATTCCAATAAAGCTAGTAACATGGAAAAAAGAAAACCAACTATTCAGAATATTGAAGTGAGTGACCATACCGCGGAGCTGTCGCTGCGAGTGGATGCTGACATCTTAGATTTCCAAGGTCATTTCAGTCACTTTCCTCTTTTACCCGGCGTCACTCAAATTGACTGGGCGTTGTTCTACGCCGTTCAATATTTGAATACTCCCAAGGTATTTAAAGGAATGGAAGTCATCAAATTTCAAGAGCCGATTCTGCCAAACGCCGACGTTTGCCTCTCACTCTCTTGGGACAATGAGCGTGAGAAATTGACCTTTAAGTACACATCGAAAAACGGTGAAACCTTGGTGACTCACTCGTCAGGAAAAATGAAACTGGGTGAGTCACGTGAGTGATTATCGTCCCTGCTTTTTAATTCCTTGCTACAACCACGGCAGCACAATTGCAGACGTGGTTGCGTCGTTATCCTCTTTCGCTTTGCCAGTGCTGGCCGTTGACGACGGCAGCAATGAAGACACCAAACAAGCGCTTTCTGCTTTGAGCAAGCAAGGGCTGATAAAACTGATTAGTTTGAGAGAAAACCAAGGCAAAGGTGGCGCTGTGATGGCAGGCCTACATCAAGCTCACCAACTTGGTTTTACGCACGCCATTCAAATCGACGCAGATGGTCAGCACGACCTAGAAGCATTGCCGAAATTGCTCAGCGCCAGCGAAACAAAACCAGATAACCTGATTTCGGGCCAACCGATATACGACGAGAGCGTACCTAAATCCCGTTTGTATGGTCGCTACGCTACACACGTTTGGGTGTGGATAGAAACCTTGTCACGGTCTATCAAAGACAGCATGTGCGGTTTTCGCGCCTACCCAGTGGCGAAAACGGTCGCCGTGTTGAACAAGTACAACATCGGCAAACGCATGGATTTTGATATCGAAATTCTAGTGCGAATGTACTGGGAAGGCGTCGACATTGATTTTGTTCCAACGCGCGTGATCTACCCTGAAGGTGGCATTTCCCACTTCGACGCATTGTGGGATAACGTCAAGATAAGCTGGATGCACACTCGCCTATTTTTTGGCATGTTGCCGCGCATTCCTTCGCTACTCGCCAGAAAGCGCCAAAACACAGATGACAGTAATGCCCACTGGTCGAAACGAAAAGAACAAGGCACGATTTTAGGCATCAAAACCTTACTCGCGGTTTACCGCTTGTTCGGCAGAAAAGCGTTTGACCTGATTTTAAAATTAGTCATGCGCTACTACCACTTCACGGGTAAATCTGCCCGTGAAGCGTCTGAGATTTACCTGCAAAACTTGCAGTACTACGCAACGCAGCAGAGCATCGCACTACCAAAACAGTTGGACAGCTATCATCATCTGCTTTCTTTTGGGCGAACCATGCTCGACAAACTGGCAGCATGGCAAGGTGACTTTAACGTCGATAACCTAACCATTCACGGCCAGCATCATTTCGAAGAGATGGCGCAGAAAAAACAAGGCGTGCTCATTTTAGGCTCGCACCTTGGCAATATCGAACTCTGCCGTGCGCTTGGTCGTCGACACTCTCATGTCAAAATCAATGCCTTGGTATTTACCCAACACGCTGAACAATTTAATGCGGTAATGAAGGCGGTAAACCCAAATTCGGAACTGAATCTGATTCAAGTCAGCTCAATGGGACCAGACACCGCGATTCTGCTTCAACAAAAAATCGAGCAAGGCGAATGGGTGGTGATCGTTGGCGATCGCACTTCCACCAGCAAAGAAAATCGTGTCGTTTGGGCAGATTTTCTTGGTAAACCTGCACCATTCCCGCAAGGCCCATTCATGCTAGCCTCGGTATTAAAAGCGCCGGTTTACTTACTCTTCGGCCTACGCGACGATGAAGCGAACACTCCGCATTTTAATGTGTACTTTGAACACTTTAGTGACCAAATCACGCTACCACGCAAGGAGCGTCAGCAGGCACTAGAACACGTTGTTCAACAGTACGCACAAAGATTAGAACACCACACACTGCAAGCGCCGTTACAGTGGTACAACTTTTTTAACTTCTGGACTTTAAGTAATCAGCCACATGACAAACAACAATAATCACAACATCACTTTTGGTGCCCAATCTTTAACCATCGAAGATGTCGTTGCCATTGCTCAAGGTGCAAAGGCAAACATGAACACCTCGACAGAATTTACCGCGAAAATTGATCGTGGCATGGCGTTTCTGGAACGATTACTGAAAGAAGAAGGCGTTATTTACGGCGTGACTACGGGTTACGGAGATTCATGTACTGTGGCGATTCCACCTGCTCTTGTAGATGAACTTCCGTTGCATCTTACGCGCTTCCATGGCTGTGGCTTAGGTCAAATCCTTTCTCATGAGCAAGCTCGCGCGGTGCTGGCAACCCGTTTGTGTTCATTGTCGCAAGGCGTATCTGGCGTGTCTCACGATCTGTTGAACCAAATCGTTACGCTTATCAATCACGACATTGCGCCGCGTATTCCACAAGAAGGCTCGGTGGGCGCAAGCGGCGATTTAACGCCTCTGTCTTACCTAGCGGCGACCTTAATTGGCGAGCGTGAAGTGCTTTACAAAGGTGATGTGCGACCAACACAAGAAGTGTTTGCAGAGCTGGGCATAGAGCCAATTCGCCTAAAACCAAAAGAAGGTTTGGCGTTAATGAACGGTACATCCGTGATGACTGCCCTCGCCTGTCTTGCCTACAAACGAGCAGAATACCTAGCGCAGCTTTGCACCAAGATTACCGCAATGGTCTCTGTGGGTATGCAAGGTAACGATTTCCACTTTGATGAAGCGTTGTTTGCGGTAAAACCTCACCCTGGTCAACAGCAAGTTGCGGCTTGGTTGCGTGATGATCTCAATGCTGAACGTCCGCCACGCAATAGCGACCGACTGCAAGATCGCTACTCGCTGCGTTGCGCGCCACACGTAATTGGCATGGTGCAAGACTCACTGCCTTGGCTACGTCAATTGATTGAGAATGAACTAAATAGTGCCAACGACAATCCAATCATCGATGGCGACAACGAGCGCGTTCTGCACGGCGGTCACTTCTACGGTGGTCATATCGCAATGGCGATGGATACGTTGAAAGTGAACATTGCCAACTTAGCTGATTTGCTGGACCGTCAGATGGCGCAACTGATGGATTACAAGTTCAATAACGGCCTGCCGTTTAACTTAACCGGTGCAGAAGGCGAGCGTAAACCGATCAACCACGGCTTTAAAGCGGTTCAGATTGGTATCTCAGCTTGGACGGCAGAAGCGTTGAAAAACACCATGCCAGCGAGCGTTTTTTCTCGCTCAACCGAGTGCCACAACCAAGACAAAGTGAGCATGGGCACCATTGCGGCTCGTGATTGCTTACGCGTACTTGAGTTAACAGAGCAAGTTGCTGCGGCTTCACTCCTAGCAAGCGTTCAAGCGGTTGAGATTCGTCGCCGTCATAACGAATTGGACGAACACCACATGAGTCAGAGTTTGCGAGTAATTCGTGACGCCGTACTGAGCGAGTTTGAATTTGTGATTGAAGATCGCCCATTGGAACAAGATTTGCGTCATTTCATTGAACGCATTCAGCAACGTCATTGGCCACTCTACGCGGAGGTATAATGCAAGAGCAGGTTCTCTACCCATTAGAAGCGGAGGTGACTATGGTCACCTCATTCCAAGATGCTGACCCGATGGGCGTGATTTATCACGGCAACTTCTTTCGATATTTTGAAGAAGCGCGTCGTGTGCTGATGGAGAAGATCCAATACAGCTATCGCGATATGCAAGACTCTGGGTACATGTGGCCGATCATCGACACGCGCGTTAAATATGTGAAGGCGATTCCGTTTAATCACACCATTCGTATTACCGCGCAACTCACTGAGTGGGAAAACCGCTTACGTGTGGATTACGTGATTTACGACGCCGAAACGAATCAACGTATGTGCAAAGCGCATACAACGCAAGTCGCCGTATCCATTGAAAAGCAAGAGATGTGCTTTGTGTCTCCAGCAGTCTTTTTAGATAAAGTAGAGCAATGGCACAACCATGGGAGCCTGAACTAATGCAAAAGTGGTTACTCTCTTTTTTGCTGATATTTTCTGTTCCAGCACTGGCCACACCTACAGCAAATGTAACGGATTTGGCATCGCTTCAACAGCAGTTGTCTCAGCATGAAATCGTACGCGGAGATTTTACGCAGCAGCGTCATCTGGAAATGTTTAGTCAACCTTTAACCTCTAAAGGTCAGTTCACGCTGAGCAAAACACATGGCTTGTTGTGGCAACAAACAGAACCTTTCGCAGTCAATTTGGTATTGACGGAAAACAAACTTCGTCAGACTTTTGCCAACCAAGACCCGAAAACGATCTCTGCTGAAGAAAACCCAATGGCGTTCTACTTTAGCCATGTGTTTTTATCCGTGTTCCACGGGGATACTTCTGCACTGCAAGAACAATTCACACTCGATTTTTCAGTTGAGAACAATCAGTGGCAGCTCGTTTTAGTGCCAAAACAGTCGCCATTAAATGCGGTGTTTAAAGCCATCACCCTTTCCGGTAAAACGCACATTGATCGCCTAACCCTACAAGAGCTGCGTGGCGATAAGACCGAAATCACGTTTACGAACCAGACCTCTCTACCTCAGGAACTCACGGATGCCGAAGACGCTCAATTCCGTTTCTAAACTCAGTCTCGGCACTCACACCTTTGCTCTGGTTTGGCTCAATCTCGTTGTTTTAGCGGGCGCGTTGCTACTCAAACAATGGGTTTGGAGTGCAGAATCTCCGATTGAGACCAACATTTTAAAACTGCTGCCGAAGAACCAACAAAACCCGGTGGCTGAGCAAGCCTTTGAGTCGGTCTCGGCAAGTATGAGCGACAAAGTCATTTTCGTGATCACAGCGCCGGACAAAAATGCCCTTTTTGCAGCGGCCGCTGAATTTGATAAGGGGTTACGCCAAAGTAATCATTTTCGCGATGTGGTAGGAAAAATCTCACCTCAAGAACAGCAAGCTTGGGCGAGTTACTACTTTAAGCACCGCTTCCAATTGCTGACGCCTGAACAACGAGAGCGTTTAAGCCAAAATCCAGAACAGCAAGTGCAGCATGTGATTCAGTCTCTGTACAACCCGTTTTCTGGGGTGACTGGGCAAGAGTTGCAAAATGATCCTTTCTTGCTATTTCGTGATTATTTAAGCCAAGTTACCCAGCAATCGTCCTCTTTCCGATTGGATAACGGCTATCTGTCCGTCGAAAAAGACGATGCTCAATACTTGCTTATTACTGCCGAACTAAAAGACTCGCCTTATAGCCTAACTGGGCAGCTTGCAGTCCCTGATATTCAAGCGCTAGAACAAAGCGTCGCGCAGAAATATGGCGCTGAAGTCTCACATACAGGCGTTCTATTTTACGCCGACTTTGGTACGCAAAGTGCCAAATCGGAGATCAGTACCATCGGTGTGTTCTCTCTGCTCGGTATCATTGCATTGTTCGTGTTGGTCTTTCGTAGTGTGATGCCACTGTCTCTCGCACTGCTTTCCATCACCATTGGTTTGCTCGTTGCGTTGTCCGTTACGACGTGGATTTTTGGAAAAGTCCATCTGTTCAGCTTAGTGTTTGGCGCAAGTTTAATCGGCGTGTCTATCGACTACGCATTCCACTACCTAACCGAACGCCTTGCGGCGGGAAATGAATGGGATAGCGAGCAAGGATTAAAGCATATTTTCATAGCGATCACACTTGGCTTAATCACCAGTTTGATCGGCTATTTGGGCATGTTAGTGGCGCCGTTTCCAGGTTTGCAGCAGCTTGCGCTGTTTTCATCCATTGGTCTGATTGCCGCTTACATCACCGTGGTGGCTTGGTATCCGATACTGGCTCGTAACCCATCGCGCACCATTTCGACTTTACCGGGACAATCATTGTTGGCGAAATGGTTAACGCTTTGGAATCAACCTCGAATTAAAGTCGGATTACCGATGTTATGTGTGGTTGCGAGTGGCATTTTCTTGCTGCAATTGAACTACGATGACGACATTCGTCTGCTGCAAACGATGCCGAAAGATCTCAAGCAGCAAGAAACCTTGATTACGACGCTCAGTGGCATGCAATCTTCGCAGCAAATGTTGGTCGTTACCGCCGACGATGACGAAAACCTAATGAAAAAACTGGAGTCTTTGACGCCAACATTAGAAGCGTGGAAAGCGGACAGCACCATCGAAAGCTACCAGAGTCTGAGCCGCTACTTGAGCTCAGTGGAACGTCAGCAACAAGACTATCAATTGATTCGCGATCTTTACGCAACACAATCCAGCCCACTTGCATCCGGACTGGGCTTAAATAAAAAGCCGAAAATGGACGCCGACTTTATCCCTGTCACGGTTGATCAGTACTTGCAAAACCCAGTATCAGCGCCTGTGCGTTTTCTCCATTTGGGTAAAATTAAAGGAAAATCGGCAACGGTAGTGGTGTTAAACCAATTGCAAGACTCCGCCGTTGTTAAGTCTTTTGCCAAATCGCAGCCTGACGTTGTCTACCTAAACAAAGCAGAAGAAATTTCCGCCCTATTTGGTGAATACCGAATCAAAATCATGGAGCTGTTGGCAGCCGCCAGTACTGTGATCTTTCTGGTGTTAATCAAGCGGTACGGTCTGCAACACAGTTGGCTCGTTTTACTGCCATCATTGATTGCTTGCGCGTGCGGTCTGGCAACTGCTGTCGCGATGGGAACAACATTAAACCTGTTCAACTTGCTTGGCTTGGTGCTCATTCTTGGTATCGGAATCGATTACACTCTGTTCTTTGCCGAGAAAGCCCGCAGCGTGAGCACACTATTGGCGATCACCCTTTCGGCAATAACCACTGTGCTGTCATTTGGGTTGCTGTCACTAAGCCAAACTCACGCGATTCACAGTTTCGGCATTACGGTGTTAAGTGGTATTTTTGTTGCTTGGCTGCTCTCTCCGATTGCGATTAAAACAGAGGAAACGACGTCATGATTTTTAACCATGCTTTTCGCTGCGCGACGTTAATCGTACTGAGTCTGTTTTTAAGTGCATGCAGCTTGGTACCTCATCAATCTACGCCTCAAGTCGATATTGCTGAGAACACCCAAGTTAACTTACCGACACCAGCTAGCTTAGGTTACCAGCTGGCTGCCAGCCAATTGATTACGGCCTCTTGGGTAATTGATGGCAAACCCACATCTGAGCAACTTCCGGTGCAACTGCAAGTGACTAGCAACGAAGTGGTACTGGCAGGCTTCTCATCTTGGGGGACGCGAGTGCTCTCGTTGTCTTACGATGGAGAACAAATCCAAACCGAAGTACTCAACGGTTTGCAAGGTACGCTACCGCAGCCAGAACAGGTATTATTTAACCTGATGATCACGCTCTGGCCGAGTTCCGCTTGGGAAGGATCGTTAAATGAGGTAAGGTGGCAAATGATTGATAAAAATAATTCTCGCGCCATCTTTGATAGCGACGGTGAAAAGATCATTGAGATTCAATACAGTTCTTCTAACAAATTAGAGGGTAAGATTGATTTTCACCACCTCAAGCATCAGTTTTCAATTTCTATTCAGACACTGCAACATCAGATTAACTAAGAACAATTTAGAACAACAATATGCCTAATCGCTCTCCTCAACCTTTGTATATTCAGGCCTGTGGTTTCCACTCCGCAATGGGACAAGATGACGCCATCATCCACCAGTGTTTATCGGGAGCGAAACCATCCAACATGGTGGTTGACCAAGACATTTTGAATTCAGGCCGACAAACAGTAATCGGTCGAATTGCACAGCCGTTACCGCAATTACCATCAGCTTTCAGCCGGTTTGAGACTAGAAATAACCGCCTCGCACTTTCGGCTTTGCAGCAAATCGAAAGCGACGTGCATAACGCCATTGCTGAATATGGTCGTGACCGTATCGCGGTCGTGATCGGCACCAGTACATCTGGCATTTCAGATGGCGAAATCGCGTTTGGAGAAAAGCAGGCAAACGGCGAGTTTCCTGCCGACTACCATTACACCAAACAAGAGCTTGGCAACTGCAGCGATTTTATTGCCGCTTACTTTGATTTGAGCGGCCCACATTACTCAGTTTCAACCGCCTGTTCTTCTAGTGGTCGTGTCTTTTTAACCGCGCAACGCCTGATTCGCTCTGGCATTGTTGATGCGGTCATTGTGGGTGGCGTGGATACCATTTGTCGCCTAACGCTAAACGGCTTTAACGGTTTAGAAGCCCTATCCGATACTCTTTGCAAACCGTTTGACCAACATCGCAACGGCATCAATATCGGCGAAGCCGCAGCATTAATGTTGCTAAGCAAAACACCCGCGCCTGTTGCCCTTCTCGGAGTTGGCGATAGCTCAGACGCACACCACATTTCCGCACCACACCCAGAAGGGTTAGGCGCAGAAGAAGCGATGAAAAAAGCGTTGGCCAATGCAGGACTAACAGCACAAGACATTGGTTACATCAACGCGCATGGCACAGCAACACCGTTAAATGATGCGATGGAAAGCAAAGCCATCCACCGCTGCTTTGGTGACTCCGTTCCTGTGAGCTCTACAAAGCCACTTACCGGACACACATTAGGCGCTGCAAGTGCAACGGAAGCCGCTATCGCTTGGCATATTCTCAAGTACAACCTTGACTTGCCAATGCAACACTGCGAAACCAAGGCAGACGATATCCATATATCGTTAGTTGAGACGCCAACCAAACTTGGCAACAAAGCGATTCTCAGCAACTCTTTTGCTTTTGGTGGCAACAATATTAGTCTTATTTTTGGTTACGCTCATGACTAAACTTCCTCCCATCGAACAACTTTTGCCACACGACAAACCAATGATCTTGGTTGATCGTGCTATAGATGTTCAACAAGATACGATTCATTGTCAGGTTGATATCGCAGAACACAACCCGTTCTTCGACTCGGCCTCTCAAACCGTGCCTGCTTACGTTGGCATTGAGTTTATGGCGCAATCTGTCGCGGCGTGGTCTGGTTACCACGCATTAATGAGAGAACAAGCGCCACCGATTGGCTTTTTACTTGGTAGCCGTCGATACACTTCTGAATGCGATGCGTTTTCTCGCGGACAAATGCTCGATGTGTATGCCGAAAAAGTCATGGAAGATAACGGTATGGCGGTATTTTCTGCCCGTATTGAGCTACAAGGAACTGTTGTAGCGACTTGCCAATTGAACGTTTACGTTCCATCAGAAGAAAAATTACAAGAAATGAAAATCAGGAGTCAACAATGACCCGACAAGTCCTCGTTACAGGTGCCAGCAAAGGCATCGGTAAAGCCATTGCCGTTCAGTTAGCCAAAGATGGTTTCCAAATCATCGTCCATTACATGGGCGATCAACAAGGCGCGCAAGATACCCTAGACACCATCGAACAACATGGGGGGAGCGGTCGTCTTATCCAATTCGACATCAGTGACCGTGCAGATTGCCGTGAGAAACTAGAAGCCGATATCGCCGCACACGGCGCTTACTATGGCGTCGTGAACAACGCTGGCATCACAAAAGATACCGCTTTCCCTGCGATGACCGAAGAAGAATGGGATGGCGTGATTCATACCAACCTAGATAGCTTCTACAACGTTCTTCACCCTTGTGTTATGCCAATGGTGCAAAAGCGTAAAGGTGGTCGAATTGTTACCCTTGCATCAGTATCTGGCCTGATGGGTAACCGTGGTCAAACCAACTACAGCGCAGCAAAAGCGGGCGTAATTGGTGCAACAAAATCACTCGCACTTGAACTGGCAAAACGCAAAATCACCGTTAACTGCGTTGCACCGGGGCTTATCGACACAGGCATGGTAGACGAACACGTAAAAGAACACGCGATGCCGCAAATTCCTTTACGCCGCATGGGAGAACCAGAAGAAGTCGCTGGTTTAGTCAGTTACCTTATGTCCGACATCGCAGGCTATGTAACTCGCCAAGTCATTTCGGTAAACGGAGGCCTAGTATGAACCGTCGAGTCGTTGTAACCGGAATGTCGGGCGTGACTGCGTTTGGTAACGATTGGCAATCTGTCGAGCCAAAACTGCGTGACTGCCAGAACGCGACGCAATACATGCCTTCTTACGAACAGTATGATGGTTTGAACACCAAGCTCGCGGCACCAATTTTAGATTTTGAACTGCCAAAGCACTACAAGCGCAAGCAAGTACGCGGCATGGGGCGTGTTTCTAAATTGGCGACCGTCGCAACAGAAAACGCACTGAGCCAAGCAGGTTTGATTGGTAACGACGTACTCACCAATGGCCAAACGGGTATCGCATACGGCTCATCAACAGGCAGTACTGACGCAATCGGCGCATTTGGTGTCATGCTGAATGAAAAAACCACGAAAGCGATCACCGCAACGACTTACGTGCAGATGATGCCGCATACCACAGCAGTGAACGTTGGTCTATTTTTCGGTTTGAAAGGCCGAGTGATCCCAACCAGCAGTGCATGTACCTCGGGCAGCCAAGCAATCGGCTACGCCTACGAAGCGATCAAACATGGCTACCAAACGGTAATGGTTGCTGGTGGCGCTGAAGAACTGTGCCCAACGGAATCCGCTGTCTTCGATACCCTTTTTGCCACCAGTCTGAAGAATGAAGACCCGAAAAGTACACCAAGACCTTATGACTCCGATCGCGATGGTTTGGTGATTGGTGAAGGTGCGGGAACGCTGGTTCTGGAAGAGTACGAACACGCCGTCGCTCGTGGCGCGAAAATCTATGCAGAAATCATCGGTTTTGCCAGCAACTGTGATGCCGCACACGTCACTCAACCACAGATGGAAACCATGCAAATCTGTATGGAAATGGCTTTGCAAAACGCGGGCATTCCTGCTGAGAAGATCGATTATGTATCTGCTCACGGCACAGCCACCGACCGCGGCGATATTGCGGAAAGCAACGCAACAGCGAATGCTCTGGGCAAAGTGCCAATCAGTTCACTCAAGAGCTACTTTGGCCACACACTAGGCGCCTGTGGCGCGATTGAAGCGTGGCTAGGTTTAGAAATGATGCACACAGGTTGGTTCAACCCAACGCTCAACCTAGAAAACCTCGACGAGCAATGTGGCGATTTAGACTACATCGCCGGACAAGGCCGAGAGCTGGACGTGAAATATTTGATGAGTAACAACTTCGCCTTTGGCGGCATCAACACCTCCATCATCTTTAAAAAGATGTAATTCCCTTAGTAAATGCAAAGCGCTGGTTAACCAGCGCTTTTTTGTTGGTGGATATCCAGATTGCTAGAAATTGCAATGGCTAGAATGCCATTCAAAAGTTGTAGATAGAGTGGCAATTACAGCCAAAAACCTAAAAACGACAAAGCCCCGATAACTCAAAGAGTTATCGGGGCTTTTGAATAAATGGCACGCCCTATTGGATTCGAACCAATGACCACATCCTTAGAAGTGATATTCTCTAACAATTACCCTTGATTACAAAAGATTAAACAACCCTTTTATTACAACAACTTAAAGAAAAATCAGCTAATTTACGATTACTTTAGGTTACATAAAACTACACTAACCTACTTCCTTACTTGACTAGTTACTAGACTAACTTTACTGTTAGTCAAGTAACTACTACTTCGAGATTTCGGTAAACATATGCTTACGGTCAAAGAAATAAAGGGATTAAAACCTAAAAAAACTCCTTACTACACATGGGACAAATCTGGGGAAAGAGGGAAAGGTCGCCTTGGTGTACAAGTTATGCCTTCAGGATCAGTCAACTTCAAATTTCGCTACTTCAAAGATTCCAAGCCCATATTCATACAATTAGGTAAGATGCCAGGAATGAGCCTCGCTTTAGCTCGTGACCTTTGTAAAGAGTACGGCGACCTATTGTCCCAGGGTATAGATCCAAAAGATGAGCTTGAAAAGCGTGCTAGAGAAAAGTCTCAAAAAGAGCGTGAAGCGAATGAAATTGGCAGCTTTGAGCAATTAATCACGCTACATGCAGAACACAAGAAAACAGAGGGAAAGCGAACTTACCAAGATGAAATGAAAAAGATTGTTGATAACGTATTTCCTTATCTGGATATCAAGCGAAAGGCTAAGGATTTTAAAGCCGAAGACTTTATCCATATCCTTTCCATTCCTATCGAATCAGGGCATGCAGCTAAAAGCAACAAGATACGCTCAATCCTTCACGCTGCTTTCAATTTTGGTCGTTTCTATGACAATGATCCTGCATACAAAAACCGTAACACAAAGTTTGGAATTTCAGGGAATCCGATTGCAGACATACCGAAACAGACATGGGCAGAAAAAGCTGGTACACATTTCTTAAGCTGGGAGGAAGTCGAAAAACTACTCTGGGATATGGATCATCGATATGAAGATCTTGATTTAGCTTTTCAAACCCGCCAAGCCATCAAACTATGCTTTCATCTAGGTGGTCAACGACCATACGAAGTCGTAACACTTGAATGGAGTGACATAAATTTCAAGGATAAGTATCTCACCGTGCAACCAGAAAACTTCAAAACGAACATTCCTCACGTAATTCCTTTAACCAGAACAACGATTGAAATCCTTCATGAGTTAAAGAATAACGCAAAACAAGATAGTCCTTACGTTTTCTACAAGAAGACAGCTCCCCGTGAGCACATGCCTACTAATTCGATTGCTCAAGCGTTGCTAACTTATAAGTCCCGAACAAAGGAAATTAGGCCATTCATTGGCAGAGACTTCCGTAGAACCGTAAAAACTCTTGGTGCCACAATAAAGTTGTCCAAAGAAATTCGAGATCGCATACAAGGTCACGCTTTTTCTGACGTCTCGTCTAAGCACTATGATATGTACGAATACCTCGACGAGAAAAGAGAAGGTTTGGAAGTTTGGGAAGCAGAACTTAATGAGCGCCTAGGCAAGTTTACGCAATAACCAAAATAGAGCTGGCGACCACCCCATAGGCTAGATCACCTCCTAAACTGGATTAGCCTGAACTCAATCTGTCAGTTGTAACACTACGATTTAATTTAATCAGTTATGACAGATTGATCTATCGAATCTCTGCGCCACTCCGAGTATCTCACTCGATATTCCGATACATTGAGGTCAAAAATGCCTCAGTGTTTTTCATTAGTATTGGCCTGAGGTGTTGCTTTGAAGGCTCGAAAATAAGTCTTTGATAAGCTTGAACATTTGCTGCCAGCTCTCTTCTTATCAGTGACATAAACTAGTATTCGAAATACTGTCAATCACCACATCAAAACCGTGGTTCATGTATAGAAAACAGCCAAAACCCTCATCTATCGTAATGTCAAACCCGATAAGCTGTAGTATATTGCTTTCTATACAATTTTCAGCTATCGCTTTACCCTTGGTATCAGTATTTATGAACTCAGTTGAACCTCGCCAACTTCAGACCGAAGAACAAAATCAGTTTTTAGAAAAAATCTTCTTAATCAAAGAGGAACTACCTTCAGAGTGTTTAACTCAACACCACCGATTAGACGAATACAAAGAAGACTTTTCTCACGCTATTAGCTACTTTAACCAACCTAAGCGAGTAGCTTTCATTGGTGACATCGGCAAAGGAAAAACAACTGCGATCTGTAAATCATTTGGCTTGTACCGAGATTCAGAAACAGCAAAACCTGACCTACTGCTGAGCAGCTCATCTGGTCGAACTACGATCTGTGAGGTCGAAATAGTATTTGACCAAAAACATACAGCAATTGAAATTGAAGCTCACGACGACACTGAGGTGCTAGAACTACTCTCTGACTACTCAAAGTCCCTATTCGAAAAGGCTAAGCCCAAAGGCGATGAAGAAGCCGTCGTGCAAAGCATAAACTCCAGTTTCTCTCTCAGTGTAGAAATAGAAAGAGCACTGAAAAACATGCTCAAGCTCACTGGTGCCATAAAAAATGAAAGTGGTAGACGAATTCAAAAAGATGTTGTCTTTGCCAAAGATTTTTCTCGCGAAGTCGACCTTTACAATGAATTTATAGAAAGAATCATGCTACAGGAAAGAACCCAAGTCCAACTACTACCAAGTAGTAGCGATGACGAATTTGAATGGGTTCAATCCACTTTCAAGAACCTGAATGTTGGTAAAATTGACTCTGTAGGTCTTCCTAAGAAGATCACTGTCTACATTAGTAAAGGGTTAAGCCTAAACTACAACGTTGTAGATACCAAAGGTCTTGACGGCACAGTTAAACGTGCTGACATTAGTAGATGTATTGAGAACCATGCCACATTGAGCATTATTTGTTCAAGCTTCAACGATGCGCCTAATCAGTCCATGCGTTCCATTATCGAAGCTATGATTGAGACTGGGCAGTCAGACAAAATTTACGACGAAACCATTCTCCTTGTTTTAGATCAAGCAACAGAAGCAGAGAACGTTCTTGATGAAGACGGTGAGCCAGTAGACTGCAAAATCGAAGGTCGTGACATAAGACATGACCACATATTAAACGACCTTGAACAAAAGTACGGCTTAGATGCTGATAGAATCTCTGTAGTCTTTTATGACTCTTATACAGACAATCCAGAAGCGCTTCACGATGCTATTAAAAGAAAGCTTGAATCACTAGATGCCAAGTATAGTGACAGGATACAACAAATCCAAAACGGGGTATCTGACTTAGTTGAAGAGCTCAACTCAAAATCTTTTGATGAAGCCAAAGAACAACTACTAAACATCTTTAAGGCATGGTTTAAAGATGCTGAAAATTTTACTTCATCGGTAAGCCCAATTTTCCCTTACCTAAAAACTGAAATAAATAGTGCTAAGTCTGTTCAATACATTCGCGCAAGTGTTAATAGAGATGGTCGATACTACAACTTAAACATGTATGAGATCCTTAACCATCACGCAAAAGCTGAAATAAACAGAAATAAAAAGAAACTATATAAAGATTTTGATGCATTGATTAAAAGCTGTATGGCTAACCCTGAGCTTAAACCTGTGCACAATGTCGTCAAACAAATGTCACAAATTGCCAATCGTACACGTGACTATGAACTGGCCTATGTGGGTGAGCTGGCGAGTGATCACTACAATGAACACCTTCGTGGTGCGACTAGCATGTGGAGCAATGCAGCCTCACAGTGGGGAAAAGGTAGTGGTTATAAAGGGCGCGTTATAAACATCATCTCTGACTGGTTTAACAACCAACATTATGGTGTATTTGAAACCAAATTGAAAAAGGCTTCAGATAAACGTTGGAGTAAGTTCTTGTCTAGCCTAAAAGGCATTCTATAGCAACGAGGGTGACATAATTCTGTGTCACCCAACTTTCAAAGTTCAACGTACTAATTTTTGGCTTTCACTATACTATCTATGGAATCAGCAGGTTTCTCTTTGCGAACCTGCCTTGCTGCCGCATTGACAGCTTGTGCAAAGGATTCAGCTAACTCAGGTGTATAAACCTTACTACCTTTGCGCTGTTTTACTTTATCTGCCATACCTCTCCCACATAACCGCTACTTCAACTCGACAAGTTCGACGAAGTCGGCCAACATACTTACATAATCAACCTTAAGCATAATGGTATTTCCTCTCCGACTCAATCAATTTGGTTCGATTCGTTAATTATTTACTTAATCAATCCAAGACAAGAAACCACTACACCATACCTTTTAAAATGTAATAAGTTGACTAACTCTAATTTTATATTATACGAAAAGTAAGTTATTCCAACATATTCCCATTATAAGCAATTTATTATTGAACAATCCAACGATACATAATTTACTTTATACAACACAAATTAAATTATTCCCTAAAAAGTCAAATTATACTCAATATTAATTTTCATATCAGTTGAACAAATATCATATAACGAATTAAAATATAGAACAGGAACTCTCTGTTTATTCCCACCAATAAACTTTGACACTGCACTCCTTGAGTGCAAGCATGAGAATAATCACCATGGTTCCACTAAATTAAAAAACACGGAAACAAGCCAGTACTAATTATTTCTCGTTCCTCGAAATTAATTAGCAGCTTGTCCTGCGGAGCTTCCTCGCTAGCGCTGCGGTGCTCGAACCTTACGGTTCTGCGCTCGTCGCTCCGCTCCTAGTACCACTAATAAAAATAATAAAGGTAACCAGTATGAGTATTTTTGATCTAAGTATCAGAGAAAGACTAGAAAAAATGAGCAAAGCTGAACTTATTGAACAACGTCAGCTTGTGTTCGAAGCACGGGGCGTGTATCGCCATCTGCGAGACTCTGAAGAAAAGCTTCAAGCCTTAGAGTTTATTGAACACTACCTCAATAAACCTAACCGTGGTAGGCCACGAAAACCAGCAGAATCCAAATGCAGTGAACAAGTCAAAATAAATATAACCCCGCAAGAAAAAACTGAACTCGAATTCCGCCAAACGAGGCTAGGATACAAACACCTTTCCACCTACATGCGCGATATCACTCTTAACCTTATGCCAGATCTGCAAGTTAGTTCGATTGAAAGGCCCGAATTTGATGAAGAATTTCTGGAATCAATATATGAAGACATCCAGTTCTCAAGCGTTCAACTGATGCATGCCTTGCAAGAAAATGTGTTAGATAAAGAAACAGTAAACCTCATCATCGAATACCTATCACTAATTCAACAAAAACTTGCTGAGCGTGAACAACAAGAGCTGGGTGAATACAACTCAGATTTCGCTTTGATGCTCGCTAATAGGCACTTGACCCAAGAGCAGCTTCAAAAACTCGCTGACTTTAAAGAGCTGCGTGAAGAAGCAACTTACATGTAAACCTGTGGGCGACTATGTCGCTCCCTTCCGACCTCGTCGGGTCGAACTTATCGATTCTACATCACCACATAACAATTATTAAAAGGTGTACTTATGGCTATTCACAAGATATTCAAAACTAAAACGCCAAGCAAAAAACAATCTATTGAAGACCAGTCTGCTGCAACTACCAACTACGCGGCGGGCACAACCAAAGATCTAGAGCAATGCGTGTGCGTCGAATACGCTTCTGGCAAGATCAAACCCCACGAAGAAAACGACATCATCAGTGAAAAAACAGAATTTCTGATGGCTCACAATATCTCCTCACCATTTCCAACCTTAAAAACACCCCACCTTAAAACCCATGAGATGGATTGGTCTGAAATCGGACGCGAGATAGCGAGCTATAAAAGTAAAACTGGCATGCAGAAACCCACCAGCCACCGAATGATATCCCTTCAAATAGGCGAGCAGCTTAGCCGTAAACAATGGCGAAAACTCGTTAAAAAGTACATGCGCAGGATGGGGCTTCATAACACAAAATATATAGTGTTCATTCATCACGACACTGCACATAGCCACATCCACATCAACTGCGGCACCGTAGACGTAAAAACAAAAAAAGTCGTCAATGAATGGCAAAACCACCCTGAAGCCACGAAAGTTATGCGTGAAATTGAAAATGAATTTGGACTCGGCAGCGTCGCTAACCCAGGCGATAAGTTTAACCACAGTGTTGAGAACACTAAACTAAAGCCCATTCACATCACACCAAACAAGAAAACTAAAGGAGGTGATAAAGCCCAGATACGACGCAAGTTAGACTTTGTACTTGAGCAAAATAGGCTTCTTGATGTCACCCCCACCCTTCCAGTTTTTCTTGAGCAGCTAGAAGCTGTTGGTGTGCAAGTTAGGCTTAGCTACAAATCTCAAGCTGACAAGCTCCCCAACGGTATGTCTTATCGCCTGAGTAAGCCCAACAAAACACAAAACAAGACTAGCAGGCCAACCCTGTACTTCCCTTCTTCAAAGATGGGACACTGTAATGCATATTCCCTAAATAATCTCCTGAATAACGGTCGATTCACAATGAGCGAATGTAACAGTCAAAGCCTTAAACAGTTAAACATGCGAGAATCTAAACGTGTTTATGCCATTGTCAAAGACCCAATCCAGACGATTGATACTGAGCAAGGTCATCTTCTGAGTAACGATGATCGCTACTGCAATGTGGTGCTTAGCTTCAGAGATAAAGACTTCACAAAAATCAATAAAGCGGTCAAGTATTCTCGCCTCCAAACTTACCTTCAACTATACAATGAGGGAGGTTCAAGGGAGTATGATTCCAAGCTTCATGGTTTTGTCTTCAGAGTCAGAATTAACAAAATGTGGCACAAAGAAAGCTACAGCCAGCCTTGGTTCAACTCCCCCCAAATGACTCGAGATGAATACACCGCACTAGTCAATCAACGTCTGGCAGAGCTGTTAATTGAGTTCATAGAAACATTACTCCGCATGTTGGGGTTTGGCTCCCCACATATTGATGTAGAAAGCCATCTTGGAGATTACAAAGAGCAACCAGGCTTCCAGTTAAAGAGCAACGACGGACTAAACAACGTCCACACCATCCCCCAGCTTCTCAGTGCCATACAAGATGCAAACGCAAGCCGACATATCAGGCGCTACTTAGAGATACGCGAGGAGCAAGAGCTAGATTTAACCTTAGAAAGAACATTCTAGCTTACTTTTTAGTCAACTCATGATCACAACTAACTGAGTTGGAAACTAAGGGTATCAAAAGGAACAGACATCCTGGTACAGCCTATAACTAAGATGGAAACAGTACAATCAAATGGATTACCATAAACTGATTGTCACTACAGTTTATGGCAACAAGTTATCTATAATCTTATTAAATTTTTCTTGATCTCTACCATACTCGATTAAGTCATCAAAAATTATATTCAGCCAGGTTGCTTCCTCATCAGAAAGAGTGCGAAATTCGGTGTAACCATCACCTGAATCATAAGGCTTTTCTTGAAACAGTCCATGTAATAACCTCTCTATCCGTATTGCATTACCCGCACCGACGATCGCTACTCGCAAGCCATTTACATTTGTTTCGTGTGCTTGAGATACCTCTTTAACTCTTTTCTGACAACGCCTCTCTAATGTAACGCCAATTTTCCAATTGCCACTATCATCTTGCCATGTATAAACAGTATCGCTCGAGCGATTGGAGCACTTAGGACAGGGCGCGGAAAATCTTTTGACATCGCGAGGTAAGATGAGCCATTCATACAAACATTCATCATTGGTACAACGGTGAAGCACCTTTGTTTCCGTATTTTCATATTCACCAATTACTGTAAGATCTTGGCGTCTTGACTCGACATATGCGACATATTCATCATGAGACATTTTATTACTAGTCGCAGCGGCAATAGCTTTTTTAACACCACATTCAGGACAGCCCTTACCCGCTTTAAGACCTGTTGCTATAGCGTCCCACTTTCGACCACATTCTGCTATAAGGCACTTACATTCAACTTTTGCCTTAGCTGTCGTATATATCCCTAAAATTTCAATGTTAGGGTTAATTTCCTTTACTTGAGCTAAAAATTGCTCATGAGGGATACGACTCGCCTTGTTTCGTTGTCGCTTAGCCACTTTTTCACATTCAGGACAGCCCTTACCTGATTTTATATTCGAAGGACGAGCAAGCCATTTATGGCGACAGCTCTCCACCAAACACTGATGATCGATTTCGATGTGATTGGATACATAAGTACCAACGACCTTCACCTTTGGATTGATCTTGCAAACAATCTTTTCATAGTCTTCTTGGCTATGTAACCTTTTTGAACTGTACTTCACAATTCCGCATTTTGGGCAACCTGTTCCACTATCTTTAATCGAATTAGGAGTAGCATACCATTCATTCTTACAATCAGCTTTGTTACATCGATGCAGTATCTTGGTGCTATTTGTTACGTAATCCTCTAAGTTAGTCAGCTCTGGTCGATTATCCCGCAGGTATTGTGCGTAGACCTCTGGCGACTGCCTTTGAGAACACCGTCTACACCCCTGTTGCTTGAATACTTTCTCTGGAGTAACCATCCACTCATCATTACCACAATGGCATACGTGAAGTGTTTTGGTCTTTGAGTTCACATACTCACCGATAAGCTTAACACCAGGGCGCTCTTGCTTAAGTCTATCCTTATATTTATTTTCATATGGATTGGCTTTTTTACTACTTAAATTCATTTTCTTAACCAAAATAACCCCATAAAATACATGCACTTAATAATATCGAAAAATAATAGTTCAGAAAAGTTACTTGTTAAATGGCCTTGCGAAGACAAAACGATCAACTCATATCGTAAATGCACCATGAATCGCTCAGCCTCCTGTAGACCAGCGTCTAGTTGTAAATTCCAAGCTTTTCATACACCAGTGGAGGCATATTCTCAGCGTTGCTGTGCTTACGTTTAGAGTTATAAAACATCTCGATGTAATCGAAGATATCTGAACATGCTCTTTCTCTCGTTTGGTAGATCTTTTGCTTAATCCGTTCACGTTTTAGAAGCTGGAAGAAGATTTCCGCTACAGCATTCTCATGACCGTTTCGCCTGCGAATCGCTCGGTATCAGGTTACGCTCTTTAAGAAACGCCTGCCATTCATAGCCCGTGAATTGACTTCCCTGATCAGAATGGATTAGCACTATACTTTTTGGCTTTCGACGCCATACCGCTACAAGAAGTGCTTGTGTTACCAGCTCTTCCACCCTTGAACTTATTGACCGACCGACCACGGCTCTCTTCTCCGAGCTTCCTGCTCATTCATTTGCTGATAATGCTTACTGTCTGAACCGTACTTCTTCATCCAGTTATAGAGGCTATTAGTGAAGACCCACAGGCGCTTTGACACACTTGCTACAGTGTAGCCTTGTTCGGTGACTTGCTTAACGGCTTGGATTTTAAATTCGTCGTAAAGTACAGTAATAACGCTATAAGGTGAATATGTCGCTTTTTTGGTCAAGTCAGTTTCCAATTTAGTTATCGGCTTCCAACTCAGTTATCACAGTTTCCAACTTGGTTATCTGTGAACAACTTACCATGGATTTTAACCCGAATAATAAATTGACTAAATTTCTTTTTTCAATATAAGTTAATTGATTACTAGAAACGCTAAAATAGATTAATCATTAACTTAGTAATCTAATAAAAAAAATAAACATAAATCCATGCCAAACATATAAATTATGTCAAATAACTTTTTATTGCACATAGAAAAATAAGCATTTACTATTTTATTACCCTTACTAATAAATATAATAAAAAGGATAACTTATGCTCAGTGTAATTGAAGCTAATAAAATCATTTCCGACATGAGAGAAAAGAACGCGAACACGGAAAACACTAAGGTCTGGTATCAACTTCGTCTTCCAAATGATAATGGCAAGTCTATATCAGTAAGAGGAACTGTTATTGATAACGATTCAGTAGCCTCATCTGAGGTAATCTTCCAAATCCCACTAGATACAGCTACCAAGATACCACGCTCAAAGTACGACATAGAGCGCAGATACGCCACAGAGCACTTTCAACCAAGCATCATGTCTCTAAAGGACAGCTACTTCGAGAAAATTCAGGTGTATTTCAATCTTGCAGTTAAAGAAAACCTCGAACGCGTGGCAAACATTGAGCGAGGGACTGTTACTCTCGAAAATGGCGATAACGTCCATCAATTTGCATCCCCAATTCATCATTTGTGCGAAACAATTGGTCAGATCGAGCGTGTTGATGGCAGTCGCACTATTGAATCAAGAGGATTAGAGCTAAAAGCGGATGAAGCCGAGGACATTCAGCAAGCTTTGGCTCGTCTAGAATCAATATTGTCGAATATGGGGTACGGCTGCAAAAGCTTTAATGTGGAAAAGTACCAAAATGACGAGATCGCCAAGTTCATGGATAACAAATACGACATGGGGCGAATGATTGGAGGCCTAGATAAGCTTGAGAAGCAATCTAAGTTCGAACAAGACTGCTTAGCCCGTTTCACTAACTGCGATGAAAATTTATTGACGCCGCTTTCAGAGAACGCTACATCCAACACCACATCTCGCGTTAGAGCAACCTTTGAGGCTTTAAGGGGAAGAAACGTAAAAGTAGTCAAAAGGCCCAAGTAGTACAATTCATGGGGCCTTTGGAGGCCCCTATTGAATATGGAGCTCAAGTCGTCTTATAAACTCAATAACATCAACGCTCATAAGAAATGTGAAGATATTGTGCATGAGCATATCCATGCTAAACACTGATCGCGATCCAGATCATTTCTTATCTCAAGTTGATTTCCGACAATTTGGTAAAAGTATTTTTTCTGTCAGATCAATAATCTTCTATTTGATTAGCTTACTAATAAATGTTGCAGGAAAAAAGTCTGTAATATTGCTGAAAAGCTAGATTGCCGAGTTAGTACAGTGCGGTGTTTAAAAATACCATGAGGTAATGTCAAGGATTCCATTCCCTGAGATGGTGATGTGTATTAGTCCAAGTTATTATCTTTACTTGGGTCTGGGTTTGATACTGGTGTTTTTACGCCGTTGATTTTTCTTATATGGTACTTGGAGTATTTACCACTCTCAATCTTCTTAACAAACTGACTTCTAGTCATATTTTCGCCAGAATAGTTATCACGAAACTTGGTATTTCTTCCACTGCTCGACTCTTGAGTGGTGGTTACACGTTTTCTTCCCATAATGTCACCTCTGGGTTTAGTTGATGATGTAAAGCCTGTCTATAATAACAGTACTCGACTGTTAACAAAACGCTTTCACTTAACTTTTTAGGTTTAATTTTACTTTATCACCTCCCGTTTACTTAACCTTCATTGATTGACAAATTTAAAAAAACGCAAGATAATTGGCGTGTATTTCACCAAACACCCATCAAGGGGCTACACAAATCTTCATAAGGAACAGTTTTACAATGAAGCAACCGTGGGAACACAATCCAGCACTATCGCAAGACCGCATTAAACAGCTTGCTTCTCTAATGAGGGAAGTACGAGACTCGGTAATTGATTTACATGATGATGTTTTAGGGGACTCGGCAAGGTCAACAGGTCTTCGAGCATACGAGTGCTGTAGAAATCAGATTATCAAAGCATCTAAAGACCAGCACGATTGGGCTTGGTTGGGAGTAGTTAAGGATGATGGTCGATTCACCTTTTCTATTGAATCTGTTCCTGTGCGCTTGTACCGTGGTAAGCCAAGTTGTCCTGAAGAGCGGAGATTGATCCCTTGTATCGAAGCTCTAAGCCAAATGAGTTTGCTTGATGCAGAAGTAGGTAAGGCTGCATCGATTCTTTGGTTTTTTGCAATTGAAGTTGATGAACTCCGTTATGTAGAACGAGTAACCTTTACTGGTTTTTTAGATGGAGTTCAGGTGTCGTGTTGGGAAATTCCATTGGATGAAAAAGTTTCTGCTTTAAGCTCTGTTGATGTTGAGTTGCCCGAGCCTGTTGTAACCCAGAAAGCTTCTGTTTCCATTAAAGCAAAAGAGAATAAGGCTCCCAAAGATGGAGCCAGTAATGGTTAGTAATTATGTCTGTAACATTTTATGGCGAGCGGTTGCGATTAGCCCGCTTGCTTAAGGGTTGTACGTTACAAGAACTGGGGGATGCTGTGGCTGTTACACGTCAAAGTATCCACCAATACGAGAGTGATGTTAGAGCTCCTGCTGATGACGTAGCAAACGCATTGGCTGAGTTTTTGAAAGTGTCACCTGAGTTTTTTAGCATGCCGCTTTCTGGTGATGTTAAGCCTGAACAGTGTCATTTTCGGAAGCGTCAAACAACTCCCGCAGGAGTTAAAAATCGCGTCCAAGCATACAGCACAATACTTGAACAATTGGTATCTGAACTGCATGAGCATTTGGATTTACCAGAGAACAAGTTCAACTTGGTTGATAACGATAAACTTCCAGAGTTAACACCGCCAGTGATTGAGAAGATTGCAGAAGGTGCACGTGTTAGATGGGGGTTAACTTCGGATGCGCCAATAGATAACATGATTAATGTTGTTGAAAATCAGGGGGCTATTGTTACTTGTTTTGATGGGGTATCTGACAAAGTTGACGCCCTCTCAGTTAACCGAAAGTTTCCGATCATTATTAGAAACACTGCAAAAGAAAGTGTTTGTCGTCTGAGATTCGACATTGCACACGAATGCGGGCATCTGGTCATGCATGACGGTGTCGAAACTGGCTGTAAGCAAACAGAGCGAGAAGCTGATGCTTTTGCCTCTGCTTTTCTTTTCCCTCGAAAGTCATTCGCTCGCGAGTTTCCAGCGTGCCTAGCGGCTAATGGCAGCATCAACTGGAAGGAAGTATATAACCTAAAACTCAGATGGAAAATGAGTGCTAGGGCAATTATTTACAGGGCTCACTTTCTTGGTTTTATTAACGCACAGCAGTATCGGACGGCGAACGTGTGGTTTAGCCAGACTAGGCAAACGCGAAAAGAGAAGTTCGATGATAAGATACCTCTAGAGACCCCTCATGTGTTAGAGGAAGGTCTGCAAGTTCTAAGCGAGCACCTTGGAATTTCCTTTAAAAGGCTGTCGGATAAATTAGGCGTTAGCCCTGAGTTATTGTCAGAAATTACAGGCGTATCATACTCTGAAAACGTGATTGATGACTCAAATGACGTCGTTATCCCTTTTAACTTTTAGGTTGTTTGAAGCCCATCTTCAATGATGGGCTTTCATTCTTTAGGTTCCAGCTTTATCAACCCAAGGTATGCTTAACCTCTTTCTTAGGGATCACTCGATAGTCTCCAAGCTTCCAATCGTCAACAAATACGTCGAATTCGTCTCTACCAAGCAGATCAACTGGACGAGCTGCCAAGTGCTCACTCTGACTAGCTTCTGCCGAAACTAGTGCATCATAAGCTTTTAGATCACCACTGCCCAAAGCTTTCTCTACCAAATAGTAAGGCGCAACCGCCTTGGTCATCAGAACGGTTTTCTCAGCAAACAACCAATAAAGTACATCAACATCATCTCGGCCTGTTCTCAAATCATCAAGGCGTCTCTTGAGCTGCTCGTGTAATTGCATGTTTTCATCGAACTGAAACACGGGATAAAGGTGCCAACCGTTTATTTCTACACGTAGCCCACTTCGACTCCCCTCCTCAACCACCTCATCAGTATAAAACTCAAGCTCATTAAGCAGGTTCTTAATCACCATAAGTCGCCTTTGATCTAAGTTCACCACAACGTTCGTCCTCATAAAGTTTCTACTTTCAGAAACATAGAAACAAACCTTCAAATCGCCAAATTAAATTTGCTTAAACCTTGTGCAGATAGTTCACACTTACTTGCCAAAATGACTTTTCCACATCACAATAATACTGTTTATTTATACAGTATTATTTATGAAAGTTATCCCTATTAGCGCACATGCTGGCATCACAGGATTTGAATCGCCTGCGACCGAGTACACTCAACTATCTCTCGATCTTGATGAGCTTCTAGTTGAGCACCCCAGTGCAACCTTCATTGGTCAGGCATGTGGTGACTCCATGCAAGGGCTTGGCATATTTGATCAAGATTTGCTCATCGTTGATCGACATGTGGATGTCAAACAGAACGACGTTATCGTCGCGAACCTTAATGGTGAGTTTATATGTAAGCAGATTGACATCCATCGCAAGCTACTTCTCTCAGCAAACGATAAGTATCAACCAACCCTGATCACCGACTGTGATTCCTTCTCGTTAGAAGGTGTGGTCATCAGATCCATACGTTGTCATAGACCAAGTCACCTGCTGAGAACAAAGTAATGTATGCCTTAGTCGATGCGAACTCATTTTATTGTAGCGCTGAACAAGTTTTCCGTCCCGACTGGCGCGGTAAGCCTGTCGTCGTTCTTTCCAACAACGACGGGTGTGTGGTAGCAGCAAATCGGCAAGCAAAAGAGGTAGGTATAGAGAAGTTCAAACCATTCTTTCAAGTTAAAGCGCTTTGTGAACAGAAAGGAGTCATTGCCTTATCATCCAATTACGAGTTGTACGCCGACCTCTCATCCAAAATGATGCAAGTAATTGGTCGATTCGCTCCAGAACAACACATCTACAGTATCGATGAATCTTTCCTATCATTTGAGCGTTGTTACCCTGCCATTCCATGCTTGAAAACACATGGAATGAAGTTGAGACGAGCGGTGTGGCGTGAATGCCGCTTACCCGTTTGTGTCGGCTTCGGCTCTACTCTTACACTGGCTAAATTGGCTAACCATGCCGCCAAGAAAACACTACGGTATGGCGGAGTTTGTGTACTCGATAACGAGCAAGAGCGTAAATCCGTATTGTCACAAGTCAGTACTGGTGACGTCTGGGGCGTGGGTAAGAAAATACAAGCTCGTTTGAAGTTCATGGGCATCAACACAGCACTAGAACTCGCTGACTACCCACCAGCGTTAGCTCGAAAAGAATTCAACGTCGAAGTCGAACGCACTATCCGAGAACTCAACGGCCAACCATGTAAAGCTTGGGATCAATCAAGAGCAGACAAAAAGCAAATTTACTCTACGAGAAGCGCAGGTCAGCGAATTACCGACTTAGATTCATTGCGCCAAGCTTTGGCAAAGCATGCTAATATCTCGTCGTCGAAGGCTCGTCAGCAAAATAGCTTGTGTAAAGTGATGTTGTGCTTCGCCAATAGCTCCCCCTTCGATGAGAAGGCTGTAACGCGTAGAGCGGTGCATAGGTTTGCCTACCCTACTTCAGATGTAACACAGGTCACCAAAGCAGCCACTTCACTCGCACAAGAGCTATTTTGTGAAGGCGTTCGCTTCTACAAAATTGGCGTAGGATTGCTGGATTTAACTGATGGAAAGCACGAGCAGTCAGATCTATTTAACGCCATGCCCAACGACCCAAAACTCATGACCGTGTATGATTCGCTGAACCAACGTTACGGTTCAGAAACCTTATTCTTAGGAGCACAAGGAATCGCCCAGAAATGGGACATGCGACGCGAAATGCTAACTCCCCACTACACAACTAAGTGGAAAGACTTGCCAGTTATCAAGTGCTGATAAAGTCATAGTTAATCCTATGGGGTTATGAAGACTTTGCGCATACTCACTATCTATCGTGGCTAGCTCGGAGCTGACCCAAAACGTGTTAGCAACAGGTAAGAAATCCTTACCTGTTGACCCATCTTTGTCCCTTTCAAAGTTGTAACTCGTGATTGCAACTGCATTCTTATCACTATGAAGTCTATACAATATTCTAGCTAGTAATTTCCATCGTTAGGCGAGCACTATAATGACGCATATTTTGAAGGCAAAAATCAAAAACTTTAAGAAATTCCGAGAGTATGAGATCTATTTTGATCCAAAAAGAAACATTCTGGTTGGGGATAATGAAGCAGGAAAGAGCACTATATTAACGGCTATTGAGCTTGTATTGAGTGGCAGTAGAAGCAAGATAGAAAGCTTGGGGATTGAAGCTTTGCTTAATGCCAGTGCTGTTTCAGAATTTCTAGCGGGTGAGAAAAATATAAACCACCTTCCAAGTCTTCATATTGAATTATTTCTAAACGACGCAGATAACCCAGACCTCAACGGCAGAAACAACAGTGATGGAACTTATGCTGACGGGCTTCAATTGATCTGTGAGCCGAACGAAGAGTTAAGCACGGAGATACGGCAAGTTTTGGATGCTGAAGGTGATAACTTTCCATTCGAATTTTACGTCGCCAAGTTTATTACGTTCAGTGGGGACGCATATTCCAGTTATCGGAAGTTTTTGCGCTTTTTGTCTATTGACAGCACTCAAATAAACAACGAGTACGCAAACAGTCAGTATGTAAAAGCCATGTATGAAGCGACCGTGGATCAACCTGTCCGTTACAGTCTAATGAATGAATATAGACAGCAAAAAAATGCCTTCAGGGATACTCAACTAAATGTGATTAATGATGATTTAGAAGGGTACGATTTTGCTATCCGCTCTGGCTCAAAGTTTAATTTGGAAACTGACCTCACCCTCACAGAAGAAGGGATACCCATTGAAAACCGTGGTAAGGGAAAACAATGCTTTATTAAGACCGCATTCGCATTGAGAGAGCGTGATGAAGGCAAGACAATAGATGTCTTATTACTAGAAGAACCTGAGAACCACCTTAGCCACACCAGCATGTATAAGCTAATTGGTCAGGTAGAGAAGGCTCATGATAATCAGGTCATAATTGCTACCCATAGCAGCCTAATCAGCTCAAGGTTAGACTTAAGAAAGTCGATCTTACTGAATAGTGCAGCAACCAAACCTGCTACCCTGACAGACCTCACTAGGGACACTGCTAAGTTTTTTGCTAAAGCCCCTAATCATAACATCCTAGAGCATGTCCTTTCTGAAAAAGTCATTCTTGTTGAGGGTGATGCGGAATATATTCTAATGGAGTGCTTATACGAGCGTACTAAAGGTCATCCACCAAGCGAGGATGGCGTCCACATCATCTCAGTCGGTGGTACTAGCTTTAAACGATATATGGAAGTTTCTAAGCTGCTGAGCATTAGGACAGCGGTGATCCGTGATAATGACAGTGACTATCAGAAAAACTGTATAGATAATTACCATGATTATCAGGCAGACTGCATAGCTGTATGCGCTGACACAGATAACACAAGATCAACTTTTGAAATATGCATGTATCAAGATAATAAAGAAATCTGCGACGACTTGTTCTCAGGAGGAAAGATTCAATTAAAACCGCAAGAGTATATGCTGAAGAACAAAACTACCGCAGCATTTAGGTTACTTGACGAGAAGGCGAATGAAATCACGGTGCCTCCTTACATTAGAGAGGCGATTGAATGGATAAGCGAGTAGTACTAGCAGTCGCAGGATCGGGCAAAACACAACATATAATTGATAAATTGGACATAAATAGTCGTGCGCTGATTGTTACTTACACAGTTAATAATACTACTAATCTTAAGAAACGAATTTTAAACAAGTTTGGGGTCATGCCTAAAGGTGTACGTGTTTATACCTATTTCTCATTTCTCTTATCGTTTTGCGTGCGACCAATAGTTGGTAACGACATGAAGATAAAGGGGGTTAGCTATAGTGAACCACCTAGATTTGCGAAACGCAACACTCATGAGCATTACGCTAGTCAAGGAGACCGACTTTACCACAACCGTATTGCGAAGATGATGATTGATTGTGATGGTGTGTCTGACATTACTAGGCGTATTGAAAAGTACTTTGATTTCTTCTGCGTAGATGAAGTTCAAGATTTCGCAGCTAATGACTTCAACTTGCTTTGTCAGTTGTCGAAAATGGATGTGGAGGTATTATTCGTTGGTGACTTTTTCCAACATACTTTTGATACTAGCCGAGATGGTAATATTCAAAAAAATCTACATAACAACTATGAAGCGTATCTTACCAAGCTCAAAGATGCAGGATACACAATCGACTTAGATACACTTTCCCACAGTCATAGATGTAGCCCAACAGTTTGCAGATTTGTTACCGAGCAAATTGGCATCACAATAAGCTCCCATCGACAAGATGAGGTCAATATTGCTCTAATTGACGATACTGAACAAATTGAGAGGTTATTCTCCGACGATTCCATCGTTAAATTGTTTTTTAAAGAAAGCTACAAGTACGTTGGAAGGACTGACAATTGGGGAAATACAAAAGGCTTGGATGACTTCGCTGACATCTGCATAGTTCTAAACCCGACCACATTTACAGCCTATACAAAAGGGCGATTGGCTACTTTGGCACCATCGACGTTAAATAAGCTATACGTAGCTTGTACAAGAGCTAAAGGTAGTGTGTATTTTGTCTCACAACGTTTGTTAGACGAGTACAAATGTTAAACCAGCGCTGTCTTTTGACCTAAAGGCCGAGTTAGCGCTTTGTACCTAACTTAGTTTTGTCCATTTCCAAGCTACATCCCGAGCGAACAACCAGATCGCACTCACTGCTTACTGCCTTTAGTCACGAGTCTAAATTCCAAACCAGATTGCTTGGATTGACGTGTAGAGTAGCGATTAGGGAACTTGTCGAAAAAGTCAGACAGCTTCTTCAGGCCATAATTACGTGGATCAAAATCGGGCTTCAAACGTTTGAGGTACTGCCCTACTTCACCCAGCTTGGCCCAGCCTGATTCATCACGATAGTTTTGCCATGCTCGGTGCATCAGTTGCCAAATTTCTTTCTCAACACCGTTTATTTGAGTGGACTGCTGAGGAGCTTGCGGGGACTCTTCCTGTTGCTTATCCCCGTTAAGGTTTTCAATGGCGACAAAGTCATCACAAGCATTTTTAAACGATGCGGGTGTCATTGCCTTACCAACCCCTATAACAAACATTTCAGACTCTCTCAGCCTTGTTGCCAGGCTAGTGAAATCACTATCACTTGAGATGAGCGCAAAAGCATCGAACCGTTGGCTGTAAAGGAGATCCATTGCATCAATAATCATGAGTGCGTCAGTGGAGTTCTTGCCTGTGGTGTATGCAAATTGCTGCTTCGCTTGAATAGCAAGCTCATTGAGGGGTTGTTTCCAGTTTTTGAGTTGCTCAGTCGAAAAGTCGCCATATGCACGCTTGACGATGATTTGCCCGTAGCTTGATAGCTCTTCGATAATGGAGCTCAATTTAGAATGTGGCGTGTTCTCAGAATCAATGAGAACAGCAATTTTACGACTTCCCATGTACAGTTTCCTCTTCAATACAAGGGCATACTATCCAAGTCTTTACTCAAATGCCACTGCATGCACATTAAATTGAAAGAGCTAGAATCCCATGAGCTAGCGCCCATGAATCTGTCGACTTATTCAAAGCGGAAGCTTTGGCTAAAGAAAAAGCCACTTTTACTTATCTATATAGAAATGGAACAAGTGGCTCAAACTTTTAATAGGTTCGATTAAGGAGATTCGCTAACTCCGAGCTCTCCATCTCTAATCTAATCGGCTTGGTAGAAGTGATTTCACAGTTAGCTTTTAGTCTGCCTTATTAGTCTGGTTATCTAGGTCTAGCAAATCATTTTCAGCCGTTAACATCACCATGTCCTTCATTAAATCAATTGGAAACTGATGGTCAGAAGAACGGTTTAACATTTCCTGTTGGTAAGTATACCAAGCGTGAGGATGAATTGTCTCGTCCTCAAAATAGCGATAAATGGCTTTAGCTCGTTCTAACCCCGTAAGCCCTCTTGATGCCTTTCTAGCAGCGCGGATGTGCTTGTTGTAAAAATGGTCAATAGTTTTCATGTGGCTCCTTATTGCACTAGTGAAACATTTGAGCGCTGTGAACACTTTGGTGTTTTAAGAGCAAATTGTTCGTATTGCTCTTTCATTCGACAAACAATGTCTTCAGGAACACCATGTACGTTTGGATATTCACCTTTCGCTTCAAGCACTTCTATGTCTAGTTCCAACCCTAGAGATTGGACAACCTTCAAGTAGCCTACAATTTCCCACTTTTTGATGAACGTATTTGCAACTACAACGTCATTCCCAGCAAGTAACAAACGCTTCATCTCCATTTGGCACCACGCGTGTGCGTCCTTGATAAAACGGCGATCATGGCGGTACTCTCCATCTTTATCGACAAAAAACTGGTCAGTTTCAACTAGGGTCGCATCCATGTCGATAGCCATCGTTGTTTTCCCAGAGCCTGGGATACCACGTATTAGCGTAACTTTCTGTCTATTCATTTTATTTACCTTTATTTTAAATTTTTAGTGGTGTAAGAAAGCCAGCCGCACTGCTTTCATGCAGCCAGCTTCCAGTAATTTTTATGACTATTTGATTATCTTGACGTCAAACCGATCGTCTTGATGTATCTCAAGGATCTTTGAAGGTATTTGTAGACGAAGTACAGATTCTTCGTCGAGGATAGTCGCCCAATTCTTTTGCGAGCCACCAGAAGTCGCGTAACCAGAGATGAGCGCGATATCGCTGTCAATACGAGATCCTGAATCACGCCCAAAAGCTCTACAAAGTGGGCGACCTAGGAACTCCATGCCTTTACCATATTCGCGAATTTCTTCGATTGCGGCAATCTCTACCGTGACGGGGCCGCTATTGTATATTTCATCCAGCTCTTCGACCTCATCAGCAACAAAGCCAGGAAATATCCATGCGCCCTGCTCTTTATCCCACGAGCCACCGAGCTTGCGGCACTCTTTAACTAACTGAGAGTTGTAATCGGCCTTGAGCGACACTATGCCCTGCTCTGCTTGAGCCTCCGAACTGGCGCTAAGTTTGTAAATTAAGTCCGTTCCGTACTTAGAGCGTACAGAGATATCTTCTACTGCTAAGCAGTGCTCACCAAGCTCTAAGTTTTCAGAATTTGAATCAATAAGCAGCTTACATTTGCGTTTGCTGTCTGTTTCTGCTGCGAAATATTTGCGGTTTCTTTTTATTATATTGAGAATCATTATTGTTCCTTTTTATTTATTAATCATAGTATTGCATTCCCCTTAATTTTTGTGTTGAAGCTCTAGCGGATTCCCCTACCACTAGAGCTTTGCTAGTTAATCCTGTATGTCAGGACAGACTATCCTTTGTGTGTCACGAGTGATTTTGTAAGCAATATGATCCTTATACTTCTCTAGGTTGTGGATCTCTGTGCTAGATTTTTTTGTCATTGCAAAAAGCCTTTATTTTGTTGTGATCGTTGTATTCTTATTATTTTTTTTGCCTTCAACAGGAATCGTACCCCAAAAGAAATCAACGCTTCAACTCATTGATTTTATTAGAAATATTATAAATAATAATTTTATTGCAGATTATTATTTATAATAGTAAACGAGCGACAAAAATTATTATTATTCAAATAGTTACGATCTAGATGAGTCCATATTTGTGAAGATAAGATCGAAAGGAAGCACGAAAATTAAATTACATTTAATTGATATAGATCAAATTCAGTTATTTAGTAATGAGCTTCTCAATATACAATTGATGTGAAATTGGGAATGGTCGTGCAAATATGTGCTTGGGATTTAGATACTGGAAGCTTTTAAAAAAGTTGTAGGATTGCGTGAATCAGAACCCAATGGCACTGCCCATTTTTGAGTAGAGGTAAAGACTTTAGTAGCCTTTACCTCTGTAAGTTTTACTGGCTAGAGTTTGCCTGCTGCTCTATCTCTTGCAGCATTTTTTCGACTTCTTGAATACGGCTCATACAGTGCTGGTACGCTTGTGTTCCTTGTTTTACCAGTGGAATAATGCGATCAACATCAGGAACGTTTTGCTGAGAAAGCTCCTCTGCTGCTGCTTTAAGCTTTGAGTAATTATCCATGTAACTGCTAGTTTGTTGGTTCATGTTGCACATCCTTCTGGAAAGAATCGTTGGTTACCGTCGCACTGCCATCATGCAATTGGACTGTATACTGTTGATTATTGATAAGTTGTTGAGTGCTTTTAATTACGCGACCTTCATCATCACACATCAGGGCGTAGCCTCTCTCTAAGACTCTCTGAGAGTCATAAGCCTCAATTAATCGCTTGTCATTTCGTACTAAGTCTTGCTGAGTATCCAAAGCCCTCTTAGCGTTCGCAAAGAGGTTATTTCTGTCTTGATTGATTTGATTCTGTTGGCTTTGTACATGCATACGTGCATACATAACTAAAGTACTTGAGGCAGCAAACGTCTGATTGCTGGCAATATGTATCACCGCTTTGGAAGACTGGCTCAGACTGAGCCAAAGTTGACGAGTTTCTTGTTTATGGTTGTGAACCTGATGTTTGGATAACTGCTTTAAGTCGCTGTAGTCCCTTAAGACATTCTGCTTCGCCAACATCACTATCGCAGCACTCGATTGTTTCATAATCTGCTGCTCCGCAAAGGCGGCAGACTTGGCACTAATCAGTGCCTTGTTTGCCTGATGAAACACTTGCTCATGAAGGCGATTAAGCGCAATACGTGATGAATTAAATTTCTGGTTTGCGTTGGAACTAAAGTATTGGAACTGTCGATTAACCAAGCCTCCATTTTCTCTTACTCGGTTTTGGGCTCGCTCGAACAAACGATGACCGAACTGTTCAACGTGATTACGCCAACAGGCTAAAGCGTTACTTTTTCCTTTCTCTATACGTTCACTTTGCTGCGCAATAGACTGTCGCTGATGATTACATAGCGATTGCGCTGAGTTATGCAGCTTAGAGTAATTCGCGCTAACAGACTGCACATTTTGAATTATGGTGAGTTTGATGTGCTCAATGACCTTAGTTGGCGTCGCAAAGGATTGATTAGCAAGTTCATCAAGGATGACCGAGTCCGTGCTGTGCCCGATACCTGTGAAAACAGGGTATGGACAACGGCAAACCAACCGAGCAAGCTTTGCTTCACTAAGTTCGTTAAGACCTGCTTTGTCACCTCCCCCTCGAATCACGCACACGGCATCATAGGCATGTTCATTTTGAACCAGTTCAGTAAACGCCATCTCAATAGCACGTATCCTCGCGTCACCTTGGAATGATGCGTAGAAATAGTCGAACCGACATAAGTCGTGCTGTTCAAGCAAGTGTGCGACACTTCGAAAGTCACTTAAGCCAGCGGCATTTTGCGGAGCAATCACGGCAACCCTTGTAAACTCAGTCGGTGTTCTCAAGCGTTGATTTAACTCTGCTTCGCTCTTTTCGACCAGCCAATTGCGGATCATCTGTAGTTTTAACTCAAATGCCCCAATCGTATAACTGGGATTAATATCTACGATGGTTAAGTTGAGTCCATACTTAGTATGAAACTGAACTTCTACTAAACAAAGAATGCTCAAACCTTCTGCAAATGTCATTTGAGTACTCTTTTCAAACGCATCGATGATAGAGGTTCTATTTGACCAAACAACCGCACGCGCTTGCGATTCCGACCCTCCATCACCGTTATCTGATAACTGCAAATACACATTACCAGAGCGATTTCGATTCACGCTGGTTAAGTCAGCGGTCACCCAATGCCGACCAGGAACACCTCGACGAATGACGTCAGCGACATGATCAAGTAACTTACTGAGGCTTCGCAAACCTATTTGTTGATCCTGGCTTATCAACATGATTATATCCTCAAAAAAGAAGAGCTAAGATAAGACCGTCAATCTCCCAATAACACCGCGGTCTTGGCGATATTGAAACATAGAAATAAATTTCAATTTGAGTAGTGATTTGTACAGATTTTTTCTGTCTGCTTAAAAATCTGTGATCATAATCACCATATCGTATCGTGTTTCTTACTGGTATTAAGAATTCTTAAACTCGCTAAGAATTACTAAGAAGTACCCCATGAACTGCGTTCATGAACCGATCGACTCTCTTCAAAGCGCAGCTTTGGATTAGCCACTTTTCGATATTTATATATAAATGGCGAAAGTGGCCTATTCAGTAAGACTGACTTCAAACTTCCAAATACAACCAATATAAAACCAGTGACATAATCGTCACTCTTACCTCAAAAATCACATCTCAGTCGTATATACCGTTAACATTCAAAGCAATCTATTTTGTTTAAATGCAGGACGCGCTATGAAACTAACCCAAGTTTTAAATCATACAAATCAATTTGAACGCTCAAAGTTCATCAACTGCATAGACAAGCTATGCCAAGACAACAAGGATGACACCGAGTTGGTCAAGCAATTGGATAAAATAGATGGTCAACTTAAAGCGGCCTCTGGCAATGAGATCAAAGAGCTATTCAATCTAGTCAGAAAGCACTTCAAAAAATCACGTAGTAGAACAAGTAGCGACGGGTGGCCCACAGGCATCACTACTGATAAATATCTTAGCTAGGGATGGAAACTGTATCTCTACCATACCGTGGATTGAAAGTCTTTATGCCAAAGAATATGCAGAGATAGATACATTGAGCCAGGAACTTCTAGCAGAGCTAAGCGCCTGTGAGGTCGGTGATTTTGATAGACTAAACCGACTCGATATCTATAAGAACTGTATGAAAACGGCATTCGAGAACGATCTTAAATCAAATAGAGCAGCCAAAATTTCTGAAGATGAAAGAAGCATACTTAATGTGCTTGCACAACGACTAGGCCTGTCTAGAGAAGAGGTCAATGCCATTGAGCACTCTATTGATCCAATCCCACAACTTGGCATAGATGACGCCCTAGAATATTTAAGGGAAAATGGCATTATCATGATCAATCGCCGACGCTCAGAGGTTATGGTTGCTGACGAGGTCGTAGATATTCTCCATGAGGTGCTCGGTAAAGAAATTCACGACAAATATATACTTAGAATTCTTCGCTCTTTATCTGATGCGGAACTCTCTAGCATCTTAAAAAATCATGGCTGCAAAACTAGAGGTGTTGACCGAAAAGAAAAAATCACCACCATTGCTCACTCAGGACTTTCAATCAGAAATATTCTGCTCAATGACATTCATTCAGACAACGCAACACAAAATCTGAGAAAAGAACGAATCAAGCAACTGATTGATGAAATGGATCTCGACATACCCAGAATTGGCACTCGACTTCATGACCGCATAGATGTTTTGATCGAACATCTTAAAAGTTCTGAAGAGGATGAGTTTAATGCCCTAAGTGTCAGTGGCTTTAAAGAACTTCTGGAATCACTATCAAGCTCAGATCTTAATGTTGAAGAACGAATTCGAACAGACTTTGAAATAGAAAACAAAGAAACTCTCGATCCAGAAAGGCTGAAAGCACTAAGTATTACCCCACTCGATATTTTGTATCTCTATACAAACGATGAAATTAAGACCATCAGAAATGATATGGGGCTGTCTAGGAGAGGGAACCCTCGCAGTCAGATCATAGAATCTTTCGCCAGTGCCAATGACCGATTAATTGAAAACTACAACCTGCTCGCGACACGCGACCTGAAAGGTTTACATGGAGCAGGCATAGATATAAAAGAGTCTGATATTGGTGTGAAATTCGAAGAGATTACTCGTTCAATTCTAGAGCAGCTTGGAATGAATGTTGACGAAGACTTACGAAAGGACATAAATACCGCCAAGGATAAAGCAGACATCATCATATCTCTAGATAACGATGACGTCATCATTGGCGAGGCTAAGTCATTTAAAAATGGTCAATATGCCAAGTACTCTACAACTTCAAGACAAGTAAAAGCTTACGCAAAGCGCTGCGAACAAAATGGCCACCGAGTTGCTCAGGTACTGATCGTTGCACCAGAGTTCTCTAAAGACTTTATCGATGCGGCAGACATGGATACCGAGGTAAATATATCTCTTCTGGAAGCCAGCGGTCTGCAAAAAATACTCACGGCATACAAACAGCGCAGAAATCCAAACTTCTCACCAAAGTTACTTACCAAGGGTGGTTTACTGAAAGCTGAACTCATATCAAAGTCAATCTAATATGGATGACAGGCTAGCACCTTAGCCTGTCATTTGCTGACACTATTTTCCCTGCCAACTATGTCTCTAAGCTCCCATGAGCTGTACTCATGAAGAAGTCGACTCTCTTCAAAGCGCAGCTTTGGTTTAGCCACTTTTGGATATTTATATATAAATGGAAAAAGTGGCTCCTCTTTATCAAGTGGCCAAAATGGCTTGAACAGCTTTAAAGCGACCACTAACAATTTATCGACTCAGATCACATTTTAGATTTTTTTGCTCATTCGGCCTTGTCGATGCAATTTAACTCACTAAATTAATCCCATCCAAAGCTGACGCTTTGGTGTTCAGATATACCTTTCTATTGATTCGTGTATCCGACTGTTAATAAAAATACTAATAACCCTATGCTCGATTCGTCGAGTAAGTGCGAACTGTATTTTTATTGGCAAATTGGAGACATGATGAACAACTCAAAACTCACACTCAGACAACAATTTCTGCACTGCTTAAGAGCGGTGGCTTTGTCGTGTCTGAAAGAAGTTCAAATCTAGAAATCATCCTATGACCGCCACTACAGGAGTATGATAAATATGATCAAATTTGACATCAGTGAAGTAACAAAAATTGCTTATTTAACCATTAACTCAAAATCTAACGTTTACATCACCGATAGGTTACCTGCCTATGGACAAGCCTATATCAAGGCTCCTAAAGTCGTCTGTTACATACTGTTAATTAAGTTGTTGAATGCACTAGCAATCACTGACTTTGATGTCAAAAACAATAAATATATATTTCTACCCGAAGACGCTGATAGCGTTCACGAGCTGCTCGAGCTTTACTCGTCTCAATTTAGCTGTTATTCCCAATATCTTGTTATTCTTGATGAAGATTGTTATGGCGATCCTAGGGATCGATTTGAGTTCGATTTAAGTCTAAAGAAGCAATTGTTGGATGATTATAGTAGGCAGGGTAAGAACCTAGACCTACTCCAGGTAGCCAGCGGAATCGCAGTCGACGCACTGAGCATTAGGAAATTTGGTGGACATGTCGAAGTAATCAATCGGCTTGGTGCTAACTACTTAATTTGATTGGTACTTTGCATTCACAAACAAGAGTCAGTCAGTTATTGGCTGGCTCAAACTATGAGGATATATCTAACATCGAGGGCCAAGACTGATAACAGAAGTCCCAGACAGCTTTGACGATAGAAGACGATATGAAAGAGTAATAGCGAAGCACTTTGGTTCAACTAGCACTCAACGCTTTTAGTTGAAAAACCTTGCTCGTCAGCAAACTGTTTAAGTAACTCATCTCCGATATCGAGGTGTTGAGAATAACGGCAACACAGCATAATGAGCCCCTTCTCTGCATCAACAACAGCACGAATGTTATTCATACCATTGTCCACCACGAATTGGGCTTGATTCCACTCACATTGAACAGCGCAAGTTGATTTGAATTTTATTCGGGCAAATTGATCTAGTACTTCTCTAGTATTCATTTGCTGATTAATGACTATGGCAGTTTTGCAATATCGCACCGCTATGACCTTAAGCAAGATATCTGAGTTTTCAGAGTATCAATTCATCTCAGCAGTATCAAAGTTTAAGCCGTATATCAAAAGACTATTCGAGCACAGCGATAGCCTACCCAAAAATGAACTCGCTTTTGGACAGAAGCGAGTTACGCGAAATCTGGTAAGCCGCTTATCTCAGATTAGCAAAAGTATCTTGTATCTTGGATACCTCAAACGCTTGTATGGATACTACTAGACCACTGAATTAATTTTTTCCTAGAGTAAGTTTTCAGAATTTGTTGGAATATTGTCTTATGGACATCACCATAATTTTCAAAGCCTAATATCCGCTGAGCTAAATGCGCCCTACATGAGCGATGATACTGGTCATCTCGACGTGAAAAATATTTGATTGAATATATCTCCGCGAAAGATTCAGCCATGACAATATTACATTCTCGTTTCCTCCAGTTAAGATACTTGGATTTCCTAAAGTCATTTACATGGCCAATTTCATGGATCAGCATTATGTACTTCCATAGATGATTGTATTCATCATCTTCTTCAAACAATGTGTCCTTGATAAAAATCGCCGCTTGAGCATCACCATCATTTAAGAAAAAGTTAGTAAATGCAGGCATTTCAAGGTTTTCACCACCGACATCTGATGAAGCAGAAAAACTCATTATTTCGTCATAAGGTATACCATAGGAACTAAAAAGCTCTTCGTGACTATCTGAATTGACTTGAAATTCATTTATGAAAACATCTCTTCTTTGCGCTTCTTTTTCTAGCGCTTCTTCAAATAGCTTCCTAAACAAAATATTTCCTTATACTGATAATGTAGTACCTAACGCCCGCTTAAGTGGTGAGCAACGCTACCACTACACTCAATTATTACACCGTAAACGCATAAGCCAAATCAAACCAAAACCACCAAGCGTTGCGAATCCGTCTTAAAGCGTTTGTTAGGTAAAAGTTATGACGTAGCTATTGTTGCATCAATGAAGACTTGAACTCTTTCGTACCACATGTAAAAGCCAAAAACTGTTAAAACCATACCGACACATACCCCAACAACTTGTAAAAATGAAAGTTGCGTCAAATATCCTTGCACTAACTCAATTTTCTTATGTTCACACTCATTTTCTATCTGCTCCTTTGCAATTTCTAACGAAAATGAATCTATATCTTTTGGTACTGACGTAATTAGATCCTCAAGCTGTGATTGCGGTATTTCAGTACGATTTTGATGAAGCCAATCTTTAAATTCCACAATAAAATCACCTGGTTTCAAATGTGCATTTGCCTTACCAAACTCTCCAATAATGCCTTCAACGTGTTTTACAGAAATCATGTAGTCTCTTAGCATCCAATCAATCTTCAAGGATGTCAGTGCATGAATTTTCCTAAACTCAATTACCTGTATTTGATAACTTTTACGTACCTTAAACGGGATCACAATAGAGGTAAGTAGTACAAACAATCCTGAAATTGACATGAATTTATACAAACTATCAGTAGGGATAGAAGATAAAGCTGATATATCCACAAGTTCTCCTTTTACCTAACGCTTTCTATGAGGCTTTTTGCCACCTTTCATATCCCTACAATGCAACCTTTTTAGTATCACATCAACGTGTAATCAATAGGCTACTGAAAGTTAACAGATATTAGATTGTATGATGCCTTATGATTTCAGAAAATGCTGTTACCCAAACTCTTTCGAATAACTTTTGATAAGGGAAAATTACTAAGTTCGAAGTAAGCAAGATCTTTTGCTCTGAATTGTTTTGGGGCATTTCTGTGTCAGTGAACTTTCTAATTTAGCTTTTAATGAATTATTAGGAGCATGGCAACTTCTGTTCGAGTGGCCAGTTTTATCATCCACTATAATGCTCTACACCTTAACAAAGATAAATTCTTATTCATACAAGCGCAATAAACGCGGTAACATATACAAAGTCGTCACTTAAACCAACGTACATGTATGCTACTCCACAAGAAATATAACAAGATCTTACCAACGGGAGACTTCATATCTGATGAAGTTATCCTGTTAAGTGCCTGGAAAAAGTCTCACCAACATATCAGAGGGGTCAACTGGTATGTTGACTGTTTAGACTTAGACAAGTCTGCTCTCGAGCTTGATTTAAGGGTTTCCTCTCTATCTGTAGCCCTTAAGGAAAACGACCTTGAGTTATCTCCTCTAAAGCTAATACCTGCACCTAAGTCTCATCCATGGACATTTATAAAATCGGATGATGAGTCGGCCCTCTCTTGGGTTCCAGAAAGCAAAGATAAGGATGAAGATGACTCTGATAACCCTCGATTGCCAATGAGACCTTTGGCTCATGTATCGATAGACGATCAGACCGTTTTTACAGCATTGATGATGCTGCTAGCTAACCATGTTGAAACTGAACAAGGTGACACCTCTACTCTGTTCTCTGATGTACACGATAAAGGCTTAATAAACTATGGTAACAGGCTTCACTGTAAGTATGTTGATAACAATGCATCATATTCTTGGGGTAACAGTAATACATATAGTAAGTTTTTTACCGACTACCAGCGCTTTCTAGAGCGACCTATCTACTTTGGTCGTGAAGCTAAACGAGTTAAAACAAGCAAAGAAGAAATCTATGAAATTCATTTAGACTTTTCTAAGTTTTACGACTCTGTTGATCGGACGATACTTGCAGAAAAAATTGAGGATCTGGTCAAAGAAATAACTGGCAAAGAAGCTGATGAATGTATTAACCACGTTCTAGATCAGTTTGAAGATTGGGAATGGACAGAAGAATCTCAAGACCTATACACAGAGGTGTGTAAAAACGAACACATACAGACCCTAGAAGATAATAAAGGCATACCTCAAGGGCTCGTCGCGGGTGGTTTTTTAGCAAACATTTACATGCTTGATTTCGACAAGGACATTGCTGAGCTGATAGGCCAATATCTAGATGAAAACGAAAATATACTACTAGTAGATGCTTGTCGCTATGTGGACGACCTAAGACTGATCATCAAAGCAGACAAAAACGAAGTATCTGAGAATGAAATCCGTGAAGTGATAGCTGCTTATTTCAAACCATATCAAGATAATTTAGGTCTCATCCTTCAACCTCAAAAAACCAAAGTTAAAAAATTCAGTTCTAAAGAAGGAGCAATCTCATCTAAGCTTGCACACATACAGAATAAGCTGAGTGGCCCAATGCCACTACATGAACTAGATGAACAACTTGGGCACCTTGAAGGGCTAATTGAGCTAACAGATAACCTTGAGGTTGAAGACTGGGATAGTAACGAATTCGAAGACGGTTGTATAAGTGAATTAGCTTTTATTGACAGAACTTTCAATGATGTACGTAAAGATACTCTCCTACGTTTTACAGCCAACAAAATCCACTCACTTCTTCGTCAAAAGCGAAGCATGATCGCACAAGAAGTTACCCCTTCTGGAGCCCCTATTCCAGGAGCATGGGATTATCTACAAGAGAGAATGGCTCGAAAACTAATATCAAAGTGGACTAAAGATCCTTCACTTTTGCTACTTCTAAAAAAAGGACTAGAACTATTTCCTCATGCTCGAATACTGCGCCCAATCTTACAAAGCCTCGAGAGTATCCGAGACCATGATGACCTCGCACTTACCACTTTCGCTGAATATTGCTTAAGTGAAGTTCTTCGCCACTCTGCTACCGCAATACATACAAAAGATCGGTGGGCGTTTCCTGCACACTCCGATCCAGAAAGCTACTTTGAATGCCTAGAGGATTACGCATGCAGTAAATTTGAAGTGCTAGATTCCTTTGAGGAGGCATTCAAAGAACAGATTTTGTTCTTTAGTCTTGTCCGTAATGACTCACCTCTTAAAGAGGTTATTAATATTGAACCATTTGATCTGATTACTCAGCTACTAAATGGTTTCCGCAGCGTAAATCTAAAGCAAAAACCTACTGAGTTCACTACAGCGGTTTTACTAGCTAACCAACTAGCACTGGACAAAAGAAAAGTCTTGCGGTCTATATCGAGCTCATTGGAATCGATCTATAGTCGGCGTGCTCGCCCGACCGCCCCCTCCTTTGCCTCACAAAGAGCCAGACAGCTAAATAGGGGAGATCTAAGCGATATATGTGAAAGACTCATGCTAAATAGCCCTGTGCTATTCGAACAATTATACTTAAAAGCGAAATCAACTGACTTAAAGTGGCCTAAGAAAGCCCACTCGTTTGCCAACTATCTTGGTCTAAATGATTATGCCAAAATCAAAGGAAATCTATCTTCCTACAATAGTAAATCAGTATCCCTGCTTTCGGTAATTAGAGCCGACAACAGCCCATTTAAGCATGAGAATGGCATACTTAAGCTAGTTCAATCGTCACTAGCTGAAATAGATAAAAACAACTTCGACACACCTATAGATATTGCAAATACAAAAGTCCGATGTAGTGATTGGGATGACTTGCTGAGCCTAAAATCATCATGTGAGCTCAAAGTCGAGTTAGAATTTTATGATGACGAGACCGAACTATTTCATACTCCCCCTAAATGGCTAACAGAAGAGCACAAACCACTCTATTACATTGGGATGTTCATTCGAAGTTGTCTACTGGGCTCTGTCGACTGGAGTAGCAGCAGCAGCCTCCAGTCTGAAAAACCTGCATATCGGGGTATAAAGTCCAATATGCTGAAAAGGCAGATCGGAATGATGCATTCACCTGAAGCATTTGGTAATAGCAAATCGCCGATGAGTGATTGGCTATCCACATTGTTGTTCAAGCTACTACAATGGCCTGGGGTTGAAAGCAACAATAGCTTATATTCATGGCCGAAAGATTGGACTCTAGATGAACTAGAAAAGTGTATAAACAATCGAACTAGTGACCAAGCTAAGTCATACTGTAGACTCTCCAATATGCCAACCTATACAGAGAAAGTTACGTTAGGATGGCCAAAAGACAAAAAACACCTAAATGTTGTCATGGTTCAATCACTTCTGCCTTTGACAAAAGACTTTGATTTAGCTGGCTTAAAGTTAGATACACCAACATACAGAGCTAAGCATAGAAGGCACGTGGCTTCAGTTTCAGAACTAATCTTACACAACATCGCTAGCGTCGATAGTGTGAATGAGACTCCAAACCTCAAAGGAAAAGTCGATCTTATCATTTGGCCTGAACTTTCTGTCTCACCCGATGACCTAGATATCTTAGAAAGGCTTTCGGATAAAACGGGGGCTATTGTTTTTGCAGGAATTGGTTTTAGCCATATTCAGAATGAGCGTGACCTCAACAACTCAGCTATGTGGTTCATCCCAAATAAAGGAAAGAATGGCAGGAGATTTATCAAGCGCCTTCAAGGGAAGAAAAACATGACTGTTGGTGAAGTAAACCAAATTATGCCTTGGAGACCATATCAACTAATCGTAGAAATGATTCATCCTGCTCATGAAGAGAAAGAGGGCTTCAAGTTGACTGGCTCGATATGCTATGACGCCACAGATATTAAGCTAAGTGCCGACCTTAAAGACAAATCACACGCATATATTATTTCAGCGATGAACAAAGATATTGCGACCTTTGACAGCATGGTTGATGCGCTTTTTTATCATATGTATCAGCATGTTGTACTAGTTAACAGTGGTCAGTTTGGTGGTTCAGTAGCCAAAGCGCCTTACAAAGAGCGATTCCATAAGCTCATTACGCACACACACGGTTCCAATCAAGTATCGATATCTACATTTGAGATGAATATGTTCGACTTTAGAGATTGCGGTCAATCCCTAAGAACTAACAAGAAAATAAAGACACCGCCAGCAGGAAACATGAAATGATTTGCCTCGACACTAACGCAGCTCAGTTATTGACCTTTGAATTTTGGAATGAACGTGCTGATATCATAATGGCAGTTATTGCTATTCTTGCGTTAATACTCACGCTACAGCAGCTACGGTCAAGTAGGCAGGAATCTCGAAGAGCAACAGCTTATGCCACTTACCAAGAGTATTTAAAAAACTGCGCAGACAATCCAAAATTTGCTTATGGGAATAGAAACGACATTGTTTCGAATGGAGTCACTCACGAAAAGTACCCATGGTTTGTTTCGCAAATGCTCTTCACATTTGAACAGGTTCTAGAAACATCAAAATCTGACAAACAATGGAAAACAGCGATACGCTCGCAGCTTGAAAGACACGCATGGTACTTAGAAGGTTCAAACACCATAAAACGAAAAGAGTGGAGTGACGAACTAACAGCTTTAATAAATGTAGCGATATCAAACTGGCAGATTAAGAAGTCTGCGAATGTGCAAGATGAACCTGTAACGAATGCTTATTAGTTCCAATCTTAGGTCAACAGCATGTTGGCCTAATAAATCTTATGAGGTTAAACCGATACCCAAACACAGTTTGGGGCATAGGCTTGTTACAGTGGCCGAGGACGCAATTACTAAGTATTTCTTATGCGCTGGAAAGCAATCGAGAAGGATATCTTCCTAGTTGCCAGCACGGAATGGGGCAAATATGTACTAGACGATTGGCATACAAATCTTTTGTAATGCGCCTAGTGCTACCTAAATAGAAATTCCCCGCACCAAAACGTTTGTTGAAGGCTACCCCCGTAGCCTACAGATTTTTTACCCAAGTTAAAAAGCCATAAATCCCGTAAAAACTTCAGAGAAGCAACACCATGAGCTGCGCTCATGAACTATTCGACTCCTTCAAAGCGCAGCTTTGGTTTAGCCACTTTTCTGTATTTATATATAAATAGAGAAAGTGGCTCATTTAGGAAAACACTCAAACTCAAGCGACCTACGGGCAGCTATCAGATCTTTGGTGTAGAAAAAGTTTGATTGAATGTCTTTCAGCCTCCCTCCTACCAGTTCCTAAATCCCGAACCGCACTTTGCAAACTACTAGTTTCCTCGTGTGAAGTACTGAAACATATCGTTCTAACTTTGATTGCCTCAATCCAAAAAATTCATCAGATAAATGATTGATTAAACACTGAATCCAAAAATAATTTTCTAATTTGTTGATTTTATAAGTAATTATAAATTGACGGCCATATTTCAGGTGATTATGATTTACTCAAATAAACGAAATGTAATCATGCGAAACCTTAACAGAGTCTCGATAGCTCACCGATTTTTAATCGATTTTAGGTTCTACCCTACCCGCGCAACCAGAGAATGCTCCCCTCTTCTGGAGCAAATAATCGTCAAGTCGAAAGCTTGGCTAGCGGCTGGTTGCCAGCGTCTTCTACCCAACGACATCGACTATTTCAAAACGAAGTTTTGGCTTGGCTGGTTTCGAGATGACTTGCTTCTACTCAATGCAATGCCCTCAAACTGGTTCAACGGCTTGAGTGGCGCAGCCCTGCTTACATAGCAGACCTAGTTCAACAAACATTCAATCCACTTGATCTAGCGTTCAGATACTGAGTCATCGTGTATCTGGCGTCAGACAAGCTTTACCTAAAAATCACAATAATAAGAAATTACACTATGAAAATTTTAAATGAATCAACAAATAGCGAACACATCGGAATCAAAAACCTCCGAAAGAATAAAGTCTCCATTCTAGTCTCTAATGGTATCAATTATGAGAGTTCTGACCGAAGGATCGTTGCTCCGATGTATGGAAGTAGCAATATTTTTGAGATAGCAAAGTCTTACAAACAAGCCAATATTCGTGACGTTGAAATAGTAATCGATTCTACGGAGCACCCTGACCTTTCAGAAAAAGTACTCGCAGAGAACGCGGAGGAAGGTCGTTTGCCAATATTTGATTTGGCAACTGGAATCCATTTTGACAGGCTCAGCACCGTCCAAACACTACTAGAAGGCTACAGACTTTTCGAAAGCACTCAGCTCGCAAACTCCATATGTAGGAGTCTGATTCAGAAAATTCCACTCCATTTCGAGACTTCGGAATCTTGCCTATCTCACTACCTAGATTCTGGTTCAGATGGTTATCAGAAACTACTAAACACCTTAAATCAAACAAAAGCAAGTTATGAGTCGATGCTTAGTGATGCGACAAAAGTGACTGAATTTGACCAATTAGTTGACGTTGAGTCGTTCGACAATGTCAGCTACCTCATTGAAGACAATCAATTTGATACAACAGTATTGCTGGGCCAAACAGGCACAGGGAAAACAAAACTTGCATTGCAGCCAATGATAAGGTCAGCCACTAAAAGCAAAAAGGTTGTCTATCTCTCTTACCTCATTCCCCTCGTAAAACAGCTGTGTGAATCTGTTGGAGCAGAAAATTACAAAAACTCCTCATTATTTGAGATCGAAAACGCAACGTCACTGGGTGTTGTCGTTAACAGTATCTATAAAGATCATCTGGCTTCAGCCATTCTCAACTGTGATGTATTGATCATTGATGAATTTGAAAAAGTCATGGCAAACGTCTGTGGCCATAACGACACAATGCGTGAAGAAGTATTTGACGTGCTAGCTCTAGCTATCAATAAAGTCCCCAAGGTTGTTGTCGCGGATGCGGATGTTACAGATACGACCTTACGATGGTTGCGCAACCATCGCAAAGGTATCCAAGTCATCCGCGCGATGCAAAACCCATACGCCAACATCAACGTCACTATCGCAAATAAGTTTGTCGCTTTTAGCAACACATCTAACAAGCTCAAAGATGAAAATGTCATCCTTTTCGACTCTCTAAAGTCAATGCGTATGACAATGATAGACATGGGGTTGACTGATAAGAGTGGGCAAGCTTGTGAAAAAATTGCACTAAAGAACAAGGTTTTAGTACTCACTGGCAGCAATAAAAAAATGGAAGCTCAATCGAGTTTTCTGACATCACCGTCAGAAGAGTGTACCAAGTACAACATGATTATGGCATCACCGTGCCTAGCTTCTGGCTACTCATGTGAAGCTGAATATACAGACAATGTTAACGTTGTCAGTGACCTAGTGCTGGGGATTGATGAATTGGTCAATTTCTCAAGGCGTTTCCGTGCAAGTCAAAATATTACGTTTTACTTGACTCAAAATGAACATTTCAATTATGTCCCTCCTCTTCCTTGTGACACTGACTCCGACCGCGACATCCTTCGTAATGAGTTTGAAGAGAAGAAAAAACTATTCAATGCAAATCAACCCCTTAGCATGATGTGGAATCTAAAGCGGCTTGGTTTGAATGTCCAAGTACAGCAATCGAGCAAAGAAGAACTTGAAGAAGGTCTATTTAAATTCAACCTATTAAAGGCTAGGGATCTCAAAGCACGAATTAAGGCTATTTTGGCCGCACGCGTCATAACAAGAGCCGAGGCAGACAGGCTAATCATGAGCAACCAAGTCGGGTTTGAAGAACTGGCAATGCTCAAGAAATTCGAGATTATGCGCGACTACCAACTCGAGAAGATAACTAAAGAAGATATTCTTTTTGATGAGGTCTTTCGGAACAAGGCTTTATTCAAACAAATTTGGAATCCTAGTGGCGCAAACCTAAACAAGTACCTCGTAGAACCAGCAAAATTCATTAAATCGCAAGTTTTACAGAATCCAAAGTACAAAGGTGAAAACGAAACTCTCGTATTAACGCGTCCTCAAGTGAAGTCTATCGCCATCGAAATCTACGAGAATCAGAAGACGTATGAGCACTTACTACCAGACATCAAATGGAAAGATTATTGTACGCAGCATTCTGCTACTAAGCTCTTCAAGTCGTTAATTAAGTCATTAGGGTATGTGTGGCCAGAAGGTGATTTCCAAGGTGAGCCTAAGAAAGTGAAAATTTCACTGGACGCGAGGGCACTAGCTTGCAAAGAAATGATTCAGCTAAGTTAAAAAAATAACATCAAATGGCTAAAGTTCAACCAAATATAAGTTGTGGTGAATTGAGTAACTGATTGAAATCATGGATCATTACAACACTAGCAAGGGGTTCAAAAACTCATTTGAATTCTTAAGAAAACTTCGGCTAACCGCCGAAAAGGAGTCATCTATATCTGACTCTCCATAACGACAATAACTAAACGACGAGAGACTAAATGAAAAACAAAGAATTTATTCGAATTAATGACCTAGCTGACTACCTTGGTATCAGTAAAGTGACAATCTGGCGCTGGAGAAAATCTGGGCAACTACCGAAACCAACCGCGATAAGCCCGAAAATCGTAGGTTGGAAAAGAGAAACAATCGAAGCTTGGATCGAAGAAAGTGCAGGCGCAATGCCGTACTAACACTTGAATCCGAGATCTATAAAAACACAGACTTTACGTACAAACATGAAGAGCTGTGGGAAGGGGCGAACAACTCAATTCGCCTATGAAAGCATATTCATGGACAGCCTCCAAGATGCAATAAACTAAGTTATGTGGCATAAATGTCACTTACACAACATTATCTGCAAAGCCTAGTAATACAGCTCTAGTATGAACTGGGCAACCAACCACCCCGCCTCTCTCAAACGTTCCATCAAACTCACTGCCCGCTTACCCATTCTTAGTTGCACCACTTGTTGTTACTCCGTAAACGAGTTGCGGCTAAACACAAGCATTAGAAACTACAGTGAGTTAAGTGACCGTCTGTCAAAAAAGGATTACATCCGATTTCGTTTAGCTACACGCTTACTTGACTAGTAACTTGACTAGAAATTCCAGAAATGAAAAAGGGGTTAGCAAGTACTAACCTGCTAACCCCCGAAATAAATGGCACGCCCTATTGGATTCGAACCAATGACCACATCCTTAGAAGGGACGTGCTCTATCCAGCTGAGCTAAGGGCGCGCTACAGGGACAGGATTATACGAGTTCAAACGGGTAAATCAACGGGTTTTCATAACATTCTGATCTGAATGCCTAAAAAAAGTCCATTAAAACGCTTAATGTTCAAAAACACCACAAAGCAAACGTTTGCGTATGGATGTTGATAAGAAATTCTGCGACAATGCGCCGCAGATAATCTGCCTTCTTAATTTATAAGGAAAGTCATGACTGCTCAAAATATAGACGGAACTCTCATTTCCCAAACTGTTCGATCCGAAGTGGCTGCACGTGTTAAAGCACGTGTTGAAGCTGGGCTACGTGCTCCTGGTTTAGCAGTGGTTCTAGTTGGTGAAGATCCTGCTTCTCAGGTTTATGTCGGTAGCAAACGCCGTGCATGTGAAGAAGTTGGGTTTGTTTCTAAGTCTTTTGACCTTCCTGCGTCTAGCTCAGAAGAAGAGTTACTAGCTCTGATTGATGAATTAAACAACGATGATGAAATTGACGGCATTCTAGTGCAATTACCCCTTCCTGCGGGCATAGACACAACACATGTTTTAGAGCGCATTCACCCAGAGAAGGACGTGGATGGCTTCCACCCTTATAACGTTGGCCGTCTTGCGCAACGTATTCCAAAGCTTCGCTCTTGCACGCCAAAGGGCATCATTACCCTACTCGACCGTTACAACATTGAGCTACGTGGTAAACATGCGGTTGTGGTTGGCGCATCAAACATTGTTGGTCGTCCAATGACACTTGAGCTGCTGCTTGCGGGCTGCACAACAACAACATGTCACCGTTTTACCAAAGACCTAGAGAGTCATGTGCGTCAAGCTGACGTTGTCGTGGTTGCGGTTGGTAAGCCTAACTTCATCCCTGGTGAGTGGATTAAAAAAGGCGCAGTGGTGGTCGATGTCGGTATTAACCGTCTTGATTCAGGCAAACTAGTTGGCGACGTGGAATACGACAAAGCACGTGAAAGTGCGAGCTTTATTACTCCTGTTCCTGGTGGCGTTGGCCCAATGACCGTCGCAAGTTTAATTGAGAACACGATGCTCGCTTGCGAACAGTTCCACACAGACAAATAACGTAAATTTCAGATACGAAAAAGGCTCCGCAAGGAGCCTTTTTGCTAATTGTTGATATCTATTTCAATTACAGACTTAAAATCACGCCCGCAATAGAAGCGCTCATTAAGTTCGCCATGACACCAGCGATAATCGCACGGAAACCATGCTTAGAAACAAATGCACGCTTTTCTGGTACCAAAGAGCCCAACCCACCAATCAGCATCGCCATGCTTGAGATATTTGCAAAGCCACACAAAGCAAACGTCACGATTGCTTGTGAGTGTTCACTAAGTTGAGACTTCACTTCTGCAAGCTGGATGAAAGCGACGAACTCATTCACCACAATCTTGTTACCAATCAGCGAGCCTGCTGTGGTTGCTTCTTGCCATGGTATACCCAACAACCAAGCGACTGGCGCAAACACAAAACCTAGGATGAGCTCAAAACTTAATGGTGTCCCAATCAGATCACCTATCCAGCCTAACATACCGTTTAGCATTGCAATGACACTAATAAACGCCAGTAACGTACCACCGACCGATACAGCAATGCGTACACCCGCCATGGCACCATCGGCTAATGCTTCTACTACGTTGGTTGCACGTGGAATTTCAACTTGGCTAATGTCGATATCTGCTGCTTTATCCGTATCTTCTGGCATTAAAATTTTTGCCATCAACAAGCCGGCAGGTGCAGACATAAATGCAGCAGCAATAAGATAGTTGAGGTCGACACCCAGTGATGCGTAACCAACCAACGTTCCGCCAGCAACTGACGCTAAACCACCTGTCATAACTGCAAAGAACTGCGAGTCAGTCATGTGTTTTAGGTAAGGCTTTACCATCAATGGTGCTTCAATAGTGCCAACAAAGATATTCGCCGTAGCAGACAAAGACTCAGCACGACCGATACCCAGCAGCTTTTGAATACCACCACCGATAAAGTTAATGATTTTTGGCATCACACCTATGTGATAAAGACCTGAGATAAGAGAGGAGAAGAAAACGATGATACCCAGAACATTGATCGCAAAGGTGAAGCCCCCTGTCGCCAAATTACCGAATAAAAACGCAATGCCCTCTTGACCATAGTTGATCAAATTCGACACAACACTGCTCACTGAATTCAGCGCATCTCTTCCTGCTGGTACATATAAAACCAACAACGCAAACAGTACCTGCAAAGCAAACGCAAACGACACCGTTCTCAGCTTTATATTTTTTCTATTTGTAGAAAGTAGCCATGCTAGGAATAGTATGGCTACGATACCAATAATTGAGTTCATAAAATGAATCCGACAGAAGGGGGATATGGAAGGCACCGGATTGTATAGCGGACTCAAAATGCTGCAAGTTGAGGATGTTAACAGTGTGAAAAGTTTAAGAGACCAATAACTGACCAACAAAATAACCAATTGAATTTATTGAAGATAAACGTTTGCTTATCTTAATTATTTCCATATGGAAAATATGTTTCTGATTCAGGAAAAATTTTTGTGAAGTGAATCACCTTATGTGTCGTTCTACAACGTCATTGATCCTGTTATTTAGGAATAGAGATGTAAGGCGCCAAACGTTGGTCCCAATGACAAGGGTTGCCGATCTTCTGTTTGATAAAGTTAATCACTGCGGATATTTTTTTTGGCATATGCTGGCGGCTTGGGTATACCGCATAAAACGGCATCGACTGGCTGGCTTTCCAATCAGGTAACAGCTGTATTAACTTACCCGTTCTGAACTCATCACCCAGCAAGTAAGTGGCAAGGTAGGCAATACCCCAACCTGCAATAGCCGCATCCCGAACGGCTTCTGCCAGATCTACTGAATAGTTACCCGAGACTTTTACGTTCAATTCTTGCTGATCTTTGGTAAACGCCCACCCCGTATAGTCACGCTCCCAGCTTCTGTATATGAGGCAGTTGTGAGCAGATAGGTCATCCGGTTCTGTTGGCGTGTCATGTTTCAATAAGTAATCTGGCGATGCCGCAACAACAAACTGGCAATCCGTCAAACGCTGCGCAATGTAACCTTCAGGCAAATGCTCGTTGTTGGTTACCCATAAATCGAGCCCTTCGGCTAACATATCGACCTTATAGTCAAACAGATGTACTTCCACTTGAAGTTGAGGATACAGTTCGCGTAACTCTTGAATCGCTGGAATAATGTGTAAGGTACCAAATGATTGCGACAACCCAAGACGTACCAAACCTGCCACTTCATCCCGCTGGGTTTCCATCTCTAATGTGGCGCTGCTCACCGCTTGTACCACTTGCTCACAGTGATGAAAAAAGGTTTTCCCTGCCTCAGTCGGCGTAAAGCTTCGCGTAGTGCGTTGAACAAGCTTGATACCAAGAGACGCTTCTAACTGACTCAACTGTTTACTCACATGAGACACCGACACGCCTAAGCTCTTTGCAGCAGCTGTGAAGCTTTTGTGTTTAAGAAGAGCGGAGAAAATCACCATTTGTGCGGCACGTTCAGATAACACGCTTTACCTCGATTTGGTTATAGAAAAAACAAAGGGCTCCGAAGAGCCCTTGTATTGAAGACTGAATGCCAAATTGTTTGATGGCAGATCAGTATTTAATGCGGTCAGCCAAGTGACTCACAGCAAGTGCGAAGTAGTAAGAGCGGTTCCACTTCATCAATACGTTGTAGTTATTGTAAACCAGATACGTACGACCATTCTCGTCGTCCGGCATGATCAACCATGCTTTGATGTCTTCATCCAGTTTTGGCAACGGGCTACCGTCATATTTTGTGATACCTAATTGGCTCCACTCTTGAAGGTATTTGCCTTTTTCAGCCGTGCGCCCTTCTAGGCTGCGATCAATATTTTTAGGAACCTTAACTTGGCGACCCCAAGTATATTTATCATCCCAACCAGACTTGCTCAAATAGTTAGCGGTTGATGCAAACACGTCCGCTTCAGATTGCCATATGTCTTTTTTACCATCACCGTTGCCGTCAGCAGCAAAACGAAGGAAAGAGCTTGGCATAAACTGGCATTGACCCATCGCACCAGCCCATGAGCCTTTAAAGTTCTCTAGCTCAATATGGCCTTGATCGAGGATCTGAAGTGCCGACATAGTCTCTTTACGGAAAAACTCTTCACGACGGCCTTCAAATGCCATTGTGGATAGTGCATCAATCACTTTAAAGTTGCCGGTAAACTTACCAAAGTTACTTTCAACTCCCCAAAGTGCCACAACAAAGCGCGGGTGGACACCGTACTCATCGCCTATACGCTTTAGCTCGGTGTAATGCTCTTTGTAGAGTTGTCTGGCTTGCTTCACCTTCCATTCAGGCACCGCGCGAGGAATGTACTCATCCAATGTCAGTTTCTTTTCTGGTTGGTTTCGGTCCGCTTTTACTGCTCGGGGCTTGTACTCAACATTAGCAAAAGCAGCACTAATGACCTGCTCTGAGATACCTTTATCACGAGCTTCAGCACGCAGCTTATTCAAGTATTCATCAAAACCCTCGCTACTTGCAAAAGCCGAGGTACACATACCAACGCTAAGCATGGTAGCCAGTATCTTTTTCATATTGCCCTCCTTGAGCAAGGCAGAAATCCCAGATGAAAAACGATGACGTTATTCGCCTTTCTGCTGGGCTTTTTGTTCTTTGTACTTTTCTAATAGGTTCTCCGGCGGCGGTGGAACCTGAAGAAAGAAGCCATCATTTTGTAATGAAGCCTTCACTTTTTCGATATCAACTTGTGCCAATTTACGGCCATCAAGTTT
>NZ_JAWOUN010000014.1:0-121447 GCF_033339395.1 Vibrio sp. 397 | reverse complement strand
GAATTGGTAGACGCACCAGATTTAGGTTCTGGCGCCGCAAGGTGTGAGAGTTCAAGTCTCTCCTTCCGCACCATTATCGGAAAACCCAGCATGACTTTGCTGGGTTTTTTCTTTTTTTTGGTTCTGGACTCGGGAAATCATTAGATTTGCCGAATTAAAAAAGCGAGCTCATGGCTCGCTTTTTTTCTATCTGTGATTTGAGTAGCTTACTACATACCTAACGCGTATTTCAGTACTTGAGCCTTAATTGGCCCTGAGTTTTCAGCAAGCTTCAATGCAGCATTACGTACGAACTTCAATGGCCCTAGATCGTTGCTAAAACCTTTATAGAAAAAGTCCATGCCCGTCTGCATGAGTAAGTTGTCAGGTCGACGTGCGCGTTCGTATTTCGCGAGTAAGGTATCTTCCAGCTTTTCTTGTTGTTCTGTTACCGAAAGGAGAACGTCTACATCTTTGAAGCCTAAGTTTACCCCTTGCCCTGCAAGCGGGTTGATCGTATGGGCAGAGTCACCCACTAACACGCAATTTTTGCTTGAGTAGCTTTGCGCATGACGACGAGTGAGTGGGAATGAGCCAAACTGTAAAACTTCAATATCGCCTAATTCAGCAGGGAAATGACGTAAAATTTCTTCTCTTAGTTGAGGTTTACTCATCGCACACAGTTGTTTAATACGTTTAGGCGAGTCATACCAAACCAAAGAACCTTGGCCTACGACTTGACCATCGTCGTTACTCAAAGAGCACAGAGGTAAAAATGAACGTGGGCCTGAAGGTGTAAATTGTTGCCAAGTAATATCTTGCTGAGGCAATTCTGTTTTCACATTAATCAACATGCAGTGTTGTCGGTAATCCCACGCAGTTACACCAATTCCAGCCAATTGACGAACTTTAGAGTTTGCACCATCAGCACCAATCACCCAGTTAGCTTCAAACTGCGCCCCACTTTCTAGTGTCACAAGATTTACATCTGCAAACTCAATGGCTTTTAATCGCTCAGGACACATCACGGTTAGATTTTCATACTGAGAGAAGACTTGCCAAAGACCTAATTGGATTAGGCGGTTTTCAACGATGTAACCTAGCTGATCCAATGACAATTCATCAGAGTGAAAACGAGTACGGCACTCTGGGTGCTCCCAAGTTTCTAAGCGCCGATAAGGACAAACTCGCATGCTCTTGATCTCTGACCATGCCCCGAGTGAATCAAGTAACTCCACCGACTGGTGCGAGATTGCAGATACACGAATATCCATCGCCTGAGAGGCATCAAAAACTTTAGGTTTTGTACCTTCGACCAAGACAACGCTTCTGCCCTGCTTGGCAAATCCAACAGCGACGGCTGCCCCAACCATACCGCCACCGATCACGGCGATGTCATACTTGTTCATTTTTCACTCTTCATCGTGCTGATTAATTGGCGTTTTTTATTGTACTTTCCATGGCTACTTTTACAAAATTGTTTAACAAAAAACCTTGTTCAGCATAGGGCGAAAAACTAGATTTCATCAGGCTTTGCAGAGAATTAGCTAGATCACTAGTCAGGTGCTTTTTAAAGCAGTACAATACGCCGCTTACCGCCGTGATGGCGGCTATAATTTGAGCAATAGCTCTCCGATTTAAGTACAACTGAACGAGCGAAAGTGAGATGAGTAAGAAACTGCTAATTAAAACCTGGGGCTGCCAGATGAACGAATACGATTCATCAAAAATGGCCGACCTGCTTAATGCTGCAAACGGCTACGAGCTGACGGAAGAGCCAGAGGAAGCAGACGTACTTCTACTTAACACCTGTTCGATCCGTGAAAAAGCGCAAGAGAAAGTTTTCCACCAGCTAGGCCGCTGGAAAACACTAAAAGATAAGAAACCTGGCGTAGTTATCGGTGTAGGTGGTTGTGTAGCAACGCAAGAAGGTGACCATATTCGTGAACGTGCACCATACGTTGACGTTATTTTTGGCCCACAAACTTTGCACCGCCTACCTGAGATGATCAAACAATCTCAGTCCGATGATGCACCAGTTATGGACATTTCGTTCCCAGAGATCGAAAAATTCGACCGCCTACCTGAACCTCGCGCTGAAGGTGCGACAGCATTCGTTTCTATTATGGAAGGCTGCTCTAAGTACTGTACTTACTGTGTCGTACCGTACACTCGTGGTGAAGAAGTAAGCCGTCCAATGGATGACGTACTATTCGAAATCGCCCAACTTGCTGAACAAGGCGTACGTGAAGTAAACCTTCTGGGTCAAAACGTAAACGCGTACCGTGGTCCTATGCACGATGGTGAGATCTGTTCATTTGCAGAACTGCTTCGTTTGGTTGCGTCTATCGATGGTATCGACCGTATTCGTTTCACGACGAGCCACCCGTTAGAATTCACAGACGACATCATCGCAGTATACGAAGATACGCCAGAACTTGTGAGCTTCCTGCACTTACCTGTGCAAAGTGGTAGTGACCGTATCCTAACGATGATGAAACGCCCTCACACCGCTATCGAATACAAATCGATCATCCGTAAACTGCGTAAAGCTCGTCCTGATATTCAAATCAGTTCAGACTTTATTGTTGGTTTCCCTGGTGAGACAGACAAAGACTTCCAAGACACCATGAAGCTAATCAAAGATGTAGACTTTGACATGAGCTTCAGCTTTATTTTCTCTCCACGTCCAGGTACGCCAGCAGCGGATTACCCTTGTGATGTGTCAGAACAAGTGAAGAAAGAGCGCCTTTACGAACTACAGCAAACTATCAATGCTCAAGCGATGCGTTACTCTCGCTTAATGCTTGGCACAGAACAACGTGTTCTAGTTGAAGGTCCTTCGAAGAAAAACCTAATGGAACTACGCGCTCGTACAGAAAACAACCGTGTAGTAAACTTTGAAGGTAGTGCAGACCTAATTGGTCAGTTCGTTGATGTGAAGATCGTAGACGTATTTGCAAACTCACTGCGTGGTGAGCTAGTACGTACTGAAAAAGACATGGATCTTCGTAGTGTGATTTCCCCAACGCAGATGATGGCGAAAACACGTCGCGAAGATGAGCTGGGTGTAGCTACTTTTACGCCGTAAGCTCGTATAAATAGCCATAGAGAGCCTGGTCGTTATCAGGCTCTCACTAAGTGGCAAAAAATGAGAGGCAACATTGAGCAATAAAATCGTAACTCTAGAAATTAACCTAGAACCTTCAGACAACCGCCGACTAGCTAGCCTGTGCGGTCCATTCGATGACAACATCAAGCATTTAGAACGTCGTCTAGGCGTTGAAATTAACCACCGTAGTGACCACTTTACGATTGTCGGTAAACCTCATACCGCTTCAGCTGCGCTGGATATCCTGAAAACTCTATATGTTGATACCGCACCTTTACGAGGTGAGATCCCAGATATTGAGCCTGAGCAAATCCATCTAGCGATCAAAGAGTCTGGTGTTCTTGAGCAGAATACTGAGTCTAATATCGAGCATGGTAAAGAAGTCTTCGTCAAAACCAAGAAAGGTGTGATCAAACCACGTACGCCAAACCAAGCGCAGTACTTGGTTAACATGGTCACGCATGATATTTCTTTTGGTATTGGCCCGGCTGGTACAGGTAAAACCTACCTTGCTGTAGCAGCAGCTGTTGACGCACTAGAGCGCCAAGAGATCCGCCGTATTCTACTTACTCGTCCAGCGGTTGAAGCTGGTGAGAAATTGGGCTTCCTACCTGGTGATTTAAGCCAGAAAGTCGACCCATACCTACGTCCGCTATACGACGCCCTATTTGAAATGCTGGGCTTTGAGCGCGTAGAGAAGCTGATTGAACGTAACGTGATTGAGGTCGCCCCTCTTGCTTACATGCGTGGTCGTACTCTAAACGACGCCTTCATCATTCTTGATGAGAGTCAGAACACCACTGTTGAGCAGATGAAGATGTTCCTAACGCGTATTGGTTTTAACTCTCGCGCGGTTATCACTGGTGATGTCACGCAGATTGACTTACCTCGTGGTGCGAAATCGGGTCTTCGTCATGCTATTGAAGTACTAAGCGAAGTTGACGACATCAGCTTTAACTTCTTCTTGGCCGACGACGTTGTACGTCACCCTGTGGTTGCTCGTATCGTTAACGCGTACGAGAAGTGGGAAGCACAAGACCAGAAAGAGCGTAAAGAGTTCGAGAAACGCCGTCGTGAAGAACGCGATGCGAAGTTACTAGAAGCAGCAAAAGCCGAACTGAATGCACAAGTTGCTTCAACTAAGGAATAACCATGGCGATTGAACTTGATCTGCAACTGGCAGTCGAAAATGAAGAAGGTCTGCCTTCGCAGCAAGATTTCCAATTGTGGCTAGATAAGACAATACCTCTCTTCCAGCCACAAGCCGAAGTCACCATTCGTATTGTTGATGAACAAGAAAGTCATACGCTCAACCATGAGTATCGCGGCAAAGATAAACCAACTAATGTGTTGTCGTTTCCATTTGAAGCACCTCCTGGTATGGAAATAGATTTACTTGGTGATTTGATTATTTGCCGCCAAGTTGTTGAAAAAGAGGCGGTTGAACAGAGCAAGCCTCTGCTAGCACATTGGGCGCATATGGTTGTACATGGCAGCTTGCATCTGCTAGGTTATGATCATATAGAGGATGACGAAGCCGAAGAGATGGAGTCCCTCGAAACCGAAATCATGCAAGGTATGGGTTATGAAGATCCTTACATTGCTGAAAAAGAGTAGCTATTGGCCACTCGACAGGGAAAGGCGAACCACCTAAATGACTCTCGTGTTCGCCTCTCTATGTGTGCTATCACACTTCTGATAGCGTTACTTAATTGAGAAACAATGAACGAAGATAATTCTCCCTCTTCTAACGAAGATAAGAAAGAAAAGGCAGAAGGTCCGAGTAGAAAGTCCTTCTTTGAACGTCTAGGTCAACTATTTCAGGGCGAACCAAAAGATCGCCAAGAGCTTGTGGATGTTATCCGCGACTCTGAAGTTAACGACCTGATTGACCATGACACTCGCGATATGCTTGAAGGTGTTATGGAAATCTCCGAAATGCGTGTGCGTGACATTATGATCCCGCGTTCGCAAATGGTTACAGTTGAGCGTACTCACGACCTTGATACCTTGGTTGCTTTGATTACCGATGCTCAACACTCTCGCTACCCTGTGATCAGCGAAGATAAAGACCATGTGGAAGGCATACTTCTAGCGAAGGACTTACTTAAATACTTAGGCTCAGGCAGCAATCCATTTGATATCGAAGAAGTCATTCGACCAGCGGTTGTAGTACCGGAAAGTAAACGCGTTGATCGACTGCTGAAAGAATTCCGTGAAGAACGTTATCATATGGCCATTGTTGTCGATGAATTCGGTGGTGTTTCTGGTCTTGTGACCATTGAAGATATCCTTGAGGAAATCGTCGGGGATATTGAAGATGAATTCGATGAAAGTGAAGAGACGGACATTCGTAAGCTGAGCAAGCATACGTTTGCTGTCAGAGCGCTGACAACCATCGAAGAGTTTAATGAGACATTCGGAACCAACTTCAGCGATGAGGAAGTTGATACCGTTGGTGGTATGGTCATGACTGCCTTTGGTCACTTACCTTCTCGTGGTGAACTGGTTGAAATTGAAGGCTACAACTTCAAAGTCACCGCTGCCGATAACCGTCGTGTCATTCAACTCCAAGTGACGATCCCAGACGAAGAAACCCTGGTTGAAGCCACTCAAGAGTAACGCGATACCCATTGGGAATCTCAGAAAATTACAATGATGAATGAACTCTTTCATCGCCTTAAGCGGCCCTTAGTGGCCGCTTTTGTTGGCGCCTCTACTACACTCGCTTTCGCTCCTTACCAGCTGTGGCCTATTGCCATTCTTAGCCCAGCAATTCTACTGATTCTTCTTGCTAACCAAACTCCGAAACGCGCACTATGGATTGGTTATGCTTGGGGGTTAGGTCAATTTGCAACTGGCGTTAGCTGGGTTTACGTCAGTATCTCCGGTTTTGGCGGTATGCCGCTCATTGCCAATTTATTTTTAATGGGCTTACTTGTTGCCTACTTGGCTGTTTATTCAGGCTTATTTGCTTGGCTCAACAACAAGCTGTTTCCTCAATTTACGCTCACAAAAGCACTTCTCGCTGCACCTGCTTTATGGCTGATCAGTGATTGGTTACGTGGTTGGGTGATGACTGGCTTCCCTTGGTTATGGCTAGGCTATAGCCAGATAGATGCTCCACTCGCAAGCTTTGCACCAATTGGCGGCGTAGAACTGCTTACTCTATTTATCCTTATCAGCGCAGGGGCGTTAGCCTATGCATGGATTCATAAGCAGTGGCTGATGGTGATTATCCCTGCGGTGCTACTCAGTACTGGCTTTGGGATTCGCAACTACGATTGGGTAACACCCCGACCAGAAGACACGACTAAGCTCGCACTAATTCAAGGTAACGTAGACCAAAACCTAAAGTGGCTACCAAGTCAACGCTGGCCAACCATCATGAAGTATGCTGACTTAACTCGTGAAAACTGGGATGCTGACATTATCGTTTGGCCAGAAGCAGCAATTCCCGCTTTTGAAATTGAAGTGCCTTCATTTTTGAGCAATATCGACAGCGCTGCAAAAATGAATAACAGCGCAATCATCACCGGTGTCGTCAACCAAGCTGAAGATCGACAGTTCTACAACAGTATTCTGTCCCTCGGCATCACACCATACGGTGACTACAGCTTCGATTTAAGCGAACGTTACCATAAGCATCACCTACTACCGTTTGGTGAGTTTGTACCATTTGAAGATATTTTGCGCCCATTAGCGCCATTCTTTAACCTACCGATGTCGTCGTTTAGCCGTGGGGCTTTTGTGCAGCCAAACATCGTTGCGAATGGCATGCACATGGCACCAGCGCTTTGCTATGAGATCATCTTTAATGAGCAAGTGCGTCAAAATGTGACTGACGAAACAGACTTCATTCTAACGCTTTCAAACGATGCATGGTTTGGTCACTCTATCGGCCCTCTTCAACATATGGAGATCGCCCGTATGCGTGCCTTAGAGTTAGGTAAACCGCTCATCCGCTCGACTAACAACGGATTAACAGCGGTAACCGATCACCAAGGTAAAATCGTTGAGCAAGTACCGCAGTTTGAAACTGCAGTACTGCGCGCAGAGCTCACCCCAACCGATGGGAAAACGCCATATCGAATCGTTGGTACTTGGCCATTGTATATTTGGGTAGGGTTAAGTTTAGCGCTGGCGCTCGGCTTAAGAAGAAAACAGAGCTGATAACAGCTTGAAAGTAGAAAAGACAAAAAAGAGGCGACTAAGCCTCTTTTTTATTCATAGCATTATACTGTCGTTACGCGCCATTTATGGCTTTAATGACTGACGAGTAAAGCCTTTGTGACCACATTTAATACACGGAATGATTACAGTTGGGTGGTTATACGTTGTCTTGTGACCACACTCATCACAGACTAAAGTGCCTAAGCCTATCACCTCTCCTGCTTCATATAGCCCTTGATGTTCTAAGTCATCGAACAACTCAACCCACTCAACTTTAGTTCGGTCAGTAATCTCTAACAGCCCTTGCCATATCGAGTCCGCAATCGTTAAGTAAAACGGGCCGCTTTTGCTATCCTCGTAACTCTCTGAAAACTCTTTTAAGTCTGCTTTAAGGTACGCTTTGATTAAAGCCAATTCATCTTTGGTCAAGTCATTAGCAGCATCCACCACTTTGCCCGACGTCTCAATCGCTTTGTTAACTTCTTCCGGACTGTGCTTCAAGGTTTCAATCACATCCTCGAGCATTTCCTCATAACCTGTTTTACGTTTAGGCATAACTGACCTCCATCTTTCTCCTACCTGCGTCACTTAAGGGCGCATGGGTACAGATTGGCTATTGTTGTGATCCCTAGCTTTAGGTATTCTATGACGATCTATTTAAGTCTGTTCTAACCGAACTCACAAATTCCAAGATAACGGATACCATCGATGCAAGAACAATACAACCCACAAGATATTGAACAAAAAGTTCAAAAGCACTGGGATGACAACAAAACCTTTGTTGTAAGTGAAGACCCAAATAAAGAAAAATTCTACTGTCTGTCCATGTTCCCATACCCAAGTGGTCGACTGCACATGGGTCACGTGCGCAACTACACTATCGGTGATGTAGTATCTCGTTTCCAACGCCTACAAGGCAAAAACGTGATGCAACCTATCGGTTGGGACGCATTCGGTCTACCTGCAGAAAACGCAGCAGTAAAAAACAAAACTGCGCCAGCACCTTGGACTTACGAAAACATCGAATACATGAAGAACCAACTTAAGCTTCTAGGCTTTGGTTACGATTGGAACCGTGAATTCGCAACATGTACACCGGAGTACTACCGCTGGGAACAAGAGTTCTTCACTAAACTTTACGAGAAAGGTTTAGTTTACAAAAAGACTTCTTCTGTTAACTGGTGTCCTAACGACCAAACTGTTCTTGCAAACGAGCAGGTTGAAGACGGTTGTTGCTGGCGTTGTGATACGCCTGTAGAGCAAAAAGAAATCCCTCAATGGTTCATCAAAATCACTGAGTACGCTCAAGAGCTACTAGACGACTTAGACAAGCTTGAAGGTTGGCCTGAAATGGTGAAGACCATGCAGCGCAACTGGATTGGTCGTTCTGAAGGTGTTGAACTGAAGTTTGAAGTTAAGGGTCAACAAGACCTAGAAGTTTACACAACACGTCCAGATACGCTAATGGGTGTGACTTACGTGGGTATCGCAGCCGGCCACCCTCTTGCAGCTCTTGCAGCAGAGAACAATCCAGAGCTTGCAGCGTTTATCGACGAATGTAAGAACAACAAGGTTGCAGAAGCTGAGCTAGCGACAATGGAGAAGAAAGGTATGGCAACTGGCCTTACTGCGATTCATCCATTGAACGGCCGCGAAGTACCAGTATACGTAGCAAACTTTGTACTGATGGACTACGGTACAGGCGCGGTAATGGCAGTACCTGCACACGACCAACGTGACTACGAGTTCGCAACGAAGTACGGTCTAGACATCGTGCCTGTTATCAAGCCTGCTGATGGCAGCGAGCTAGATATTTCTGAAGCGGCATACACAGAGAAAGGCGTACTGTTCGATTCTGGTGAATTCGACGGCCTAGAATTCCAAGCGGCGTTCGATGCAATTGCAGCGAAGCTAGAAGCAGAAGGCAAAGGCACTAAGACTGTAAACTTCCGTCTACGCGACTGGGGTGTATCTCGTCAACGTTACTGGGGCGCACCAATCCCAATGGTAACGACTGAAGACGGTGAAGTTCACCCAGTACCTGCTGACCAACTACCAGTGATTCTTCCAGAAGACGTGGTAATGGACGGCGTAACCAGCCCAATCAAAGCAGACAAAGAGTGGGCGAAGACAACCTTTAACGGCGAACCTGCTCTACGTGAGACAGATACGTTCGATACGTTCATGGAATCTTCTTGGTACTACGCGCGTTACTGTTCACCACAAGCGGACGACATCCTAGACCCAGAAAAAGCAAACTACTGGCTACCAGTAGATCAGTACATCGGTGGTATCGAGCACGCTTGTATGCACCTACTGTACTCACGCTTCTTCCACAAACTACTGCGCGATGCGGGTTACGTAACTTCTGACGAACCGTTCAAGCAACTACTGTGTCAAGGCATGGTACTGGCTGATGCGTTCTACTTCGAGAACGAGAAAGGCGGCAAAGAGTGGGTAGCTCCAACAGACGTAGCCGTTGAACGTGATGGTAAAGGCCGCATTACTTCTGCTAAAGACACTGAAGGTCGTGATGTAACGCACTCAGGCATGATCAAGATGTCTAAGTCTAAGAACAACGGTATCGACCCTCAAGAAATGGTAGACAAGTACGGCGCTGACACAGTACGTCTATTCATGATGTTCGCGTCTCCAGCGGACATGACACTTGAATGGCAAGAGTCTGGCGTAGAAGGTGCGAACCGCTTCCTAAAACGTGTTTGGAAACTAGTGAAAGAGCACACAGCGAAAGGCGCAGCAGAAGCAGTAGATACCGCAGCGCTTTCTGGTGATCAAAAAGCACTTCGCCGTGACGTTCACAAGACTATCGCGAAAGTGACGGACGATATCGCTCGTCGTCAAACATTCAACACCGCGATCGCAGCGATCATGGAGCTGATGAACAAACTAGCGAAAGCGCCTCAAGAATCTGCGCAAGATCGTGCAATCCTTGACGAGGCACTGAAAGCTATTGTTGTCATGCTTTACCCTATCACTCCGCATATCTCATACGAGCTATGGGCAGCACTAGGTGAAACAGACATTGATAACGCGGCATGGCCGACGTTTGACGAAAAAGCGCTAGTTGAAGACGAAAAAACTATCGTTGTTCAAGTTAACGGTAAGCTACGTGCGAAGCTAACAGTCCCAGCGGATATCTCTAAAGACGATATCGAACAGCTTGGTCTAAACGACGAAAACGTGGTTAAGTTCACTGATGGCCTGACTATTCGTAAAGTCATTTACGTTCCAGGTAAACTGCTGAACATCGTTGCAAACTAATCACAGCTTGCAATTTGTCTCTGTTTAGCGAACTTATTTGTTAACCAAGAGTCATTAAACAGGGTAGTTTTCTACCCTGTTTATTTACCTCAAACCATTCACATGAGTGGTTTAAGGTAAATAACCCCTTCAATTTAGGATGAATACAATCAATGCGCTTTTTCTCTTTGATTAAACTACCAGTGGTATTGGTATTAGCGGGGCTTCTTTCTGCCTGTGGTTTTCACCTTCGCGGCGAGTATTCCGTACCGGAAGAGCTGCACACTATGTCTTTCTCCAGCTACGATGAATACAGTGAATTAACTCGCTATGTTCGCTCTCAACTCGAACTGAACAAAGTTGAACTTGTTCAACCATCATCGACGGTACCCAACCTTCATTTGACGGAAGCGACAATCGATGAGCGTACACTATCGCTTTATCAAAATAGCCGTGCAGCAGAAAAAGAGCTGACATACGTAGTAAAATACCGTGTGACAATTCCTGGCTATGGTTCTAAAAACTTTACGACAACAGTAAACCGCAACTACCTAGACAACCCGTTGACCGCACTTGCAAAATCTGTTGAGCGTGACGTAATTGAAGACGAGATGCGCTTGCAAGCTGCAAAACAGATGATGCGCCAGTTGGGCCGTATTCGTGCCGAATATGAAGCAGGACAAATCTCTGAGCCAGCGAACAAAAACTCTTAGTCACTATGCGAATTTATGCCGATAAGCTAACGGATCATTTAACTAAACAAGTTAAACAGGTTTACTTAATCTTTGGTAATGAGCCGTTACTGATTCAAGAAAGCCGCCGAGCCATCCAAAAGGCAGCGTTTCAGCAAGGTTTTGAGGAAAAACACCGTTTTGCGGTGGATGCTAGCATCGACTGGAACCAAGTTTACGACTGTTTCCAAGCGATGAGCCTGTTTTCAAACCGTCAATTGATTGAGCTTGAAATTCCTGAAAGTGGCGTGACAACCGCCGTCAGCAAAGAGCTGCAAACACTGTGTGATATGCTTCATGATGACATCATGCTCGTCATTGTTGGTAACAAACTGACCAAAGCCCAAGAAAATGCGAAATGGTTCAAAACATTAAGCTCAAAAGGCGATTGGGTAAGCTGCTTGTCGCCAGACCTTCAACGCCTACCTATGTTCATTCAGACACGTTGCCGCACGTTGGGACTAAAACCCGATCAGCAATCACTGCAAATGTTGGCTCAATGGCATGAAGGTAACCTATTTGCATTGACACAAAGCTTAGAGAAATTGGCCCTACTCTATCCGGATGGTGAGCTGACCATCATACGTTTAGAGGAAGCCCTAAGTCGCCATAATCACTTCACTACCTTTAACTGGATCGACGCCTTACTGGCAGGTAAAGCAAACCGTGCACAACGTATTCTTCGCCAACTTGAGGCGGAAGGGGTTGAGACCGTGATCTTGATTCGAAGTGTACAAAAAGAGTTGAGCCAACTTTTAAATATGCATCAAGACTTAAGTCAAATGGGAATGAACCAGGTATTTGAGAAATATCGAGTTTGGCAAAACAAGCGTCCACTCTATAACGCAGCACTGACCCGCTTATCAGCGAGTCGTATTTGTGCATTGCTCTCCTTGTTGGCTCAAGCCGAGATAAAAGCCAAAACTCAGTATGACGAGTCTGTATGGCCAACTATTCATCAGTTGAGCTTAGAAACCTGCTCTCCTGATATTAAGCTGGCAATTTAAAAATCAAAGCGTGATATAGTGCGCGACCTGTTTTGCAAGCAAGAATGTAAAACACTGTAGAGATAAGAGACAAACCGAGGAAAACCGAGTGCTTCGCGAAGAACTGAAAGACTTTTTAGCTGATAAAGCCGACGACATGAAAGCGGAAGACATTATCGTCCTAAATGTGGAAGATAAATCAAGCGTGACAGATTACATGATCATCTGTACTGGTACATCCAAACGCCACGTTTCATCCATCGCAGACCATGTTGCAACAGAGGTGAAAAAAGCCGGTCTTGAGCCACTAGGAATGGAAGGTGAAAACGAAGGTGAATGGGTAGTCCTTGATATGGGCGACGCTATGCTTCACGTGATGCAAGAAGAGCACCGCGAACTCTACCAGCTAGAAAAGCTCTGGGGTTAATCTTTTGAAAATTCAACTAATTGCTGTTGGTACAAAAATGCCAAAATGGGTTGAGGAAGGCTTTCAAGAATATCGTCGCCGTTTCCCGCATGATATGCCGTTGGAGTTGATTGAAATCTCTGCTGGCAAACGCGGAAAAAATGCCGATATCGCTCGCATCCTGCAAAAAGAAGGGGAAGCGATGCTCGCTGCGGTACCAAAAGGCAACCGTATCGTCACGTTAGATATCCCAGGTAAAAAATGGGACACTCCTCAACTCGCTGAGCAGTTAGAAGCTTGGAAATTAGATGGCCGTGATGTATCAATATTAATCGGCGGTCCCGAAGGACTCGCTCCTGCATGCAAAGCTGCAGCAGACCAAAGCTGGTCATTGTCTGCCTTAACGCTACCCCACCCTCTAGTGCGTATCGTAATGGCAGAAAGCTTGTACCGAGCGTGGAGCATCACCGCTAACCACCCTTATCATCGCGAATAATCGTTGTTTAACTTTAGAGCCAAGCGTTAATGATTCGTAAACGCCGCAGTCAAATCCGAGATTATCAAGCCGAAGCGCGTCTGTTTGCCAGCCGCGCTATTGTTGCTTTTATCGGCATTGTTGTCTTGATGGGAGCTCTGGTTGCCAACATGTACAACATTCAGGTGAACCAGTTTCAAGACTATCAAACCCGCTCGAACGATAACCGCATCAAAGTGGTGCCTATCGCGCCTAACCGAGGTCTAATTTATGACCGAAATGGCGTTTTACTGGCAGAGAACCGTCCCGTCTTTAACTTAGAACTGACCCCAGAAAAAATTAAAGACATTGATGCAACCATCCAAGAATTACAAACTATTCTGGAAATTACACCAGACCAGATTGAACGTTTCCACCACGAGCGTAAACGGACTCGTCGATTTAAATCGGTCCCACTGCTTACCCAACTGAACGAAAAACAAGTAGCGGTATTCTCCGTCAATCAGTACCGCTTTCCGGGTGTGGAAATAAGTGCGACCTTAAAGCGCTACTACCCTTTCAGCGAAGTCTTAACCCACGTGATTGGTTACGTTTCTCGAATCAATGATCGCGACATGCAGCGCCTGATCCGAGAAGAAAAAGACGCAAACTATCAAGCCACTCGCGACATTGGTAAGCTGGGTATTGAAAAATACTACGAAGACCTCTTACACGGTACAGCCGGATATCAAGAAGTCGAGGTAAACAGCCGCGGCCGAGTAATTCGTACGTTAAAGTACGTTCCACCTGTACCCGGAAAAGACATCGTTTTAAACCTTGATATCAACTTGCAGCTGTACGTACACCAATTATTGGATGGCCGCAGAGGCAGTGCTGTAGTGATCGATCCTAGAGACAACGGTGTACTGGCTATGGTTTCAAGTCCTAGCTACGATCCTAACTCGTTCGTGCACGGAATCTCAGGTAAAGACTATCGTGTCCTTTTGAACGATAAAAACCGTCCTTTGGTCAACCGCACTACACTTGGCATTTACCCTCCGGCCTCTACCATCAAACCATTTATGGCGGTAGCCGCGCTGCAAGAAGGTGTCGTCACACCTAACACCACACGAAATGACCCTGGTTATTGGCGCATACCAAACTCCAACACACGCCCGTTTCGTGACTGGTTGCGTTGGGGGCACGGGCGCGTCGATATCATTAAGTCGATCGAAGAGTCTGTTGATACCTTCTACTATCAAATCGCTTATGACATGGGTATTGACCGTATTTCGAATTGGATGATGATGTTCGGTTTTGGTGATTACACTGGCATTGATATCTACGAAGAAAGTAAGGCGAATATGCCGACTCGTGACTGGAAAATGTCTCGCCATAAAACCCCATGGTATAAAGGTGATACGATCCCTGTGGGTATCGGCCAAGGATATTGGACAGCAACACCAATGCAAATCGCCAAAGCAACCTCCGTATTAGTAAACGAGGGAGAAGTGATCGCACCTCACTTGCTCAAAGCGACGATAGAAAATGGTAACGACTTCGAAGAGCAGCAAACGACAGAATACGTGACTTACCCACCAATCAAGAATGTGCCTAAAAAGTACTGGGATATGGCGAAAGAAGGCATGCGTCGGGTAAACCATGGCACGCGCGGAACAGCTCGCCGCTCATTCTACAAAATGAATTATGAAACAGCGGGTAAATCAGGTACTGCACAGGTCTTCGGTCTGGGTGAAAACGAAGAGTACAACGCCGATGAGATCGCCGAGCACTTACGTGACCATGCGTTATTTACTGGCTTTGCACCATTTGATGATCCTAAAGTGGTCGTCACTGTAGTACTAGAAAATGCCGGTGGTGGTTCTAGTAACGGTGCCCCAGTAGTAAGGAAAATTTTTGACCGAGTCGTTCTTGGTCCAGAAGAAATTGAGCCTGAAAACAATGCGAAGAAAGAGGTAAAACAGTAATGAAGATGGATCCCTCTACAGGTAAAAATCGCGCCCTGTTTGAACGCTTCCATATCGACTTACCACTCCTACTTGGCATACTGGCCCTGATGGGGTTTGGCCTGGTGATCATGTACAGCGCCAGTGGCCAAAGTTTACTGATGATGGATCGCCAAGCCATGCGAATGGTGCTTTCACTCGTTGTGATGCTCGTCCTTGCGCAGCTTTCTCCACGAACTTACGAAAGCTTGGCACCTTTGATGTTCGTTGGTGGCGTTATACTGCTTTTCGGCGTGCTGTTTTTCGGTGAAGCATCGAAAGGCGCGCAGCGTTGGCTTAACCTCGGTTTTGTGCGCTTTCAACCGTCAGAGCTATTGAAGCTCGCAGTGCCATTAATGGTGGCTCGCTATGTCGGTAGACAGCCCCTTCCACCAACGCTAAAAACACTCATTGTTGCACTGATTATGGTCTGCTTACCAACCATTCTCATTGCAAAGCAGCCTGACTTAGGTACCTCGATCCTGATCGCCGCTTCCGGTATTTTTGTTATCTTCCTCGCCGGCATTAGCTGGAAAATAATTGCTGGTGCTGCGATTGCATTAAGTGGTTTCATTCCAATTCTGTGGTTTTTCTTGATGCGAGAGTATCAAAAAGTGCGAGTTCGTACTCTATTTAACCCGGAGTCTGATCCGCTAGGAGCGGGTTACCACATTATTCAGAGTAAAATTGCGATTGGCTCCGGCGGTATTTCCGGCAAAGGTTGGTTGCAAGGTACGCAGTCACAACTAGAATTTCTTCCTGAACGACACACTGACTTTATCTTTGCAGTAATTGCTGAAGAATGGGGTATGATTGGCTTCCTTTGCCTTTTAGCCATCTATCTATTTATTATTGGACGAGGTTTATATCTCGCCAGCCAAGCGCAAACCGCATTTGGACGAATGATGGCAGGCAGTATTGTACTCAGCTTCTTCGTGTATATTTTTGTAAATATTGGCATGGTAAGTGGCATCCTACCTGTAGTAGGTGTACCGTTGCCACTCATCAGTTATGGCGGCACATCAATGGTAACCTTGATGGCTGGTTTTGGTATTCTGATGTCGATTCATACGCACCGAAAAGCATTCTCTAAGGCGACCTAGACATGCAAAAACGCGCTTTATATTCCTTGGTTTTCTCTGCTCTTATTTTGGCAGGCTGTTCATCAACTAGCCAAAAAGAACAAGAAGGCCGTTACGAACTCGAATCCGATGTTGCACCGGATACACCGCTTTCAGTCGAACACATCGAGGATGCGCATCCTAAATATGAACCGTACAGCCTAGGTGGGAACAAAGATTACCACTTACGTGGCAAAGACTACAAAATAGTTCGCAATGCGAAAGGCTTTAAAGAAAAAGGCCGAGCATCTTGGTATGGGGAAAAATTCCAAGGTCATTTGACTTCTAATGGCGAAATCTATGACATGTACTCAATGACGGCAGCGCATAAAACGCTACCGTTACCAAGTTACGTAAAAGTTACCAATACTGACAACGGCAAAACCACCATAGTACGAGTTAATGACCGAGGTCCTTTTCACGATGGCCGTATCATTGATTTAAGCTATGCCGCCGCGCACAAGTTAGATGTCATAAAAACAGGCACCGCGAACGTGGAAATTGAAGTGATCAGTATCAATCAGCCCACGGATAAAAAGTCATTAGAAGCGCACCCTAGGTACGTTATTCAAGTGGCATCATCAAAAAATGAAGAACGCGCGCGAACTTTAGGTACCGAGCTTGGTCAAAAATTGGATACAGAAACTTTCCTAGAGAGTGCGAAAGAGTCTTATCGCTTGTTGTTAGGGCCATTTACTGACTATTCCCTGACGCAAGCCACATTAGATAAAGTAAAGTTGCTCGGCTATTCGTCTGCATTTATTAAAAAACACAACACTGCCAAATGACCTCGTGTCATGAATTTCTCTTTGATCCCCCTCTTACATAACTAGGGATTCTGATAAGATGTCTGCAGTTAACCCAAAAATTTGAATTACCATGAATAAAAATAAGTTTGTGAAATCTATTCTCGTTTCTTCGGTTGCCCTTTCTGCAACTTTCGCTCAATCTGCTCTTGCATCACCTATCGTTGTTCCAGATGCCCCTCAAATCGCGGCGAAGGGCTACGTGCTGATGGATTACCATTCAGGTAAAGTACTGGCAGAGAAAGAGATGAACACAAAATTGTCTCCAGCTAGTCTGACTAAGATGATGACCAGCTATGTAATCGGCCAAGAGCTAGCGCGTGGTAATATCTCAGAAGATGATGATGTCACCATCAGTAAAAATGCGTGGGCGAAAAACTTCCCTGATTCATCAAAGATGTTCATTGAAGTAGGCACAACAGTTAAAGTACGTGACCTGAACCGAGGTATCATCGTCCAGTCAGGTAACGATGCCTGTGTTGCGATGGCAGAACATATTGCAGGTTCAGAAGATGCGTTTGTTGACCTAATGAACGCTTGGGCCAACACATTGGGTATGACTAACTCGCACTTTGCCAACGTTCATGGCTTAGATAACGCAGAGTTGTACTCAACACCATACGACATGGCACTGCTGGGTAAAGCACTTATCCGTGACGTACCAAATGAGTACCGAGTGTACTCAGAGAAGAAATTTACTTACAACGGCATCACCCAATACAACCGTAACGGTCTACTTTGGGATAAGAGCATGAACGTTGACGGTATCAAAACGGGTCACACAAGTAATGCGGGTTACAGCCTAGTAAGTTCAGCAACTGAAGGTCAAATGCGCTTGGTTGCGGTCGTTATGGGTACTAAAGATGCCAATGCTCGTAAGTCAGAAAGTAAAAAGCTGCTAAGCTACGGCTTCCGTTTCTTCGAAACAGTGGCACCGCACAAAGCAGGTGAAACGTTCGTAGAAGAAAAAGTGTGGATGGGTAACAAAGACACCGTAGCACTGGGTCTTGACCAAGATACTTACGTAACACTACCGCGTGGTGAAGCGAAAAACCTAAAAGCAAGCTTCGTCCTTGAAAAAGAGCTAGAAGCCCCAATTAATAAAGGTGATGTAGTTGGTAAGCTATACTATCAGATCGATGGTGAAGATATTGCCGAATACCCACTAATGGCACTAGAAACCGTAGAGCAAGGTAGTCTATTTAGCCGCATGTGGGATTACATCGTATTGTTATTCAAGAGCTTCTTCTAAAAAGAACATTAGAGTAGCAAACTTATTCGCAAAGCCGCCTGAATGGGCGGCTTTTTAAGTTTGAGCTCCTCGTCTTGAGTTCCCCCTAATTTGACTGTACTATTTCGCACCGCAACGAATATCTACTGGAGTTATCGATATGCTAACCATCAACTCTGATGCAAAATTAAAAGACCTGCTTGAGTTCCCTTGTTCATTTACTTACAAGGTAATGGGTCATGCAAAGCCTGAACTTCCAGAGCTTGTTCTTGAAGTTATTCAGCGCCATGCTCCAGGTGACTACAGCCCGACCGTTAAACCAAGTGCTAAGGGCAACTACCACTCTGTGTCAATCAACATTACTGCAACCTCTATCGAGCAGGTTGAGACACTGTACAAAGAGTTAGGTGAAATTGACATCGTACGCATGGTTCTATAATTTTTTGATATATTAAATTTTTTTTGAAAGCAGCCTTGGCTGCTTTCTTTTTATTTATCAAAGAGATAACGAGGCTTTACATCACTTTCAGTTAAAAATCTGTTACGCAGCGGTAGAGCATCAGGGTTATCCGGTTTATAATCCAAAAACTTTATATATTAGCAACAGGAATTCCCATGCAACACCAACTTGTTGTAAAACGACTTGGCCGCCAAGACTATGAGCCTGTATGGAAGGCGATGCATGAGTTCACCGACCAACGCACAGAAGAAACCCGTGATGAAGTCTGGTTGGTAGAACATAACCCAGTATTTACGCAAGGACAGGCAGGTAAAGCTGAGCACTTGATTAACACTGGCGATATTCCTGTTGTACAAAGTGATCGCGGAGGCCAGGTTACGTATCATGGCCCTGGTCAGTTGGTCGCCTACTTCTTGATCAACCTACGCCGTAAAAAATTAGGTGTACGAGATCTCGTTACCACAATCGAGAACCTCGTGATCAACACGCTAAAAGCATACAATATTGACTCAGCCGCGCGACCTGACGCACCAGGTGTCTACGTTGCCGGTAAGAAAATATGCTCTCTCGGTTTACGCATTCGTAAAGGATGCTCGTTTCATGGTTTAGCCTTGAACGTAAATATGGATTTAACACCGTTTCTGCGTATTAACCCTTGTGGTTATGAAGGTATGGAAATGGTTCAGGTCAGCCAATTTGGCGGCCCAGACAATGTAGAAGCCGTAGAAAAACAATTAATAGAAGAACTCGTTACTTTGCTCGATTATGAGCAAGTAGAATTCAGCACAGAAGCACCTTCTCAAGGTAATAAAGCATGAGCAAACCAATCCAGATGGAAAAAGGCGTTAAATATCGTGACGCCGATAAAATGGCATTGATTCCCGTAAAGAACATGCCTACAGAGCAGAAAGAAGTGCTACGTAAGCCTGATTGGATGAAGATCAAGCTACCAGCCGACAGCCAACGAATTCAAGACATCAAAGCGGCGATGCGTAAGAATAAACTTCACTCCGTATGTGAAGAAGCATCTTGCCCGAACCTAGCGGAATGTTTTAACCACGGTACAGCAACCTTCATGATCTTAGGTGCTATTTGTACTCGTCGTTGTCCTTTCTGTGACGTTGCTCATGGCCGCCCATTACCACCGGAAGCAGAAGAGCCTCAAAAACTGGCGAAAACCATTGCCGATATGAAGCTGAAATACGTAGTAATCACTTCTGTTGACCGTGACGATCTGCGTGACGGCGGTGCACAGCACTTTGCCGATTGTAACCGCGAGATCCGTGCGTTAAACCCGCATATTAAGATTGAAACACTGGTTCCTGACTTCCGTGGTCGCATGGATGTAGCGCTTGATCTAATGAAAGACAATCCGCCAGATGTCTTCAACCACAACTTAGAAACCGCGCCACGTCTTTACCGTAAAGCTCGCCCTGGTGCGAACTATAAATGGTCACTTGAGCTTCTTAAGAAGTTCAAAGAGCAGCATCCCGATGTACCGACCAAGTCTGGTTTGATGATGGGTCTTGGTGAAACCAAAGAAGAAATCATCGAAGTACTGAAAGATCTACGCGCACACGGCGTAACGATGCTGACTCTAGGCCAGTACCTAGCGCCAAGCCGTCACCACTTGCCAGTAGAACGTTACGTTCCGCCATCAGAGTTTGACGAGCTAAAAGAAGTTGCACTAGAACTTGGCTTCACGCATGCAGCGTGTGGTCCATTTGTGCGCTCTTCTTACCATGCCGATATGCAAGCTCAAGGTATCGAGATTAAATAAGCTCTCGCTTGTTTTGAAAAGCTTGTTTTGAAGAGAAAAGGTTGGCTCAGTGCCAACCTTTTTTGTATCTGGCAAATGATGATAAAAAGCCATTCTACCACTGTCATTCTGAACAGCGAGGAACGAGCGTGATTCAGAATCAGTTTTCAGAGTACTGATGATTTTTAGGGAAACTCTGAGTAAAAGAGTGTGCCTCAACAAGATTCCTGATCTCGCCTAGGCTCGTCGGAATGACGTGGTTTGGATATATTGAAAAGGGACAGTGTTGGTAGCCATCCCCTTATCACACACTCTCGCTATATCTCATTCCAAACGCTAGACAAACAAAAAGGCCCTCAAATGAGGGCCTTTAGTATATCAATGTTCAAAATAGATGAGTCGAGTTCTAGAAGAACACACGGAGTTTGCGCGAGCAAATGAGTATGTTCGACACCGAAATCGACTCACTCTATGAAAAGCAGTTAGGCGTAAACTGGTAGACGCTTACAAATTTCTAGCACTTTCTGTTTTGTCGCTTCGATAACTTCTTCGTTGCCGATGTTATCTAGAACGTCACACATCCAGTTTGCTAGCTCTTTTGCATCTTCTTCAGTGAAGCCACGGCGAGTGATCGCTGGCGTACCTACACGAATGCCAGACGTTACGAATGGGCTGCGTGGGTCATTTGGTACTGAGTTCTTGTTTACAGTGATGTTTGCTGCACCTAGTGCCGCGTCTGCGTCTTTACCAGTGATATCTTTGTCGATTAGGTCAACAAGGAACAAGTGGTTTTCTGTACCGTTAGATACGATTTTGTAGCCACGCTCTTGGAACTGACCAACCATTGCTTTTGCGTTTTTCACTACGCGAGCTTGATAAGCTTTGAACTCTGGCTCCATCGCTTCTTTGAACGCTACTGCTTTACCAGCGATAACGTGCATTAGAGGGCCACCTTGACCACCAGGGAACACTGCTGAGTTCAATTTCTTGTACATATCTTCGCCAGCATTTGACAAGATAAGACCACCGCGAGGACCTGCTAGTGTTTTGTGCGTCGTTGTTGTTACCACGTGAGCATGCGGTACTGGTGTTGGGTATTCACCGGCGGCGATAAGACCAGCTACGTGCGCCATATCAACAAATAAGTAAGCACCTGCTTTGTCAGCGATTTCACGCATGCGTTTCCAATCAACGATTTGCGAGTAAGCAGAGAAACCACCGATGATCATCTTAGGTTTGTGTTCAAGTGCTAGCTGTTCCATCTCGTCGTAGTTGATTTGACCAGCTTCATCGATACCGTAAGGGATAACGTTGTAGTGCTTACCCGAGAAGTTTACTGGTGAACCGTGAGTTAGGTGACCACCGTGTGCTAGGCTCATGCCTAAAACTGTATCGCCAGGGTTAAGAAGCGCCATGTAAACTGCGCTGTTTGCTTGAGAACCTGAGTGAGGCTGTACGTTAGCGTACTCACAACCAAATAGTTGGCATGCACGCTCAATTGCTAGTGCTTCAGCTTTATCTACGTACTCACAACCGCCGTAGTAACGCTTACCTGGGTAGCCTTCAGCGTATTTGTTCGTTAGCTGAGAACCTTGCGCTTCCATTACACGTGGGCTTGTGTAGTTTTCAGAAGCGATAAGTTCAATGTGTTCTTCCTGGCGAAGAGTTTCTTCCTGGATAGCTGCGAACAGTTCCGCATCGTAATCTGCGATGTTCATATCACGCTTAAGCATCTGTATCTCCTGACTCAGATTAGTACTGAAAGTTGCAAAAAAACTGTTGAATGACCCGACGCAAACGTTTTCGTCACCCTAATGGCGCGCATTCTACATAATTTGATTTAGGTCATAAAGAGAAATTTACAATTTTTCTCATGCAGTTTTTTCATGATGACAAGCAATGTTTATCATGCCAGCATTGCAATCGCATAACGACAATCTATTGCCTGTCAAATTTGTGCTTTACACCCTGTAAAACAGCAATTACATAGGTTTACCGTAAATTTTACCCTCTAGCTACCGAAAAGATCATCTTTTTACTACTATGCAAGCCTTATTTATCACTAATGACTGCAACATTGATGGAAAAACACTCATTAAAAGAAGACTGGATAGCGATTCTCACGGGTACCTTTTTAGTAGCTCAAGGCGTTTTCTTTCTCCAATCCGCGAACCTTCTAACGGGAGGCACGACTGGATTGGCTCTGCTTATTAGCCAATTTACACCTTTTACCTTTGGTGTGCTGTACTTTTTAGCAAACAGTCCTTTTTACTTACTAGCATGGAAACGCTTCGGCCGTCATTTCGCCATTAATAGTGCCATTTCTGGCGCGTTGGTTTCTATCTTTGCCGATCATCTTTATTTGCTAATCTCGCTCGAATCGGTAAATGAAGTTTATTGCGCCGTCGCAGGCGGGCTTTTAATGGGGCTCGGTATGCTGATCCTATTCCGACATCGCTCCAGCTTGGGTGGCTTTAACGTGCTGTGTTTGTTTATCCAAGACAAATTTGGCATTTCAGTTGGCAAAAGCCAAATGGCAATCGATGCATGTATCCTGTTTGCTTCATTCTTCTTTGTCACACCAGAAGTGATTGGCCTTTCAATTTTGGGGGCGTTTGCACTCAATCTCGTGTTAGCGATGAACCACAAACCGCACCGCTATTCCGTGACCTACGGTTCATAAATTTTTGATAATGATTGAAGTGCGATTTATAAGATTTCGCGCTCCCATCGCTATATAATACTTCGCGATTTCCAAATAGATCGGTACGGTATGCGCGACTTTCTGCAACAAGCTAAACAGACTCACAGTTGTATTGCGATTGGAGAGCTGATCTATAACCCGAAGACACAGACCCTTCATCAAGATGCTATCGCGATTGATCTTGAACCTCGCACCATTGAATTATTAGAACTGCTGCTAACAAGCGTGGGACATCCGCTCTCTGCCGATACCATTATCGAAACCATTTGGCAGAGCAAATTCATCTCTAAGAATATACTCACGAACCGCATTAGCACCTTACGTGCCCTGCTACAGCAGTACTTACCCGAATACGATGCCGCTAAGCTCTTGGTCACTTACCCCCGCAAAGGCTACTTTCTTAACCCTGCCAATATTCGTTTAGTGCCACCAGCGAAAAACCATCGGCGCGTTATCTCAACCCAGGTGGCGAGTAATAAGAACTTCAAGCTGATTTTTGCTTACAGCTTATGTGCCATACTTGCGGTATGTAGCATGACACTCGCAAGCTTGTTATGGCAACGCCAAGAAATCTCAACACAACAAACACGTCATCAACTACTGATTCCCAAAGTCGAGCTACTACTCAACCGTGTCGATTCAATCGGCTCCCAGGCGCGAAAATACCGCATACTGGTCAAAGCCATCTTGCTGCAACAACAGGTCGAATATCCATACACCGACATCGCCAACCAAGATGCTCCCAGTTACTTTCTTGATCCTATCGGTCATACGCCATATTTCCCTGGCGCACGAAACATGCAGACCAGCGACTACGAGCTCAATATCGAGTTAAAAGACGGCACAAAACAGGGCATCTTGAAAGCGCAGATGAACCTTATTTATCCTGCGACGGGCAAGCTGGCGTTTCGCAATGAGTACACACTGCGTTTATCTGCCTTACAATCGGATATTTTCCAAATGCACTCGGATGTCGCGCAATACTTCAATCTGCCTGCACCTTCGGCAAGTTCGTGGCAGCTTTCGAATATTCACAAAAAAATGTTATTCGAGAATGCCTTTTCTAGCCAACCTCTCCGACAATCTGATGAGTTTGCGGCTATAACAACGGCAAGACATCTCGCCTTATACGAGCACGAACATCAAAAGCTGGAAGCGTATTTAACTCAAGTACAATCGTCGTTTGATGTTTTGCCAGATGAGCTGAGCCTCTGGTTAGGTCTATTGCATTTCAAATTAGGTAACTTAGACAGGGCAAAAGCTCTGTTAACGACACCAGATGGCGACTCACGTATCCAAAACGCACTGATTTATACCTTTGTGTCTCACATTGCTTACAAGCAGAACAAACTTGAACAGTTCCGTCTCAACTACATGGAATCACTGGTGGCGCTGCTGCGCGTTTTACCTTCCGAAACCTTGTTTGAGCGTCTTTCTCAATCTGAATCAAAAGAGACTTGCCTCCAACCGTGGAAAACGTTGCATGTTAGTGTGACCGATCAAGAAATCATAAGCCGATGGAAAGCGCTCATTAACGAGTATTGCATTAACGTAGCCAACGAAATAACCCCAAATAAAACAAAGACCTAAATATAAAATTAAGCTTTCATTAACCCCTATTATCTTTTGTTTTTTGCCCTTTTTCTCTCACTGAACTTAGCATGCTCGCATTCAAGCAACGGCCCAACATGAAGCGGCCTTATCAATCAGGAATGTAAACCATGCTAAACAAAATGACGCTTATCGCAGCAGCAACTCTGGCTCTTTACGGCTGTGGCGGAGGTTCGTCTTCTGGCAGTGCGAATCCAAACAAAGTGCCTCAAGAAAGTTTCGACGTCTCGATTCACAACTCAATCTTCGCTCCCACGCCAAGCACACAGCTAAACTACGCATTTAGCTTGGATGGCCAACCAGAAGGCGACATAAAACTGAGCTTCCAAGCGATGGGTCGCGAGCAAATATTGGCAGCATTGGCACAAATCCCAAACAGCGAGGCAATGGTCCAGTTGGTTAATGACTTGGTGAACTACGGCGCCGAACAGTTCTACTATTCAGACGAGCAGTACAACGACGACGAAGAGAGCAATACGCTTTACTTTGCAGGATCAGATGGTGCACTCCATGAAATCACTGACGCTTATTTCATTGGTCATCAGTTTATTGCCATGCTTATGCGCAGCGGTCCGATTTTCCGCCTAAACGGTGACGACGTAAAAGAGAAAAGCCCGAATATTGACATCGGTGAAGAAACTATATCTCTGCAAACCACTCTTACAGGCTACTCAGTTCACAACCTACTAGACCGTTTTGAAGAGCATGAGTGGGTACAAAACCTTCCTATGACAGCATCTTGCCAAGTGGTTTGGCAACAGCAAATCCGAGAGACTGGCGTGCGTAAAGCGTTCTCGATCTCAGGCAAGAAAATTGAAGCGGCATACCTGATGGAAGAAAACATCTACAACCTGAACTGTGATGACATGGACTCAATGGAGTTCGCCACTTCGGCAGAACGTTGGTTTAACCCGAGCTTAGGTCTGATTGAACAAATTGAACTGCTGAAAGTACAACAAGTACAAATCAACGAAGAGAAAGTGCAGCTAACAGCAATTGAAACAAAATAAGCCTGTACTCCACAAGTATCTCGCACCTCAATAAAAAAGGCTTTGGGGAGCACACCAAAGCCTTCATCTCGAACATCAATCTTAGAGGTGATGACACCCGAGTTTATTCTTCTATCAATAAAATACGAGTTTCGTAAGGTCGTAACACTTGATGGTTTGACGCGACTGCGCTCGCTGAGTTTTGATAGTTAGATAGCAAGTTTTTCGCCTTACTCATATCAAAACGTTCTGGCAGAACGCATTCCACCTCTTCAGCGTAGTAGTTATTGATACACAGCAGCGTTTGCTTATCGTTCTGACGAGCGTAAGCGAAAATACGTTTGTGCTCTGGCAGCAGGTCCTCGTAACGGCCATCGGTGATGACTGGAACCTGTTTACGCAGTTCAATCAGACGCTTGTAAAAGTAGAACACCGAGTTCAAATCGGCAACCGCAGCTTCAGCATTGATTTCCGAGTAATTCTGCGCCACTTCAAGCCACGGCGTGCCCTCAGTAAAGCCCGCGTGTTTTGCACTGTTCCATTGCATTGGTGTACGTGAGTTATCACGCGACTTCTGTGCCAAGATCGCCATCATATCGTCATGAGATACACCATCACGGTTGACCATGATGTCGTACATGTTAGTACTTTCAACATCACGATATTGGCTGATTTCGGTATAACCCGGGTTGGTCATGCCGATCTCTTCCCCCTGGTAAACATAAGGTGTGCCTTGCATCATGTGCACTGATGCCGCAAGCATCTTGGCAGATTCAACACGGTATTGCTCTTCGTTACCTAATCGGCTGACAACGCGTGGCTGGTCGTGGTTACACCAGAACAACGCCCCCCACCCTTTGCCATTTAAGCCGGTTTGCCAATGATTGAAGATCTGTTTTAACTGAATGAAATCAAACGGCGCTTTGGTCCATTTTTCACCATTTGGATAATCGACTTTCAGATGATGGAAGTTGAACACCATGGATAGCTCTTTGCCGTCTAGCGAAGAATATTGCTGGCAGTGCTCTAGCGTGGTGGAAGACATTTCACCCACCGTCACGCTGCCGTATTTTTGAAACACAGATTCGCTAATCTCTTGAAGGTATTCGTGCACACGTGGACCATCCGTGTAGAAACGACGACCATCACCAATATCGTCACTTGGAAAATCTTGCTGCTTGGAAATCAGGTTGATAACGTCGAGACGGAAACCATCCACTCCTTTTTCTGCCCAGAAGCTGATGACTTCTTTCACTTCTTCACGCACTACTGGGTTTTCCCAGTTTAAGTCCGCTTGCTCTTTAGCAAAAAGGTGCAAATAGTACTGGCCTGTTTTTTCATCCAGCGCCCAAGCGTTGCCACCAAACTTTGATTGCCAGTTGTTTGGTTCAGCACCATCTACCGGATCTTTCCAGATGTAGTAATCACGGTATGGGCTGTTTTTATCACCCAGTGCGGATTGGAACCACTTGTGTTCTGTCGACGTGTGGTTCACTACAATGTCCATGATGATACGAATGCCCAACTGATGCGCTTCTGCTAGCAAAGTATCGAAATCTTCCATAGTGCCGAACTGTGGATTGATCGAGTAGTAATCGGAGATGTCATAACCGTTGTCGATCATTGGCGATTGGTAAACCGGCGTCAGCCAAATCGCATCCACACCAAGATGCTTAAGATAATCCAGCTTAGAAATGATCCCTTTGATGTCGCCCGTGCCTTTACTGCCACTGTCACAAAAGCTTTTTGGGTAAATTTGATAGATGGTTGCGGTTTTCCACCAGCTCTCATCATGCTTGGTCATAGCCATTTCTAACACTCACTTACCAGTAATCGGAAACTTAAAATTTGAAAAGAAAAATAGGAGGAGGCAGCCAAGTCACTGCCTCAAATAGAATTACGCGTTTGCAGGCTCAAGCTCACCTTTGGCTTGTGCACGCTTATAAAGAATTAACGTTAATGCAGCAGGTACCAGCATTGCGACTAACATAGCCAAAGCAAAAATGCCCCAGAACTGCGGTTGGATAGACAAGATGCCCGGCAAACCGCCCACACCGATACCGTTCGCCATTACGCCCGCACTACCACAAATAGCAGCAGCACACGCACTACCGATCATCGCGCTCAGCATTGGGAACTTGTATTTCAAGTTGATGCCGTACATCGCCGGTTCAGTCACGCCAAGGTAAGCAGAGATAGCCGCAGGCACTGAGATATCACGCTCGCCGTGTTTTTTACTGATGATAATGATGCCGACGACCGCAGACGCTTGAGCAATGTTTGAAAGTGCAATCAGAGGCCAAATTGGCGTACCGCCTAGCTCTTGCATCAGTTGAAGGTCTACCGCGTTGGTGGTGTGGTGAATACCAGTAATGACCAATGGCGCGTATAGGAAGCCGAAGATGGTTGAGCCAATCATTGCGAAGTCACCCGTCATGGCTGCTTTTGCTGCGAAAGCAACGCCGTCACCCAACATACGACCGAATGGACCAATGATAGAGTGCGCAAGAATCACAGACACAATGATTGAGACAAACGGCACAACCACTAGGTAAAGGTAAGACGGAATGATGCGTTTTAAGTTGGTTTCAATAAACGCCAGTGCCATACCAGCGAGCATTGCCGGAATCACTTGCGCTTGGTAGCCCACTTTCTCGATGGCGAATAAGCCAAAGTCCCACACTTCGGGTACTTGCTTACCAATCAGGTAGGCGTTCATCAACTGCGGAGAAACCAATGTCACACCAAGCGTGATACCCAGAATCGGAGTACCGCCGAGCTTTTTCACTGTCGACCAACACACGCCAACTGGTAGGAAGAAGAAGATCGCCTCACCAATCAGCCATAAGAAAGAGTGTACCGTTGCCCAAAACTGGCTGATTTCCGTTAGCGTTTGACCATCAAACATCTTGATGTCGCCAATCACGTTACGGAAACCAAGGATCAGACCACCGGTGATGATCGCTGGTAGCAGTGGTACAAAGATTTCTGCAAGGTGGGAAATACCACGCTCAACGATATTCATGTTTTGACGAGCAGCGTTCTTCGCTTCGTCTTTGCTGGCTTCACTTTTACCCGTCAGTCCGATCAGTACCTTGTAAACTTCATCCACTTCAGTACCGATAACCACTTGGAACTGGCCTGCGTTGGTAAAACAGCCCTTCACCATCGGTAATGCTTCTAACTGTTTCGTATCTGCTTTGTCCGTATCATTTAGAACAAAACGCAAGCGAGTTAAACAGTGACTTACACTGGCAATATTGTCCGGCCCCCCGACCAGCTCAATAAGACGCTGTACATCTTGACGCGCAATCTTACTCATAACTTTGTCCACCCTGTATTGGATACATTCGATTCATCATTTTGTTTTTATAAATGGGAACATTCCCATTTCTTGATTTTAATATTGCCATCCGAAGGCAAAAAACAAAATGGGAACAGTCCCATTAATTGAGAGTGATCACAGTATAATTTTAGAGCAGATCGTTTTAGTGTGGGTCAATAAACGATAGGCTGTTGAGTAAAGTGAACCACTTCCTCATCGCCATTTAATTGATTGATCAGCATGTTAGCGGACTTCTCACCTGCAAGGGTATAACCTGGGTCGACACTAAATACTTTAGGGAAAAGGAAAGAGAGCAATTCATTACCACCAACACCTGTCACAACCACGTCTTCACGTCCTAACTCTTGAAGACGCTTAATCACGCCCAACGCGATAGTGTCACTGGCGCACACGATGGCCTGAGTATCAGATTGAAGGACTTTGTCTACCAACTGATAAGAACTTTCATGGCTCAACTTACCCGTTTGGAAACAAGGTGTAATTTGCTTGCGTTGACACCAAGCTTTATAAGCATTTAGACGAGCTAAGCCAGTGGTTTTGTCTTCAGGATCAACACCAATATAAGCAATGCGAGATAAAGATTGCTGCTCAAGGTGAGACAAAGCCATGTCTATCACACCTTGGTTATCGTAGTTGATCGAGGAAACCATTTGCGTGTCCATCGCGATCACGACGATACGATTCCCCCACTCCGCCAATGCTCGCTCATCACATCCAGTAAAGCCAAACACGATCACCCCATCGACGTTGCGACGTTTAAGCACATCCAAATGTTCATTGGTTTTATCGCGATCGAATTGGCTCTCCATGATCACCGCATCATAACCAGCGGAATACAAAGCATTGAGCATGGTACCAACGGCGCGATTTTCTGATGGTGAATCCAAACGAGAGATGATCACACCAATCACCTTTTGACTGCCACCACGCATCGACTGCGCCGACTTTGATGGGACGTAGCCTGATTCACGAATGATTTGCTCTACCTTCTCACGCGTTTGCGGTTTTACCTTGGGATCATTGGTAAGCACACGGCTGACCGTCGATTTGCCCACGCCAGCCAATTTTGCGATATCAAGAATGGTGAGTTTTTTGCTCATAAGTGTTCAGACTAAAAGAAGGAATCAAACAAAAGGGAAGCAGTGGCTTCCCTTAACTCAGTCAGTAATGAAGATTACTTGTTTAAGTACGCAGGCACATCTGCAATGCTATCTAATACTACCGTTGCAATGGCTTCGCCCTGTTCTGTTACTGGCTTACCAGTGCGAACCAAAATCTTAGTGCCAACGCCTGCCGCTTCTGCTGCCATCATGTCTTCAGCTTTATCGCCGATCATCACAGATTTCTCCATGTCGATCTTCAAGAAGTCACGCGCAGAAATGAACATGCCTGGTTTTGGCTTACGGCACTCACAATCTTGCTTGTACTCGCCAATGCCATGTTCTGGATGATGTGGGCAGTAATAGATACCATCGAACTCAACACCATTATCAGCAAAGTTCCAATCCATCCATTGAGTCAGAGACAAGAAACGGTCTTCACTGAATTTACCGCGTGCGATGCCCGATTGATTCGTCACTAACACTAGAAGGTAGCCTTTATCTTTTAGCACTTTCGTCGCTTCAAAAACACCATCAATGTACTCAAAATCATGTTCGTCATGAACGTAGCCGTGGTCAACGTTTATCACGCCATCACGATCGATAAAAACAGCAGGTTTTGCCAAAACGTATTTCTCTATTAACTCGGTTTAATCAGATTATTACATACCTTATAAACTTCAACACTATCTAATTCATTCTTGGCCTCGACAAAACGGTTGATTTGTTGGGCAAGAATCGGTAAACCTGAGGGTGCCCTGCCGTCTACCTCCTGCTTGTTATCTATACATCTTCGTTTCAAAACAGAACATCCATACATTTAGACGTCTAGACGTAAAAATATCTATTGACTTCATTCTGCTTAACCCATAGCATCAACTGAAAATTGAGATAAAGCTCAACATTAAGTTCTGTCAAAGGCCGTTTTTGACAGCGAAGTTCCCCGTATCTTTGGGCAGGTTGAAACATGATAGAAATAAAAAACGTCAATAAAGTGTTCTACCAAGGCAGTAAGGAAATCCTTGCCCTGAAAGACATTAACTTACACATCGACAAAGGCACCATCTTTGGTGTTATCGGTTCATCAGGTGCTGGTAAAAGTACGCTGATCCGCTGTGTCAACATGCTAGAAGCGCCGACCTCTGGTTCCATCATCGTTGATGGTGTGGATCTAACCAAACTCAGTAAAAAACAACTAGTCGAAACACGCCGTAACATTGGCATGATCTTCCAGCACTTTAACCTGCTTTCGTCTCGTACTGTGTTTGATAATGTGGCATTACCCCTAGAACTAGCAGGTAAAGACAAATCGCAAATCACAACAAAAGTAACTGAGTTGCTAAAGCTTGTAGGCTTAGCCGACAAACACGAGAGCTACCCATCTAACTTAAGTGGCGGACAAAAACAGCGTGTGGCAATTGCTCGTGCATTGGCATCCGATCCTAGCGTGCTGCTTTGTGATGAGGCCACTAGCGCACTAGATCCAGCAACAACTCAATCTATCCTTGAGTTATTGAAAGAGATCAACCGCAAACTCAACATCACGATTTTACTTATCACTCACGAAATGGAAGTCGTAAAAAGTATCTGTCACGAAGTAGCAATCATCGGTGGTGGTGAGCTGGTGGAAAAAGGCACCGTTGGCGATATTTTTGCGCACCCTAAGACAGAGCTAGCGCACCAATTCATTCGCTCAACGCTGGATCTTTCCATTCCTGAAGATTACCAAGCTCGTCTGCAAGCAGAGCGTGTTGATGGCGGCTACCCGTTGGTTCGCTTAGAGTTTACTGGCGCAACCGTCGATGCACCGTTAATGTCGCAAATTTCTCGTAAATACAATATTGATGTGAGTATTTTGAGTTCCGACCTTGATTACGCTGGTGGCGTGAAATTCGGCATGATGGTCGCAGAGCTATTTGGTAACGAAGAAGATGACAACGCAGCTCTTGAATACCTTCGTAAGCACAACGTAAAAGTAGAGGTACTTGGTTATGTCCTTTAATACGATTTCTGAATGGCTGAGCTTAAACAGCAAACTACTTTTAGGTGCAACGTGGGAAACGCTTTACATGGTTGCGGTTGCCGGATTAGTCGGCTTTGCTGTGGGTATTCCATTAGGCGTAATCCTCCATATTACTAAGAAAGGCGGCCTACTTGAAAACACCAAACTAAATAGCGGCTTAGGCGCTATCGTTAACATTGGTCGTTCTGTGCCATTCCTCGTACTGATGGTTGCGATTATTCCAGTGACAAAAATGCTAGTTGGAACCTTTATCGGTACAACCGCAGCAATCGTCCCACTGACTATTGGCGCCATTCCTTTTGTCGCTCGTCTTATTGAAGGTGCTTTATTAGAAGTACCGACAGGCTTGGTGGAAGCAGCGCAGTCAATGGGGGCGACACCAACACAGATCATCACAAAAGTTCTACTACCTGAAGCAATGCCGACTATTGTTAACTCAGTAACGATTACCTTGGTCACTCTCGTTAGCTACTCAGCTATGGCGGGTACGGTAGGCGGCGGCGGCCTAGGTGACGTAGCCATTCGTTACGGTTTCCACCGCTACGATGTAACTATCATGGCCGTGACTGTCGTGATGTTGATTGTTCTAGTACAGATTATTCAGTCTATCGGTGACGCAGTGGTGCGCCGTGTAGACCACAGATAAGTATCAAAAATACAAATTATAAGGAGATAAAGATGAAATTTAGCCTTAAAGGTCTTTTGACTGTAGCAACGGCTGCCTCTGCTCTTGCTCTAGCGGGTTGCGGCGACAAAGAAGTAGACGTAAACAAAGTAAAAGTTGGCGTTATTGCTGGTGCTGAAGCACAAGTAGCCGAAGTTGCCGCTAAAGTAGCAAAAGAGAAATACAACCTAGACGTTGAGCTAGTAACATTTACCGATTACGTAACACCAAACGCCGCTCTGGATGATGGTTCAGTAGACGCGAATGCGTTCCAACACAAACCATACCTAGATCAACAAGTGAAAGACCGCGGCTACAAACTGGCTATCGCGGGTAACTCATTCGTTTACCCTATTGCTGGTTACTCAAAGCAAGTAAAATCAATTGATGAAATTCAAGATGGCGCACGCATCGCAGTACCAAACGACCCAACTAACCTAGGTCGCTCACTACTGCTTCTTGAGCAACAAGGTTTGATTACGCTACGTGATGGCGTTGGTCTACTCGCTACAGTACGTGACATCGTAGGCAACCCTAAAAATATCGAAATCATTGAACTAGAAGCCCCACAGCTTCCACGTTCATTGGATGACGTAACGCTATCTATCATCAACACCACTTACGCAAGCTCTATCGACCTATCGCCAGAGCGTGACGGCGTGTTCGTTGAAGATAAAGACTCACCATACGTAAACCTAATTGTCGCTCGCGAAGAAAATGTTAATGCGCAAAACGTACAAAACTTCGTAAAAGCTTACCAAACGGAAGAAGTTTACGAAGCGGCAAAAGAGCTGTTCAAAGGCGGTGTTGTGAAAGGTTGGTAATCCCACTTTTCAAAACATGACTGAAAACAACGTTCTAAACATAAACGTTCTAAACACAAAAGGGCTGATGTGAAAACATCAGCCCTTTCTATTTGTCTATCTACCCATTTAAGTAGCTTCAATTCGCTACTTAAGATGGTCCCAAGAGATATTCGACACGATTCGGCAGTCATCACACTTAAAATGAAATATTTCATGTAGTGGCTCATCGAGTAGCCACTCGCCATCGCATTTTGGACACTTGCGCGCTTTCTCGCTCTCCAGCGACTGACCACCGACACGATACTGGTAATAGTACGTAGGGATCTTCGTGATGTATTCGATACGGCCACGTAAGTCCCAACCTCGGCGAAACAGCACACTATCCACATCGCAAATTTCGTGCAGCGCCGCATGTTCCGCTCGGCAACCCCCTGCCATTTGGATTTCATCACACGCTTGCCACTCAGTCTGCCACTTAATGACGGCTTTATGGTCTCCATTAAGTGTTGGCTCATTACGATACAAAGGAATTGGCAACAGGGTTTCACCACTTCGCAAAGGCGAACACGTATGAACATAAGTCGTGTACAACACTTGCCAGCTAGGTGTCTCTTCTTCGGCTGCTTGTTCTGAATTCAAATCACGCCCTAGCATACGCATTTTCGGAGCAAGCAAAGACGCATCCGACAAACGGTTCATGCACACTTTGACGAAATCTGAGTGATAACGTGGATGCAAGCTGTCTTGTTCTGGGCAAACAACACGAACGAAAAATTCACCTTCTCCCATCACTATCGGGAATTCACGACCTAATACTTGGCCGTTGTAACGCAGAGCATCCATCAAGCCATTAATGGCTTTGTCTACCGCGCTGACGGTGGTGTTATCAAAACACTCAAACTGCAACTCAACAACATACATACTTAGACGGCAGCCTCTAACTTATTCAAGAACTCAACCAATGAATCTGCCAATACATCACGTTTAGAGGTGCCCAAACGCTCTAGAATCACATTGCCAGTGAGGTTACAAATAGAAATCACATCCATTTCCTCATCTGTCGCTGCGATAAATACTGTTGGTTTAAGTTTCAAGCGGCGCTGCGTCACCAAATGACCAAGAATATTTTCTTGTAGACGCACGAAATCGTCATCGCTCCAGACTTGCAGCAGCGTCAACGAATTACCTTGCCAAGTTGCCTCCATATCAGCGCAGTATTGAGAACCATAAAAGGCTTTAACATCATCTTGCAGTGACAACTCAATCGCATTTTCCACATTGGTGAAATCGGCCATTTCATCACGTGCGACCGCTTTCCAAAGCACCTTTCCATCACGCTTCTCTTCGACACAAGGAGAAACAAGCTCTGCAAGCTCTTCACTGCTTGGCAACTCATTGTGCTTAGCTTGCCAAGCTTGTTGGTAGCGCAGGCTGAACTCTTGTAGCGCCTGAGTAACGTTTTGGGTCATGAAGGTCTCCTCATTCCTTATTTATCAGATAGCCGTACTTGCCGGATGGCAATTGACCAGCGGATTCAGTAAAATTCTCGCCATTCTAATCGAAAACGACCACAAAGTATGAGCAAATATTCTGACGCTAAAGAGCTTGCTGGCCTAACACTAGGTAAAACGACCGAGTATGCGAACCAGTATGACCCAAGCTTGCTGCAACCAGTCCCTCGCAGCCTGAACCGAGATGACCTCCAGTTAGGCGATACTCTGCCTTTCATGGGGCACGACATTTGGACGCTGTACGAACTGTCTTGGTTAAATAGTAAAGGTTTACCACAAGTGGCCGTTGGCGAAGTATACATTCCAGCCACCAGCGCAAACTTGATTGAATCGAAGTCTTTCAAACTGTACTTAAACAGCTATAACCAAACCCGCTTTGCAAGCTGGGAAGAAGTGACTGAGCGTTTAACACAAGACCTTTCTGAATGCGCAGGTGAAAAGGTGCTGGTTGAGGTGAATCCAGTGACCCACTATACCAATCAACCTATCGTAACAATGGACGGTGAATGTATTGATGACCAAGACATTAACATCACCAGTTACGATTTCGATGCCGATTTGCTTGAAGGTGCAGCAGGTGAAGTACAAGTTGAAGAGGTGCTACATAGCCACCTATTGAAATCAAACTGTTTGATCACTAACCAACCCGACTGGGGCAGTGTAGAAATTCGCTACCACGGCGCAAAAATAGCTCGTGAGAAGCTGTTACGTTACTTAGTGTCTTTCCGCGAGCACAATGAGTTCCACGAACAGTGTGTAGAGCGTATTTTTACGGATCTAATGAAATACTGCCAACCAAGCAAACTGACCGTATTTGCCCGCTATACGCGCCGTGGAGGCTTGGATATCAACCCTTACCGCTCAACGGAACAAGATAAGCCAGCTCACAATCACCGTATGGCTCGTCAGTAAGCGCATAGGCAACAGAAATAAGTTCGGCAATCTAAAGGGTTGCCGGACGTTTTTATTGTCCAAGCATGTTACTATATCAAATGGCTTCAACCCGCATTTAAACGGCTAATTGAGGCTTTTCGCCGTTATCGCCATATCTAAAAACAGTTCGAGGGAACGAAAGGATGTTTTGGGACAGTTCGCGTCTATTCAAATTGATTGGCTTTCTTTGCTTGCTGTTTGTACAGCCACTTCATGCAACCATTTTATCGTCCGCGTTACTCAACGAAGCACAACAATTGGCGGAAATAGAACCATCACAAGCAAAACAAGCGGCAACCAACTATTTGTCACAGCGTGAGCTAACAGAACGCAAAGAAAGTGACAGCCCTTCAGCCATGTCTCGCGACGAAACAGATCGTAGCGTTCGCACACCAAGCAGCACCATCGAAGCGCACAAGATTATCGCTCAGGCAGATTACGCCATGGGTAATGTTCGTTCGGCTATCGAGCACCTAAATAAAGCGGAACGCTTAGCGCAAGAATATCAATTGCCGTACATGGACTTAGATCTCCAGCTGATGCGCAACCAAATGATTTGGATGTACGACGAAAACTACTCAAAAGCGGAAGACACGCTTAACCAAATTGAACAACAGCTCGATGAAGCCGATGCCGTATTACAACGCACCGACAGCGTTCGCTACCGACTAGTGATGCAAAGAGCACTCCTCGCTTCACATAGTGGCGATATCATTAAAGCGGAAAACTTGTACTCTGAAGCAAAGACCATGCTTGACGATAGCCGCTCTGAGTTAGCCTTGATCGACTACTACACAGCCGTCGGCGAGTTTTACCTCAATAGCAAGAAATACAATTTGGCTTTGTCAGAGCTGCTATACGGTTATTGGCAATCTATTGAAAGTAACAGTGGTGCAAGATTAGCAAAAGTGAATCGCCTTTTGGCTAGGCTCTTCCAGGAGCGACGAGTGTACGACAAAGCGATCGAATACTTATCTCAAGCCGCAGATTTTTATGACTCTTACCCTAGCTCTCCGATCCTAGCGGACGTCCTAGAGCAAATGGGCGACATCTACTTTTATCAGGGTAAGTTTAACCTTGCGTTAGTGCATTACTTCAACGTGCTTGACCATGAAAGTACCAGTAAGAACATCAATAGAATCATTAAAATTCGCTTAAGCTTGGCGGCTACCTACCTACAACTCTATAACTACGCGCTAGCAGAGCAGTACTTAGACCGCTCTAAAGAGCTTTTAGAATACACCAATATTCCTAAGCTTGAAGCAAAGGCTGCCCTGCTTCAGTCAGGTCTGGCTTATCATCAAAATGACAGTAAAGACGTCATTACTAATGCTAAGCTGGCGTTAGCACTTGCTGAAAAGTCACCTGAAAATAACAACTTCATTAAGCAGCAGTCATACCGTTTACTTGGGTTGGGTTACGAGCAGGCAGGCGAATACAAACTTTCTCTGCAAGCTTATAAAAAATACACCAACCTCGTTCGTCTAGAACAAAAGCAGCTTAACCAAATCAGTGAGGATGCGTTCCGTCAGCAAAAAGAATTTGCCGAACAAACCATCCATTACATCGGTCAATCAGAACGCTTAGAGCAAGTGGAAAGAGAGCATCGTAAATTCCAGAAAATCTCATTTGCATTGTTTATTACTGTCTTGGTCATGTTTTTGTTCATTATGCGCCGTGGTGTCATTATGCAGCGCCAAGCAAGTGAAATCGAAAAACTGCGTAACGACCTCTTCACCCACTCTCGCTCTCGTTTACGTAACTTGCGTATGCTGAATGTTAAGCTTTCTCGCTCATTGAAAAAGTCGAGCGAAACTTTCGAGCAATGGCAAATGGGTGAATTGATCCACGAACCACTTAATGATCGCCTACGCTTTGTTATGATCGATTTGCCATTCTTACGAAGCATGTACGTCCATAACGGCTATAAGGCAGGTCTAGAACTAGAACGGGCATTTGGCGACTTCCTTGCGGAAAAAATAGAAAAACCGTCGCGTCTTTACCATTTCTCAGATGCGAACTTACTCTACATAGAACCGAACGCTGACCGTGATGCTTCTGCCGAAGTCATGTTCGAGAAATTCCAGACTTGGGTGGATGAGTTCGCTCAGCAGCACAACGTCAACCGCATTATTCGCATGGGTATCAGCGATTATCCGTTCTTACCACGAGCCTACACTGCAATTAACGACGAGGAATTACTCGATCTGTTGCTGCTTGCGACTCACATTGCGCGAGAAGTCAGCTTGAAGGATAAGCAAAGCCACTGGGTTTTCTTGAAAGCCATCGATAACGCACCCGCCGCGAGCTTTGCAACGGGTAACATAAGAACCGCCTGTCAGCATGCCATTAGCCAAGGCCTGATTAAGATCCATTCGTCCTACAAGAATGAGGACGACATCAAGAAAATATTAAAAAATGGATAATTAAACGCCTGTTAGACATAATAACTAATGACGCTATAACGTTTTTTGTTATTATCGGATAATTGTCAGTAGTACATGGACTTAACCGTAGTCACTTCATGGGAATCTTGGAATCCGATATTCAGTCGCAGCTTCATCAGCTGAGTTGTCAACTTGACCAACTCAGACTGACACATCGTGATACTTCACTCAAATTCAAACGTGAACAACAAGTTCTTAAACGCGTTGTGGCATCATTGTCTTCAGCTTGCCAGGGTTCGAATACCCAGGTATCCAATTACCTGTTTGAAATCCAACAAGAGCTGCAACATCAAAAAGATATCAGTACTCTTATCCCACGTTTAGCGGTATTAGAGAGGATGCTCAAACAGCAGTCGAAGACGATGGATAAACAAAACGGTTACCTTGACGAACAAATCAAGCACAGTGGTGAAACACTGCAACGTGTCACGGGCTTACCTGCGCAGTTAAAACGTGAACTACGGAACCTGATGAGTTTCTCTGAAGTTCACGCCAGCAATAAAGCTGATCAAGCCACTAAGCTACTGAGTATTTACGAACGCGCTCTGAAAATCATCACGTCTAATTCACGTCTACATCTTAGTGAATTTGAAAACAATCCCGACAGATCTCAGCTTGAGTGCTTAGCCAGCGACCTCCAACATACTATTACAGAGCTTGATTTCGAGGGAGAATCAGGCGATAGATTGCTGGATATTCGCGCTAAGTTGCTCCTTGGCGTGAGTGCCGAGTCTCTCATTGAGCTTACGCTCTCAACGCTGAAATTGGTTGTCGAAGCAACAAAGTTCGAGCGCGAGGCGTCTAGCCAATTCCTTGATCAGCTGAACACTTCTCTCGCAAGTAACCTAAAAACCGTTCATCAGAACGTCGACCAGCATCATACCTACTTTGAACACCGCCAAGAGCTCAACACAGAAATGAACAGCTTGGTTGAATTAAGCCAAAAGTCACTTAATCAAGCTCAAGATATCGCGGTTGTGAAAAAAGAAATCACGCCTCTTCTCGAAAAAATGGCGTCGCTGACAGAGCGACTGAAAATGACGGAAGAGCGAGAGCAAGCGCTGCAAGAGCGGTTAAGTTACAGTAAGAACCAACTCGAAGCGGTATTTGAAACTACGCAAGATTATCGTCGACGCTTAGATGACCAAGCTCAGCGTATGTTGCTCGACCCGCTGACTAAAGTTTATAACCGCACTGCATTTAACGATCGACTAGAGCTAGAGTATCGCCGTTGGATTCGCTCTCAGCAAAACCTTCGTGTTGTGCTGTTTGATGTAGACAATTTCAAAGCGGTGAATGATAGCTATGGTTATACGGCTGGCGATAAAGCGCTGAAGATCATCGCTCGTACTATTAACAAGCGCGTATCAGAAACGGAAACAGTGGCTCGCTTTGGTGGCGAGGAGTTCATTCTACTCGTCCCGGAACAATCTGAAGAATACACACTGGATCTTATTAAGCATATCCAGCGTGATATTAGCCAATTACCCTTTAAGTTCCGTGAGCAAAATATCATGATTACCTTAGCTGCTGTATCGACGTCTTTCAAAGAGTCCGATACGCCAGAGTATGTGCTCGATCGTCTTGGCAAGATGCTTGCGGACGCTAAAAAACGTGGAACAAACCAGCTTAACTGGAGCTAAGATTCGTACAAAAAGCGAGCAAACAAACCAAATTTGGTGCAATCTTCGCTTTATAACCACCCATTTTCAACGAGTTATCACATTTCTTCCCTTTTAGTCTGCTAAGCTGTAAAAACCCAAGTCACTTCAAGATGATGTATTTATAAAAGGCAAATGTATCATCTTGAGGTTGCTTGGGAGTTGATAACCATAAAACCAAATCGGCCAACTACCTTTCATCAAACCATACGTATAACACCAAAAAGGTAAGTTGGTACTTTCCCTCAAATTAATGCAACACAAGGAGGCGTTATGATTACCCATATAAGCCCCGCTGGTAGCATGGACTTGCTATCTCAACTAGAAGTAGAGCGCTTAAAGAACACAGCCTCGAGTGAACTTTATCAGCTGTACCGTAATTGCACATTAGCGGTGTTGAACTCCGGTAGCCATACCGATAACTCGAAAGAACTGCTCGATAAATACCAATCGTTTGATGTCAACGTCGTGCGTCGTGAGCGTGGTATTAAGCTTGAGCTGACTAATCCGCCAGAGCACGCTTTTGTTGACGGCGAAATAATTAAAGGTATCCAAGAGCATCTGTTCTCCGTATTGCGTGATATCGTTTACGTAAACATGCATTTGGCAGACGCCCAGCGGCTCAACCTTACTAACCCAATTCACATTACGAACCTCGTATTCGGCATTCTTCGTAATGCCAGAGCATTAACTCCAGGTATCGCACCGAATCTTGTCGTATGTTGGGGTGGTCACTCTATCAATGGAGTGGAGTATCAGTACACACGTGAAGTGGGTAACGAACTGGGCCTGCGTGAACTTAACATCTGTACAGGTTGCGGCCCTGGCGCAATGGAAGGGCCGATGAAAGGTGCAGCAATTGGGCACGCAAAGCAACGTTATACTCAGCAACGTTATCTTGGTTTAACCGAACCCTCGATTATTGCGGCCGAGCCACCAAACCCAATAGTAAATGAACTGGTCATCATGCCCGACATCGAAAAGCGCTTGGAAGCTTTCGTCCGTATGGCTCATGGTATCGTTATTTTCCCAGGAGGCCCGGGCACAGCGGAAGAGCTACTGTACATTCTTGGCATCATGATGCACCCGGATAACGCCGATCAACCAATGCCTATCGTATTAACAGGACCAAAAGAGAGTGAAGAGTACTTCCGCTCTATTGATGAGTTCATTCGCGACACACTTGGTGAGGAAGGGCAAAAGCACTACGAGATCATCATTGACGACCCGGCAGAAGTCGCTCGTATTATGAAACGCTCCATGGACTCGGTACGCCTTCACCGAAAAGAGAAAGGCGATGCGTACAGCTTTAACTGGTCATTGAAAATTGAGCCAAACTTCCAACTGCCATTCGAGCCTACTCATGAGTCGATGGAACAATTGGATTTAAGCCTAGATCAAGAACCGCAAGTTTTAGCGGCCAACTTGCGTCAAGCCTTCTCTGGCATAGTGGCAGGTAACGTAAAGGCTGAAGGCATTCGAGAAATAGAACGTAGAGGGCCTTTCACCATTCATGGCGACGCAGTCCTCATGAAAAAACTCGATAAGTTGCTAAAAGACTTTGTCGAACAGCACCGAATGAAATTACCTGGCGGTTCAGACTACGAACCGTGTTATCGAATCGCTCACCCGGAAATTGGTGGTCGATAGTCAGGCTAGCATTCGTTACACTAGGGGCATTACGCCCCTTTTTTATTGCTAAGTCATTATGTCTATTCATCTTGTTATCATTGATGCCCTAAACCTGATCCGCCGAGTGCACTCAGCACAACCAGATCCAACCGACATAGCAAGAACCATAACCACAACGCAAAGAACCCTCACTCGCATTCTGTCAGAGGCCAACCCGACACACATCATCGCAGTTTTTGATCACCACGAACAAGACAGAGGTTGGCGCGCTGAAATTCTCCCTGACTATAAGCAAAACCGAAAACCAATGCCTCTGCCACTACTGCAAGGGTTAGATGCGATTCAACAAGCGTGGTGGGAGCAAGGTATTGATTCATTGCTGTCTGAAGGCGATGAAGCAGATGATTTGGTTGCTACACTCGCAACGAAAGTGGCCAGCCATGGTGAAAAAGTCACCATCGTTTCGACTGACAAAGGTTACTGCCAGCTACTTTCCCCTACCCTACAAATCCGTGATTATTTCCAACATCGTTGGTTAGATGAACCATTTATCGAAAAAGAGTTCGGCGTAAAACCAAGTCAACTAGCGGATTACTGGGGATTAACAGGGATAAGCTCTAGCCAGGTTCCGGGCGTACCTGGAATTGGCCCGAAAGCAGCGAAAGAGATTCTCACTCAGTTTGAGAGTATTGAAGCTGCCTACGCTAGTGAAGATCTCGTACCGAAATACCGTAAAAAATTGGATGAGCACATTGAGTCTGCTCGTTTATGTAAACGCGTCGCCGCTTTAAAGTGCGATATAGAACTAGGCTTTAACTTGCAAGATATTCGCTTTTTAGGGCCAAAAAAAGCGGAGTAGTGCCCGATGGTAGTTTCACACCATGAAACACTCAGATATTAAAAAAGCGCCATTTGAAGGCGCTTTTTCTATTCTAATCACTATCCCCAAAAGACTCAGGGAATAAAGTTAGTAAGGTGAAATATTCGACAGACATTGGATATGAATCGTGATCTCTTCACGATCATGATACAAATGTTTAGCTTGTAGCTTGAACTTTACCTTATTATCAATGAGGAACTGCTTCAGATTTTCAAGGTCTTGCAGCACTTCGTCATAACGCCCTTTCATTGGCAGCTTAAGGTTAAAGATGGCCTCTTTTGCCCAACCTTTTAACAGCCACTGTCCCATCAGGTGAGCAACACGAGCTGGCTTTTCCACCATGTCACAAACAATCCATGTTACGTTCTTGCGGTCTGGTTCGAACTTAAAGCCATCCACCATATGGTGTTTGATCTGGCCAGTTTCCATCAAACTGTCTGCCATCATGCCGTTATCAACGCAGTGAACGAACATTGAGCGCTTCACTAATTGGTACGTCCAACCGCCTGGACATGCACCTAAATCCACACCCCACATACCTGGTGCCAAACGCTCATCCCACTCTTCACGTGGAATAAAGACATGAAATGCTTCTTCCAGTTTAAGTGTTGAACGACTTGGAGCGTCTGCTGGGAATTTAAGGCGAGGGATACCCATGAAGAACTGTGAGTTGTTGTCAGTGTAAGAGTAACCAACGTAACAGTGGCCAGGCTCAACAAAGCAAATGTGCAGTACTGGTTTTTTCGCGTTATCTTTGTTCAGCATTAAGCCTTTGCCGCGCAACGCTTGACGCATTGGGACGGTAAACTTACGGCAGAATTTCAGTAGCTCTTTCGCTTCATTTGTATCTGGCGTTTCAATTCTCAAATCACCACAACGAGGGAATGCTTCAATGTCTGCTAGTTCATTCAAAATTGGACTAATGCGGTCATCACTTGGCAACGATTGAAACTCAGCTGCTACCGCAAACATTTGTCGAGCAAAAATTAAAGACTTAAAGTCTAAACCTCTCGCAAGTTTGTCGGCATCTCCATCTTGGTAACACTCGAAGACAACATAACCTGAGTTTCTCTTCACACGAGGGAAGCCATACACTTCCAACTGTGTCGCTTTGTCCTGAATTTCACCAGCACACTCTTTCTCAAAGCCAGAACGGCAATAGAGCATTAGTTGTTTCACTTGGAGACCTCTTTGATATTGAACGCAGCAAAAAAGAACAGACACCAACCAATCATGAACAGTAATCCTCCCACAGGAGTAATTGGCCCAAACCACTTAATGCCCGTCAGCGCCAGCGCGTAAAGACTGCCGCTAAAACAAAAGATGCCGATAATAAAGCAAATCGCCGCAATGAAAAAATACTTTTGTGCTTTTTGTCCCAAATTGAGCAGAAGCAGAATGGCACAAAACACAATCGCCAACGTGTGAATAAATTGATACAGAACTCCGGTCTCAAATACACCGAGCAAATAAGGGGCCAGTGTCGCTTTTAGCCCATGAGCAGCAAATGCTCCAAGAGCGACCGAAAGCAGCCCAGACAAACCAGAGAATGAGAGTAACCACTTACTTTTCACTGTACACCTCTTTTATAAACGCCGCTAACTGCTCTATCGCGAGTGCAATGTTACCCACTTCAGTATGACCTGAGATCTTGCGCGGTTTGAAGCTGTGGTCACCATCAGGTAAAAAGCTCACCGTTACTTGTGACGAAAGGACGAAATCATCGAATTCCTCACGCTTACCAAAGGTGTCTCGTTCCCCTTGAAGAATCAGCGTAGGTTTCTCAATGGTTGCTAAGTGCTCGCCTTTGTATTTCTCTGGCTTTCCTGGCGGGTGAAATGGAAACCCTAAACAGGCAATGCCCGCCACCAGCTCATTTTCAGCCAACAAGCTCGACATACGACCGCCCATTGACTTACCACCAATAACCACGGGAGAAGAAGTAAAGTGAGCGATCACTTCGCTGTATGCTTCGAGCAACTTTGGCGCGCGATCGGGCGGACGCTTTTTGCCATCTTCCGAACGTTTCACCATGTAAGGGAAATTAAAACGCACTACACGAATACCTTGCTCCACTAATCCTTTGGCGACAGCTGTCATGAAGTCATGCTCCATCCCCGCACCTGCGCCGTGAGCAAAAATAAACAGCGGTCCGTTTTCAGGCCCCTCAGCTATCCAGTGATTCATCCAATACTTCCTCTTGTTCTTTTCTCGCGGTTGCTAACATCCAATCTCTAAACGTTGCGATTCGGCCCATATCTGCCTGCTGTTCATGACACACCACATAGAATGCATTCTTAGATATCAACACCTCGTCGAATGGTGCAATGAGTCGTCCGGCTTCCATTTCAGGTTTGGCGAGTACGTTGTTACCGAGCGCGACCCCCTGACCGTGCGCAGCAGCCTGTAGCACCATCGTTGAGTGACTAAAAATAGGACCGTGGTTTACGTTGATGCCTTCAATGTTGTAATGACGAGCAAACTGCTTCCAGTCTTTACGCGAAGTATCGTGTAACAAAGTATGTAATTTGAGGTCACTTAAAGATTCTAATGGTTTGTTACCCAAAAGTAATGAAGGTGAACAAAGTGGGATCAAAAACTCTTGGTACAATTTATCTGCTCGCAAACCTGGCCAGTTCCCACGGCCATAGTAGATCGCCACATCAACATCATCAGTCAGTGAGCCTTCATCCATATCTACGGCTTTAATACGTACATCGATATCGGGCTCTTGAGCATTAAAATCGGCCAAACGAGGTACAAGCCATTGGATAGCAAAACTCGGCGGTAGGCTAATCGTCAATGCCCCTTTTTCGCTACGTTCCAACACCTTATCTGTCGCTTCCGCAATCGAGGTGAAGATATCTTTGATATCGAGAAAGTAACTTTGGCCTTCTTCTGTTAACAACAAAGAACGATTACGTCGACGGAAGAGCTTCAATGATAAGAACTCTTCAAGCGCTTTAATCTGGTGACTGACCGCGGCTTGAGTAACAAATAACTCTTCTGCTGCTCGTGTAAAACTGAGATGACGAGCAGCCGCTTCGAAGACTCGAAGCGAATTTAATGGAGGCAATCTGCGAGACATATGGGACCTCTAATAGGATTAGTTTTTTTAATCTGAAACATTATAAAATGTCCGTTGTCGAACAGCCAGATAAATTCTATATTTCACCCCGCAACACGGGCCTGAACGGCTTGATTTCTTTGGAAATCAATTGGCTTCGTTGTTGCGATGTTGTGTTTGCAAACTCGTATTTCGAGTTAGGTAGATTTCTACCATAATGTTTTGTCCACACTCCCTGTGACAAAACATATACTTCCTGTATTTATTTTTGACCTGTCTGTCAAATTTGTTACACCGCCTAAATTAGGCGGTGTTTTTTTATCTATCAAAAATCTCATCCGCATATCTGGCAGCAATATCACTTTATTACTCTTCTTTCGGATTAATTATCGTTATATCAACACAAAGTGTATGGCTTTGCGATAAGCCTCAACATTATGCTAAGTAATGGTTGTCTGTAACGCGATCAAAAACAAAAAAGGCGCAAATTGATGTCTCAATTTGCGCCTTTTAACGTATTTTAACAGTCAGCTATGGACGGTAAACTTTTACGTTGCTGAAGCCTTGCTCTTGCAAGTAAAGCGCTTGCAGACGGCTCATCACACCGCGGTCACAGTAAAGTAGGTATGTCTTAGACTGGTCTAAGTCACCAAACTGTGTACCCAGCTTGTAGAAAGGGATATGTTTCACATCCACACCTTCGATTTCAAGTGGGTTATCGTCTTCCTCTTCAGGACTACGAATATCTAGCACAACCGCGTGCTCTTCTACCGCTTGAACTTGCTCTACTTCTGGTGCGGCTTGCTCAGACTCTTTCGCAATATCACGAATGTCCATCATGCGAGCTTCTTGAACCACTTGCTCAAGGATACTAAAGTCGAATTTCTCTTCTTCAGCTTCTAGCTTGCCTTTCACCGCTTTCACGGTTGGCTTCTTAGAGATAACACCACAGTATTCTGGCATTGTCTTCGCGAAATCTTCTGTGCCGATTTCACGTGCTAGATTGATGATGTCTTCTTTATCCCAGTTGATAAGCGGACGCAGAATCAGCGTGTCTGTTACGTTGTCGATATGGCGTAGATTGGTTAGCGTTTGGCTCGATACTTGACCTAGCGCTTCACCTGTTACCAATGCTTCGATCTTCATCTTCTGGGCGATCATGCCTGCTGCACGCATAAACATACGCTTCAAGATCACGCCCATTTGGCCGTCATCGACTTTCTCTAGGATTTCCGCAACCACAGGCTCGAAATCAACTGAGATAAAACGTACTTTTGCTGAAGAACCGTATTTGTTCCATAGGTAGTGAGAAACCTGCTTAACGCCGATTTCGTGTGCTGGACCACCTAAGTTAAAGAAGCAGTAATGTACTTTTGAACCACGCTTGATATGAAGATAGCTTGAAACACCAGAATCGAAACCACCTGAGATCAGGCTTAACACGTCTTCTTGCGTACCCAGAGGGAAACCACCTAGGCCTTTATGACGAGACAATACTTGGTTTAGCTTGTCGTTCGAGACTTCTACCTTGATCGTCACGTCTGGGTTTCGTAGCTTAACACTAGCGCTTTCAATCGCTTGATTTAAACCACCGCCTACATAACGCTCTAGTTCAATAGAGGTAAAGTCATGCTTGCCGCGACGCTTCGCACGTACAACAAAGGTTTTATTTTCGAGTGCAGCACGGTTGAGTTCTAGCACTTGCTCGAAGATATCGTGCAAGTCTTTAAATTCAGTTTGCTTCACTTCCAGTACGTGGTGAATGCCTGGTGTATGAGTCAAAACCTCAAGAACTTCAGCGTGGAATTCGTTACTATCAGAGGTCACTTCAATGTGATCACGACGGTTAAATACCGCGACAGACTCCGTGCGGCTCTTAATGATGTTACGAATGTTGCACTCTAAAATCTTTGTGAAGCGCTTACGCACAGATTCACTTTTTACAAAAATTTCTGGATGGGGCTTTACAATAAATTTCATAGTCTAATTCGCAGGTTAGTTTCGCAATCAACAAAGAGTGACACTCAACTTCAATACTTCATACGCAGTAAAACCGCGTTTCAGTCACAAAAAGTAGTCTGAGCTCACTTTTAAGGCGCAAGATTATACACCCAAGCGGATTGGAAAAACAAAAAAAGCGAGCAATCTGCTCGCTTTCTTATCTCTTTACTGACTTAAAACTAAAGCCTAGTTATTGAATTACCGGCACTTCTTCGCTGTAGAGAGGCTCGCCTTGCATAATGCTGATTTCAACCCGTCGGTTAAGTGCGCGATTGTCATCAGAATCATTCGGTAACAAGGGCTCAGTATCCGCCATGCCTCGTACTCTTAAACGTTGATGAGAGAAGCCTCTCACTTTCTCCATCTCTTGCGCGACTGATACTGCGCGCTGAGAAGAGAGATCCCAGTTAGAACGATAAAGCTCCGAATCTAGCGGTCGATTGTCTGTATGGCCAGATACTCGAACAATGCCTGGCACATCTTTTACTAGCTCTGCAATCTGACGAACTAAAGGGCGAAACTTAGGCTGCAAGAAGGCCGAACCTTCTGGGAATGCACCTTTTTCACGCATACGTATAACAATCTGCTGACCGAGGTTTTCAACTTCAATGGCGCCTTGTTCAATCTCTCGTTCTAAGGCTTTCTTGATGCTTTCCATCAAGGTTTCCATCTCTTGCGACATCTCTTTAGATTGCTGTTGTTGCATGTCCGCTTCGGCAGACTCATTGTTTTGAGTTGACGTTTCTGGCGATTGCCCACCCGTTAACTTGCCTTCATCACGTTTTGTGCCACCAGCTCGATCAGACTCTCCTTCATGGAATTCAAGCGTCTGCTGAGTGATGTCCATGGTTTGCTGCATGATAACATCAATCGGAGTAGGTTCCGGCCTACCCGGTCGAAACTCTTGGGCAATAATGCTAGTGCCTTTGGGAATGTCTTTCACTTCAAGCTGATTTTGCACACCGAAGGCAAATTTCATTGATCCTGCAATTTGTTTGAACTTCAGTACATCCATCTCAGAAAACGAGAGCAGAAGAACAAAGAAACACATCAGCAGCGACATCAAATCTGCGAATGTCCCCATCCATAACGGGAGGCCAGGTGGCGGACAATCGCATTTGTTATCTTCATCATCCATCACGACTCTCCAAGTTACTCGTCAATCTCAAGGGCACGTTTACCTTCATTGAGGTAGTTCTTCAAGTAACTATCGATCACTCGCGGGTTTTGGCCATCTTGAATCGCTAATACGCCATCCATGATCAAACGGCGATTTAGCGTTTCTTGGTCACGGCGAAGAGAAAGTTTATCCGCAATAGGGAAAAACACCATATTGGACAGGATCGCGCCATACAATGTGGTCAAGAGTGCAACGGCCATTGCTGGTCCAATCGCTTTAGGGTCATCCATGTTTGAAAGCATCGCAACAAGACCAACCAAGGTGCCAATCATTCCCATCGCAGGAGCAACGTCGCCAAAGGCGCGAAATACACCAGTACCTTGCGTATGTCGTTCATCCGTAAGCGCGATGTCTTTTTTGAGTGCCGCTCTCACAACGTCGGCATCATGGCCATCAACCAGTAGATCAATGCCTTTCTGCATGAATGTGTTGTTTATTTCCATCTCTTCAAGAGCAAGAAAACCACCTTTACGTGCCGCGTCGGCCATTTCCACAATTTTTGCAATCAGGTCTTCGGGTTCATCCGCTTTAAACATGAAGGCTTTGCCAGCAATCTTTGTCGCACCAAAAAACTGTCCCATTGTGAACTTCATCAACACAACGAATATTGAGCCACCAACGACAATAAGGATCGACGTGACATCGACAAACATGCCGATGCTGCCACCAAGCACCATCGCCATAATGACGAATGCAAAACCACCAATCAAACCTAATAGGGTTGCTAAATCCACAAAGCACTCCTCACGCTATACTCAAATACTGCCATTGGGCGGATTATTACCTGTATCGACAACTCGCGCAGAATTTTTAGAAAAATCTTAGCTAATGGATCACAAATTACACTTAACAACCTCAACCAAAATATGGGGTTTCATCGCTTAGACTCGTTGAACGCTAATTTTGTGACAATTATATAAGGTTAAATTTGACCAAGTTACTAGGCTAAGGTAACTTTCGTGCATCTTACCCGAGGCTTGATTAAGGCAGAAAAAAGATGGCGGTCAAGAAACCAGAAAACATGACCTTTGAAGCAACCATTGAAGAGCTTGATAGCTTAGTTGATCAATTAGAAAATGGCGATCTTGCTCTAGATGATGCCCTGCGTAAGTTTGAACGAGGCATTGCCTTAGCTCGTGCAGGCCAAACTAAATTAAGCGACGCCGAACAGCGCGTGAGCATTCTTCTTAGTGAAGATGATGAAGCACCACTGAGTGACTTCAAACCAGATTCAGAATAACAATCAGTAGTGAGCAATGTGATGCAACAGACATTGACGTCTTTTCAACAAAGAAACAATCAGCAATTGAATTTGTGGCTCGATCAGCTTCCATATCAAGAGCAGCCATTGATTCAAGCAATGAAATACGGCCTTTTGCTAGGTGGGAAACGCGTTCGCCCTTTTCTTGTTTACATCACAGGTCAAATGCTCGGCTGTAAACCTGAAGACTTAGACACCCCCGCCGCTGCTATCGAATGTATACATGCCTACTCACTCATTCATGATGATCTGCCAGCCATGGACGATGATGAACTGCGTCGAGGTCAACCAACTTGTCATATTAAGTTTGATGAAGCAACCGCAATACTGACAGGTGATGCACTACAAACTCTTGCCTTCACTATTATTTCTGATGGTCAATTAAGCTCGGCGGCAGAAGCTCAACGCATCAATATGATCAAAGCCTTAGCGCATTCCTCTGGTGCCAGCGGCATGTGTGTAGGGCAAGCCTTAGATTTAGGCGCGGAAAATCGCCAAGTTTCTCTTGAAGAAATGGAAGAGATACACCGTAAAAAAACCGGAGCTCTGATTGATTGTGCGGTAAAATTAGGTGCATTAGCTGCTGGTGAGAAAGGTATCGAGGTTCTACCTCACTTGGAGCGCTACTCAAAAGCAATTGGTTTGGCGTTTCAGGTTCAAGACGATATTCTTGATATCATCAGTGACACAGAAACACTGGGTAAGCCTCAAGGTTCCGACCAAGGTCTGAATAAGAGCACTTATCCTTCCCTGCTGGGTTTAGAGGGAGCCATAGAGAAAGCTCACACTCTGTTACAGGAAGCACTTCAAGCATTGGAAGCTATCCCATACAATACTCAGTTACTCGAAGAGTTCGCCCGATATGTCATCGAGCGCAAAAATTAACACTATAAGCGCGCATTTATATGACTCTTGATATTTCAAAGTACCCAACACTGGCGTTAGCAAATACACCGGAAGAATTACGTCTTCTTCCGAAAGAAACATTACCAAATCTGTGTGATGAACTGCGAACGTATCTGCTAAATTCAGTGAGCCAATCTAGCGGACACTTAGCGTCTGGCTTAGGCACCGTAGAGCTAACTGTCGCTCTGCATTATGTTTACAACACCCCTATCGACAAATTGATCTGGGATGTTGGTCATCAGGCTTACCCGCACAAAATCCTCACCGGACGTCGCGATAAAATGCCAACAATTCGCCAAAAGGATGGTCTACACCCTTTCCCTTGGCGTGAAGAAAGTGAATATGACACCTTATCTGTCGGCCACTCTTCGACATCGATTAGTGCAGGTCTTGGCATGGCCATCAGCGCACAAAAAGAAGGTAAAGGTCGCAAAATCGTCAGTGTGATTGGTGATGGCGCAATTACAGCAGGCATGGCATTCGAAGCCATGAACCACGCTGGCGACGTTCATCCTGATATGTTGGTGATTTTGAACGACAACGAAATGTCGATTTCAGAAAACGTCGGCGCCCTGAATAACCACCTTGCGAAAGTACTTTCTGGCAGCTTGTACACTTCTATCCGTGAAGGCGGTAAAAAAGTGTTGTCTGGTGTTCCACCTATTAAAGAGTTGGTTCGCCGTACGGAAGAACACCTCAAAGGCATGGTAGTGCCTGGTACTCTGTTCGAAGAGTTCGGCTTTAATTACATTGGCCCGATTGATGGACACGACGTCAATGAACTCGTCAAAACGCTAAAAAACATGCGTGAGCTCAAAGGCCCTCAATTCCTGCACATCATGACCAAGAAAGGCAAAGGTTATGAGCCTGCCGAGAAAGATCCTATCGGCTACCATGGTGTTCCTAAATTCGATCCAACGCATAATTGTCTGCCGAAGAGCAGTGGCGGTAAGCCAACTTACTCAAAGATCTTCGGTGACTTTTTATGTGACATGGCGGCCCAAGATCCTAAGCTAATGGCAATTACGCCAGCAATGCGCGAAGGATCAGGTATGGTGCGTTTCTCAAAAGAGTATCCAGACCAATACTTTGATGTGGCGATTGCTGAGCAGCACGCAGTGACACTGGCAACAGGCATGGCAATTGCGGGCGATCATCCAATCGTTGCTATCTATTCGACTTTCTTGCAACGTGGTTATGACCAATTGATCCACGACATCGCGATCATGGACTTACCAGTGATGTTTGCGATCGACCGCGCAGGTCTCGTTGGCGCAGATGGTCAAACTCACCAAGGTGCGTTCGATTTGAGCTTTATGCGCTGTATTCCGAACATGGTGATCATGGCGCCAAGCGACGAAAACGAGTGCCGACAAATGCTTTACACTGGCCATAAGCATTCTGGCCCGAGTGCGGTTCGATACCCTCGTGGTAGCGGCATGGGCGTAGAAATCGAAACTGAGTTTACGGCGTTAGAAATCGGTAAAGGGCGCATGGTTCGCCAAGGTGAAAAAGTTGCTATTCTGAGCTTTGGTACTTTCTTGGGTAACGCGCTAGAAGCGGCAGAATACCTTAACGCCACTGTTGCTGATATGCGCTTTGTGAAGCCGCTCGATGAAGCATTAATTCGTCAATTAGCCGCAGATCATGACGTGCTCGTGACGTTAGAAGAAAATGTTATCGCAGGTGGTGCAGGTGCGGGTGTCGTTGAGTTCATGATGAAAGATAAAATCATTAAGCCAGTCTTAAACCTAGGTTTACCCGATGAGTTTATTCATCAGGGAACACAAGATGAACTGCATGAAGAGCTTGGTCTCGATGCAAAAGGAATTGAAAAATCCATCTTGGATTATTTAGCAAAATAGCATGTAAAAAGGGATGCTCATGGCATCCCTTTTTTACGTCCAGTGTTTAGTTCATGGTTTAATTCATCCAGCCAGCGTATTTTGCGACTAGAAACAGGGCAACACCAGCCATAATTCCCGCCACGATATCATCAACCATAATACCCAGCCCACCGTGAACTCGCTTATCTAGCCACCCAATTGGCCAAGGTTTTACCATATCGAAAAAACGAAATAAGATGAAGCCAGTGATCAACCACTTCCATTCAGTGAGTGGAATATTCAGTGCAGGTACAATACTCATCGTAATCCAAAAGCCCGCAAACTCATCCCATACGATTGAACCATGATCATGTACTTTCATGTCTGCAGACGTCACTTGGCATATTTGAATGCCGATCACACACGAAATCAGAACAACAATGACATACGCCGTAAATGGTAATTGTGCCAACAGCAAAAAGAAAGGCACGGCCGCCAGTGTGCCCATTGTTCCAGGGATAAACGGGGATAATCCACTGCCAAAACCCGTCGCCAATAGATGCCACGGATTCTTTAATGAAATCAGAGAAAGAGGGTTGGTCATATCCTTAAACCTATACTGCTAGTTTGGTTTCAATCGTCATGCCTGCGAGTTACTCAATAGTAACAGGCTCTTGGCTAGAGCTTAGCTCAGATCATTTAAAGTGGTCGAAGCCACTTAAGTCCCAATCAAGTGGTTGATTGTTATCATGCAGCTCGAAGGTTCCATTTGGTCGGATTTGACCAATACATGTGACCTTACAGCCAGTATGAGATAAAGCGCTTTGTAACGAGCCTCGATTTTGCTCCGGCACGGTAAAACACAACTCGTATTCTTCGCCACTTGCTAAAGCATACTGCTGCGCGCTGATCTTATCATCTAAAAACTGGACTAATTCTGAAGAGATCGGTAGCTGAGAGACATCAATACTAACCCCAACCTGAGATCGCTGTAAAATGTGCTTAATATCAGAGATTAAACCATCTGAAATATCTATCGCCGACGAGGCTAAGCCAACAAGAGCTTGTCCAGCAAGCACACGCGGAGAACTAAGGTAATGAGCTCGCTCTAGTGCTTCCGCGCCGGCTCTGCTGCGCAGAGAGTCATCTAGAATCACATCCAAGCCAGCTTTTGCATCGCCAAGGTTTCCCGTTACATATACCCAATCCCCAGGCTTGGCTCCGGATCGCGTGAGCGCTTTGTCTTCAGGTACAAAACCTTGCACCGTGAGTGTCAGACACAATGGCCCTTTGGTGGTATCACCGCCTATTAACTGAATACCATAGTAATCAGCCAGTTCGAAAAATGCATCACAGAAAGGAGCAAGCCATTTTTCATCTGGCTCAGGCATCGTTAATGCAAAGCTCACCCACGCAGGCGTTGCGCCCATCGCCGCCAAATCACTGATGTTAGAAGCCAATGCTTTGTGTGCGACCCATGCTGGGTTCGCGTCGGCTAAGAAATGCGTTCCAGCTACCAATGTATCCGTGCTAATCGCAATCTGAACATTAGCTGGCGCTTTGACCAAAGCGCAATCATCACCAGCGGCTAGATGGACATCTTTACGTTGGCTCTGACGACCGACGAAATACTTGTCTATCAGATTAAATTCACCAGACATAATTCACTTACTTTTTGATGTAAAAGCTTTTGATACAAAAAAGGTCAGCATGTGCTGACCTTTTCATTGAAGAAATCGTTATTTCTTACGAATGTGAGGTGCTGCTTTATCAAGTACACCATTCACAAACTTGTGGCTATCTTCTGCTGCAAAAACTTTTGCAAGTTCAATCGCTTCATTGATAACAACTTTGTAAGGAACATCTTCGCGACGAGTCATCTCGTACATAGCAAGGCGAAGAAGAGCAAGTTCCATCATATCTAAATCCTGCATAGGACGAGAGATGTATGGACGAATTTTGCTATCTAGCTCAGCGTGGCTAAGTACAACACCGCTTAATAGTTCACGGAAGTAAGCTACGTCTGTCTCTGGAGCAGCAAGCGCTGGCTCAGATGCATGAAGTTCTTCTTCATCGTATTTGTCGCCAGACAAAAACTGTTCTTCAATCTTGGCAACATTCTCTTTAGTAATTTGCCATGAGTAGATCGCCTGTAGAGCGAATTGACGTGCGTTACGACGTGCGGCTGGTTTCACACTGGCCCCCATTAGGAATCAATTTCAGATAGTACATTAATCATTTCAAGTGCGCTTAGTGCAGCCTCTGCACCTTTATTACCAGCCTTGGTTCCTGCGCGTTCAATCGCTTGATCGATCGTATCAACAGTCAAAACACCAAATGCTACTGGAATGCTGAATTCCATAGACACTTGTGCTAGACCTTTGTTCATTTCACTACAAACATAGTCAAAGTGAGGCGTTCCACCGCGAATAACAGACCCTAGAGAAACAATAGCGTCGAATTTGCCAGTTTTAGCAACACGCTGAGCTACTAGAGGTAGTTCTACGGCACCTGGACAACGCACAACCGTGATGTTGTCTTCGCTTACTTGTCCGTGACGCTTTAGTGTATCGATCGCACCAGAAAGTAGGCTTTCGTTAATAAAACTGTTGAAACGAGAAATAACGATAGCAATTTTTGCATTTGGCGCTGGGAAGCCACCCTCGATCACTTTCATAAGCTTTCCTTTAACTCTATTTATAAGTGAAATATGTTCATCAAGTGAGAATCGCCGGATTCTAGCACAAATTTGTGAGCAATATCTAATGGAAATTGGAGGCAAATCACTGGTTCCTAGCCATTGACGAGTTAAGCACGTCAAAGACTAGGAACTTATTGTTCGGTTGTTACTCGCAGACGTACTCAACAACGTTCAGACCAAAACCACCTAACGCGTGGTACTTTTTGTTGGTCGATGACAGAAGACGCATATCATGTACACCGAGATCCGCAAGAATCTGTGAACCAACGCCAACACGGCGAGACGTGCCTTGTTTTTTAGCAAGCGTTGGTGCTTCACCTTTGTCTTGCGCTTCGAACATCTTCACGCGATGAATAAGTAGATCGGTCGATTCTTCATGGCCAAGAACAACCAGTACACCGCCCTCTTCACCAATGCGTTTCATTGCCTTATCTAGTGTCCAGCTGCGCTCTGCATTACGATCGCTACGTAGTAAGTCGGTAAAAACGTCTTGAAGATGAACGCGAACCAGTGGCGCTTTTTCTTTCAAATCGCCCTTGCACATTGCGTAGTGCACTTGGTTATCAATGGTGTCTTTGTACGTGACTAACGTGAACTCGCCAAACTCTGTCGGTAACTTGCACTCTGCCACACGTTCAATCGTTGTCTCAGTGTTATTGCGGTACTCAATTAGGTCAGCAATAGTGCCCAATTTAATACCGTGCTTCTCTGCAAAGATCTCTAGATCTGGGCGACGAGCCATGGTGCCGTCGTCATTTAAGATCTCAACAATCACCGATGCTGGCTCTAAACCAGCAAGACGAGCCAAATCACAGCCAGCTTCAGTGTGACCTGCGCGAGTCAGTACACCGCCGTCTTGAGCTGCGAGAGGGAAGATGTGACCAGGCTGCACCAAATCCGCAGCTTTAGCGTTTGGCGCGACTGCTGCTTGAACGGTACGTGCGCGATCTGCGGCTGAAATACCCGTCGTTACCCCTTCTGCTGCCTCAATCGAAACAGTAAAGTTGGTGGTGTATTGCGCATTATTGTCTTGCACCATTGGTGGCAGACCTAGACTTTCGCAACGATCTTTGGTCATGGTTAAACAAATCAGGCCACGGCCATAGGTTGCCATAAAGTTGATGGCTTCCGGCGTAATATGCTCGGCAGCCATGATCAAGTCACCTTCATTCTCGCGGTCTTCATCATCCATTAGGATGACCATTTTGCCTGCGCGAATATCATCAATAATTTCTTGTGGCGTACTGATTGGCATAGTCTGTTATCCCGTTATTCTAAATTTGTTATTGCGACAGCAATGAAAAATTACGTTGCAGTGAATGCTAGTTAGGTCAATAGTTTGAGCTTTGCATTAAGCAAGTCAATGAATCTCGCGGTGTTCTGTGAGTCTGCTCTTTATCGCATGCCTCACGCAGCCACTCCCAAGACTTATGCAAAACCGTTTTGCTGTAAAAAGTCCATCGTGATACGAGACTCGGCCTTATCTTCTTGTTGTCCTTGCAGTAAACGCTCCATATAACGCGCAAGTACATCAACTTCCAAGTTGACTTTGCGCCCCACTTGAAACTGGTCAATCGTAGTTTCTTCACTCGTATGAGGAACGATCGTCAGCTTAAAAGCATTTTTACGTAAGTCGTTGACGGTTAGGCTAATACCATCAACAGTAATCGAGCCTTTCTCTGCAACGTACTTGCTAATTTCCGCAGGCATTGCAACCCAAAACTCTATCGCACGGCCAACTGAATTGCGTTCGACAATTTCACCAACCCCATCGACATGGCCAGAAACGATATGTCCACCCAATCGCGTTGTTGGCAACATGGCTTTTTCTAGATTCACCTTATCGCCTACTTGGTATTCAGCAAACCCCGTTTTCTTCAAGGTTTCTAATGACAGATCAGCACTGTAATAGTGGCTTCCGAAGTCAACTACCGTTAAGCAAACACCATTGGTCGCAATGCTATCGCCTAACTTAACGTCTGACATATCAAGCGTACCCGTTTCAACCGTGACGGTGATGTCTTCGCCCTTCGGCGTAATCGCAGCTAACTTGCCAACTGCTTCTACTATTCCTGTAAACATACTATTTCTTATCTAATTTCATTACGTTTTATGGTGGCGGTGATGCGAATGTCTACCCCAACCATACGAACGTCTGTAATGTTTAAATCTATGACGTCAGCCATAGCGCTTAACCCTAAAGCACCGATAAGCCCCCGACCATCGCTGCCCATGAGTTTTGGCGCAAGGTAAACAATGAGCTCATCTACAAGATTAGCCTTTATCATCGCACTCGCTAGCGTAGCTCCAGCTTCAACCCATAAGTGATTGATATGGTGCTCATCAGAGATACGTTTTAATGTCGTTGATAAGTCAATTTGGTCAGCGCTGTCCAATAGAGGGATACAGTCTCCATCAGAGCGAACAATAACTCGCTCTCCATCGGTATGGAACAGCTTGAGCGCATCAGTTAAACGGTTCTGACGATCTAAGATTACACGTACTGGTTGACGAAGCTCTTCTTGTAAATACTGCGCTTGAACACTATTAGGTAAGTCATCCCAGCGCACGTTGAGTGATGCATTATCATCAATCACCGTTTTGCTAGTAGAAAGAATGCCACCACTCATTGCTCGATAACGCTGCACATCTTGGCGGGCCGTTGGGGAGGTGATCCATTGGCTCTGACCATTATTGAGTGCGCTTTGCCCATCCAAACTGGCCGCCATTTTTAATTGAACAAACGGCATGCCTGTACGCATGTACTTTATAAAACCAGGGTTAAGGGCAAGGGCATCTTGCTCTAACAAGCCGATTTGAACTTCAATTCCGGCATCACGTAACATCTGGATGCCGCGACCTGCAACTTTCGGGTTTGGGTCTACCATGGCGCAAACCACACGTGCCACTTTCGCTTTAATCAGCCCTTCGGCACATGGCGGTGTACGGCCGTAATGAGAGCAAGGTTCTAGCGTCACATAAGCGGTTGCACCAACTGCTTTTTCACCCGCCATGCGCATCGCGTGCACTTCGGCATGCGGCTCACCAGCACGATGGTGATAGCCTTCACCGACAATTTCTTCATCACGAACGATGACACACCCTACATTTGGATTAGGGGCGGTGGTATAAATGCCACGTTTCGCTAACTTAATAGCTCGTGACATCATGGCGAAATCTAAATCAGAAAACGCGCTTTCAGGAGTGTGTTGAGTCATGAGCTACTCAGTCTTCTAGGCGGGCAATCTCTTCGCCAAACTCGCGAATATCTTCAAAGCTGCGGTAAACGGAAGCGAAACGAATGTAAGCCACCTTATCGAGCTCTTTGAGCTGGTCCATGACTAAATTACCAATCATTTCACTCGGAACCTCTCGCTCACCCGTCGCACGCAGTTGTGATTTGATCATACTGATCGCTAACTCTATAGAATCGGCACTCACTGGGCGTTTCTCTAAAGCTCGTTGAATACCGCCAACCATTTTATCTTCATCAAATGGTTCACGGTTGCCATTCGATTTGATCACTTTAGGCATCACTAACTCTGCGCTTTCAAACGTAGTGAAACGCTCGCTACACGCCAAGCACTGACGGCGACGTCGAACTTGATGGCCATCAGCCACTAAGCGGGAATCAATAACTTTGGTATCGTTCTCGGAACAAAAAGGACAATGCATATCACCTCCATATCTATACCAAAATAACCTCATGAGCAATCACGGATAACCACGCGTTCATGGTTATACGGACTCTATTAAAGCTATTTGGGTATAACGCTTTCAAACCGAAATAAAAGCTCATGTAGTGTAGCGGAATTGGTATGTTAGACAAAACAAAAAGGGGCGCAAAGGCCCCTTTTTCACTCAAGATCTCGTCGAATGTGTTAACTGCGTGCTAAGTAGTTCGCTTTACCAACCCACTTGTAGCTAGTTAGCTCTTCTAAGCCCATCGGACCGCGTGCATGTAGCTTTTGCGTAGATACTGCGACTTCTGCGCCAAGGCCAAATTGCGCACCGTCTGTAAAGCGCGTTGAAGCATTCACATAAACCGCCGCCGAACCGACAGAATTGATGAACAGTTCTGAGTTTTCCAAACTATTGGTCATGATCGCATCTGAGTGGCTCGCGTTATGGACACGCATATGAACAATGGCATCTTTCACATCAGACACAACTTTTACACCAAGAGTGTAGCTCAACCATTCCGTATCAAAGTCACCTTCAACAGCATCGCGAATTTGTGTTGCTTGAGCCATCAGTGCTTTTGCCTTAGGCTCTGTCACGAAGGTCACTTTATCGTTCATGCGCTCTACGATCATTGGTAGGAATTGCGCTGCAATTTTTTCATGCACGAGCAGCGTATCTAATGAGTTACACGCAGATGGACGTTGAACTTTAGAGTTCTCAACCACATTCAGGGATTTCTCTAGATCAGCGGATTCGTCGACAAAGATATGGCTGATACCAAAGCCACCAATAATCACCGGAATCGTGCTGTTTTCTTTACACATTTTGTGTAGGCCAGCACCACCGCGTGGAATGATCATGTCGACGTAATCGTCCAACTTAAGCAATTGAGAAACAAGCTCACGATCTGGTTTTTCAATGTACTGCACAGAAGCGGCTGGAAGGTTCGCCTTTGCGAGCGCAAACTGAATAACCTTCACTAATTCCATATTCGAGAAAAAGGTCTCTTTGCCACCACGTAAAATGCTTGCGTTGCCGGTTTTCAAGCACAACGCTGCAATATCAATGGTTACGTTTGGACGCGCTTCATAAATTACGCCCACGACACCAAGCGGCACACGACGACGAGACAGTGACATCCCATTTTCCAGTACCTTACTGTCTATTTCGCTGCCTACAGGATCGTTCAAGCTAATGACGTTGCGAACATCATTCGCAATTGCAGTCAGTCGTTCTTCATTAAGCAAAAGGCGATCGAGCAGCGCATCGGTTAAACCCGCTTCACGGCCAAGTTCGATGTCTTTAGCGTTTGCCGCCAAAATAGCAGCAGAGTTTGCTTCTAGCTCATCAGCAATGATGGCTAATGCTTGGTTCTTTTGCGCAGTTGACGCTGTCGCTAATTCGAAAGCTGCATCTTTAGCAGCTTTACCCATATTCGTTAAATCCACTTTGCTTCCCTCTAATTCTATTCCTGAATGACGACCAAATCATCGCGGTGAATCACCTCAGAGCCATAATCATGCCCCAAAATAGAGATGATATCTTTACTGTGTTTACCAGTAATTTTAGTTAGGTCATCACTTGAGTAGGCGCTGATGCCACGAGCCACCAACTTACCGTGAGCGTTTGTTACACGCGCCACTTCGCCTCGTGCGAAGTCACCACTAACTTTGATGACCCCTTTAGCAAGTAGGCTACTGCCCTTGCCGACCACAGCATTGACTGCACCATCATCAATAACGATGTCGCCCGATGCCGCAGGTCCCGCTAGAATCCAGCGTTTACGGTTCTCTAAGGCTTCAGCGCAAGGTAGGAAGCGCGTGCCCTGAGGTTCAGCACTTAGAGAGTCAAAGATAACATTCGGCGCACTACCAGCAGCAATAATAACCTCGATACCTGCGCGGCGAGCGATGTCTGCGGCTTGCAGCTTCGTAGCCATACCACCAGTACCCAATGTTGTACCGCTTCCACCTGCGATTTTACGCAGCGTGTCGTCGATGGTTTTTACTTCCTTGATAAGCTCTGCGTTCGGATCTTTACGAGGGTCAGCAGTAAACAGACCTTTTTGGTCCGTTAAAAGCAAGAGCTTATCTGCACCACATAAAATGCCTACCAAAGCGGAAAGGTTGTCGTTATCGCCAACTTTAATCTCGCTAGTCGCAACGGCATCATTTTCGTTTACGATAGGAACAATATCGTTCGCGACGAGCGCATTAATAGTGTCACGCGCGTTAAGGAATCGCTCACGATCTTCTAAATCGGCACGGGTTAGTAACATTTGGCCGATCTTGATACCATAAATACCAAACAAAGACTCCCAGGTTTGAATCAAGCGGCTCTGCCCCACCGCGGCAAGTAACTGCTTACTCGCCATCTCGTTGGGCAATGCGGGGTAACCAAGATGCTCACGGCCTGCTGCAATCGCACCAGACGAAACCATTACGATTGAATGGCCTTGTTTTTTAAGCTCAGCACACTGGCGTGCTAACTCAACCATGTGTGCACGGTCGAGTGCCAGAGTGCCGCCTGTCAGCACACTTGTACCCAGTTTCACAACGACAGTTTGTGGTTGTGAAACAACTGCATTTTGTTGATTCGTTGTCATGATGTCTTCTGAAGTGAAAAACAAATAAAGAGAGGATGTTTTAACAATCAAATAGGGAATTAACAAGAGAAAAGGTGCGTTTTCGCACCTTTTTGTTTGGTATTAAATGAAAACAACCAAATTAAGCGAAATCGAAAGACTCCGTGTGATATTCGACTTCTAATTTGAAGTGTTCTTCTAAAGTATCAACCAGCTTTTGATGGAATGTGCTCTGCGTGAGATACACTTCCTCTACCACTTTTTTGGGAAGGGCTTCAGATACCCATTGCCCTTCTTTGTTGTACTTGCCAATATGATATTTAGCAGTAAAGCCTCCCTCGATGGATTCCAAATCCATCCACCAGCCCCAAAATTCACGCTTCTCAGGCGATTTTTTGTCGTCTACACATACAGATAAACAATCAAAATAATAGCGCCCTTCTTGCGATTGTGGTTCGCGCAGGTAAGGCCCTATCGCCTTCAACTTTGACATCAAGCGAAAGTGAGTCGGGCCCTGAGTCGTCTCTGACATATGAATCTCCGTTTTCATAGTTAAAAGTAAACACCCAAGAATGATTATTATTTTTAATTATCATGAGCTTATTTTTTGCTCAGATATATCACTCTTAACTAATTTAGGAGAATTGTCACCCTAATAATTCATCTTCTAGCCACTTTATGGCTAAATCGAGGGATTGCTCATATCCTTTTGTAATTGTTTTGGAACTGATTTTTTTCGCTCTACCATACTGGCTAAATAGAGCAACAAGTTGATTATCACTGTGTGGCGACACTGGATCGCCTTCAAGACTCAAAGCCAAAATAGGCACTTTGGTTTTTCGACTGCTCAGGAAGCCCTGAACCTTCAATGACCACGCCATCATCTGACCTGCCATGCTATTAATATCAACCGCATTTTTCCCCAAACGGGAAGCCAAAAGATCTAAGTACATCTTCGGCATTTTTTGTAACTTCTGAGGGGAAGTAAAAATATCATGTACGGGTGCGCCTAGAGCGACACAAGCTTTGATCTTTTCCTGCTCGACAAAAGAGAGTCTGATCATGGCATTACCACCAAAACGAAACCCAACTAACCCCACTTTGTGATGATCAACCCAAGGTAGCGAGTAAAGCTCATTCAATACCGCTTGGTGTAGGCAACTTGAATTCTCGGTCAAGGGCCAATGAGAGCTATGCCCTACCGAAGGCATATCCACGGTTAACATTGCAATATCTCGCGGTGCAAGACGATTACGGAACAAACGCCACATGTCGGTTTGTAGAGTATCCAAACCAGCGCTCACCATGACCACAGGCAACTGTTTATCCGTTCTTGGTAAATGGAGGTTCGCGATGATTTTGCGATTTTGGTAAGGCACTTCAATTTGCTTGATGGTGTACTTAGTTTTTTCTGCGCCGTCAGAATACGCTTTGTTTGCCAGTACTTGAGCCTGCGATGCCAAGTTATCATTTTTTAAATGTGGGTAGCCTGCAATACTAAAACACAAAGAAGCAGTGAAGAGTTCATCCGCTGCCTCTTCTCCTTGCATTTCATTTGCTCGCTTCTGATGATCCATACCAAGCTTGATCCACTCAAATGTCCAGTTACCACTGTGATAACCCATTACAGTGTCTAACCAATCATCATTGGTTCGCGAGTGAGAAGATGAAGCAATTTTGGACAGTACGCCTTCCATTTCGATCGGAGACAATCCTTGCCAAGCCCATTGCAAGCGACGCAAATGACGATACCAAGCACGATCACCCTGCGCTTCTCGTTCATCAAGTATTTTTTTACTGGTCGGCATGTACTGGGTAAGCGCGGAGGTTTCTTTTGCTTGCTTATGTTTCACGAACAAAGTTTCGGAAAGATTTTTACTGACGTCTTCAGACATAGGAAGAACCCTAGGCTATTAGCATGATTTAATATCATAATAAAAAAAATGCCCCTATAAAGGGGCATTTCTCAATATTCTTTAACCGCGCTTATTTTTGCTTGCGGTTTACTGGCTCAGCATACTGGATTGACATATCCCAAGGCTGCTCGATCCAAGTGTCTTGAGCAATATCTACAACGTAATCATCCAGCAGCTCTTTGCCTGATGGTTTCGCACACACAGCGATCATTTTCGCTTTTGGATACATCTCACGTAGTTTGCGCGCTGTATCACCACTGTCTACTAGGTCTTCAACGATTAGGTAACCTTCGCCATCACCTTCAGGTGCTTTTAGTACCGTCATATCGCGCTGATGATCATGGTCGTAGCTTGAAATACAGATTGTATCAACATAACGAATACCAAGTTCACGAGCCAAAATAGCGCCAGGAACCAAACCGCCGCGGCTTACCGCCCAAATTCCTTTCCATTGCTCAGCTGGCATTTGTTTTTCAGCCAGTTCACGGCAGTAAGTCTGCATTGCATCCCAAGTGATAATGAATTTTTTACTCATTGTAATAACCTAATAATTTGAAAATATGCATCCTCAAAATCTAGCGAAGTCACTCAAAAGCGGAATGCTCACTAACTTCTCCAAAATGTTTGGAGACGAGGATTTCAAGCTGCGCAAACGATTATTCTACCGAAACACACCGCTAATACCAACGGTGATATCAAAATTCTCTGCCTATTCCGCAGAAAAACCGTCTTCTGTGAACAACGTAAAAAAGAAAAAGCCAGCGTGAATAAATCCACACTGGCTTTTTGCTCGAGAAATTAACCGACGAGGTATTTAACGATGAAGATGGCTGACATCACCCATACACTCATCGACACTTCACGGCCCTTACCGCTGAATAACTTGATCGCCGCGTATGCGATAAAGCCTAACGTGATACCTTCTGCAATCGAGAATGTTAGCGGCATAACTAAACAAGTCACAACAACTGGGGACGCTTCAGTTAGGTCACGCCAATCAATGCTTACTAGCCCAGACAGCATCAAGATCGCCACATAGAATAGCGCACCTGACGTTGCATAAGCAGGGATCATACCCGCAAGTGGTGAGAACAATAGAGCAAGTAGGAAGAGTACACCAACAACCACGGCTGTTAGACCAGTACGCCCACCCGCAGCTACACCAGAAACGCTTTCAATATAAGATGTCGTGTTGGAGGTACCAAGTAATGCACCTACTGACGTTGCTGTTGAGTCTGCAAGTAACGCTTTGTTTAAACGAGGGATGTTGCCATTCTCATCAGTTAGACCAGCTTTTTGAGAAACGCCAACGAGCGTACCTGCGGTGTCAAATAAATCGACAAATAGGAAAGCAAATACGACGGAAATCATGCCTACTTCAAACAAACCAGAGAAATCCAGTTGCATGAAAGTTGGCGCAATGCTTGGTGGCGTTGACATAATACCGCCCCACTGCACATCACCAAATAGAAGACCAAGCGCTGTAACGCCAAGAATGGCGATCATCACCGCACCTTTCACACCACGGTGAACCAGTGCAATCGTAAGAAAGAAGCCAATCGCGGCCAATACAGATGGCAATGATGTGATCTCTCCCATAGAAACTAATGTCGCTGGGTTATCAACGACGATACCTGCATTTTTTAATGCGATAAACGCTAAGAAAAGACCAATACCAGCTGAAATACCTGTTCGTAGAGAATGCGGGATCGAGTTAATAATCCACTCACGGATCTTAAATACGCTTAAAAGAATGAACAGAAGGCCAGAAACAAATACAGCCGCTAACGCAACTTGCCACGTATAACCCATTCCCAATACAACAGAGTAAGTGAAAAATGCGTTCAGGCCCATTCCTGGTGCCTGTGCGATTGGGTAATTCGCAACAAATCCCATAATAAAACAGCCGATTGCGGCAGCAAGACAAGTCGCGACAAAAATGGCACCACGGTCCATACCGGTATCCGACAGGATCGCTGGGTTTACAAAAATAATGTAAGCCATAGTTAGGAAGGTCGTAACACCTGCAATGATCTCAGTACGCACATTTGTGCCATTTTCACTGAGTTTAAAAAGCCTCTCGAGCATGATCGAATCCTGTAAAGGTAAAAAAGTAAACGGTTGCGTAATCGATTGGCGGGAATTATAAAGTTATCAAATAGCAAATTCTAGATAGAATCTTCACTCTAATGCGTTTTTTTTTCTTTGGATATGAAACACATTCTCTAACCTATCAAAGTAGGCAAAGGAATATATTCTTACAAAACAATAGGTAACCTAGATAACACAGTTCCCTAAAAGAGAATAAAAACTGAGCAATGTACTAAACTTTCAGATGAAAAAGGCCCATTTTTAACATGGTATCTAACAGATTTGATGGAAAAGTCGATAAAACCGAAGAATGGGGAATAGAAGAAGGCTTTGATGGCAATAAGTGAGTCAGGAAGAGAAAATAGAGATAAAAAAACGCCACCCAATTTGGGTGGCGGTGAATCATGTCAGCACTATCACTGAAAAAAAATTCCAATTTATAGGGGTGAACAAACTGTTCGAGTCACATGCGTTGACTTCACTTAGTAGCCAAAGCTTGTTGGGTATACAAAGTTACCGGTGTAAACAGACTTGCTATTCCAGAACATTGTACTTGGTAAACCTTTCATAACTATCACCTTTTAAATCAATTAAACATTCGTTGATTTCTCGGTTCCTTGGAGGCGATAAAACGGACTCATCCTTTGAGCATTTCATTCTTCTCTCAGAAGCTGGTTACAAATATACCACCAAGAAATTTAATTACAAGCATTTTAGTGATTGGAATCACAAAAAATACATAAATTGACCTTTATCAAAGTTTATATGTAATTAAATTACAATTTTATGAATTAAAAAATAAAGCCACTTTCAGAATGTATGATAGAGAACACATAGTGCTTGTTATTGTATTCACAAACTGTGACAGTTCTGAGAGAAATCCTTGTGATCGCGACTACTCGTACTCCATATCTGGTGGTATGCTAACGGCAATTTGAAGGCCAAATCGTCTAGCATTTAATGCTACCTTGACAACATTTTTACGGTATATATTTGGCAAAGCACATCAAAAGGAGTCCTCCGTGTCTGAGTTCCATTCTGAGATCAGTACCTTATCACCTGCTCCACTTTGGCAGTTTTTCGATAAGATTTGTTCTATCCCTCATCCATCGAAACATGAAGAAGCATTAGCACAGTACATTATCAACTGGGCAACAGAGCAAGGCTTTGACGTTCGCCGTGATCCAACCGGTAACGTGTTCATCAAAAAGCCCGCGACACCAGGAATGGAAAATAAGAAGGCTGTTGTACTTCAAGCACACATCGACATGGTGCCGCAGAAAAACGAAGACACTGAACACGACTTCACCAAAGATCCAATCCAACCTTACATCGATGGCGAATGGGTAACTGCGAAAGGCACGACGCTTGGTGCAGATAACGGTATTGGTATGGCTTCTTGCCTTGCTGTATTGGCATCTAAAGATATTAAGCACGGTCCACTCGAAGTTCTGCTGACGATTGATGAAGAAGCAGGCATGACTGGCGCATTTGGCCTTGAAGCTGGTTGGTTAGAGGGTGAGATTCTTCTAAATACAGACTCTGAGCAAGAAGGCGAAGTCTACATGGGTTGTGCAGGTGGCGTTGATGGCACCATGACTTTCGATATTTCTCGAGAATCAACGCCTGCAGGTTTTGTAACACGCCAACTGACGCTGAAAGGCCTAAAAGGTGGTCACTCAGGTTGTGACATTCACACAGGTCGCGGTAATGCCAACAAATTACTTGGTCGTTTCCTTGCCGGTCATGCTCAAGAGCTTGATTTACGTTTAGTCGAATTCCGTGGCGGTAGCTTACGTAATGCAATCCCTCGCGAAGCGTTTGTTACTGTCGCGCTTCCTGTCGAAAACCAAGACAAGCTTGCTGAGCTGTTCAACCACTACACTGAGCTGCTTAAAACTGAATTGGGTAAAATCGAAACAGGTATCGTAACCTTTAATGAAGTGATCACGACTGACGCGCAAGTATTTTCAATCGCCGATCAGCAACGATTCATTGCGGCACTTAACGCTTGTCCAAACGGTGTAATCCGTATGAGTGATGAGGTGGAAGGCGTTGTTGAAACTTCTCTAAACGTTGGTGTGATCAGCACAGAAGAAAATAAAGTCACCGTGCTTTGCTTGATTCGTTCTCTCATTGACTCTGGCCGTAGCCAAGTGGAAAGCATGCTGCGCTCGATTACTGAGCTAGCTGGCGCACAAATTCAGTTCTCAGGCGCTTACCCTGGCTGGAAGCCAGATGCAGATTCCGAGATCATGGCAATTTTCCGTGATATGTATGAAGGCATTTACGGTCATAAGCCGAACATCATGGTCATCCATGCTGGTCTTGAGTGTGGCCTATTTAAAGAACCATACCCACACATGGATATGGTTTCTTTCGGTCCAACAATAAAATTCCCTCACTCTCCAGATGAGAAAGTGAAGATTGATACTGTTCAGTTGTACTGGGAACAGATGGTCGCGCTTTTAGAAGCGATTCCAGAGAAAGCATAATTCAATCACGAAAAACGACAAAGGGTGCCATACGGCACCCTTTTTTTGGTTTAGTTGAACCCAACTACACACGGTTTTGCGCGTAAGCGGCTAACTCATCCATTGAGGTTTGTGCAGCAACTTCACCATCAATGTAGTAAGTAACAAACTCACCATCGCGTACACCCATGAGTGTCGCCTTTTCACCGTTGCTGTAAGTAATATCCATTTGAACAGTGTTCTCATCGATTTGCTGCATTCGCCCCTGCTCAATGACACGGTTATACGCTAATGGTGCAATTGGTGCCGTCGTTAACGATTTATCTAACTGGTGATTGACATCAATGTAAGTATCTACCTTTGTATCGAAGATATGTGGCTTACCATTTAACGGGTTCTTACCCGTCCAAAATTCTAGAGAGTTAAACACGATATAATCCGCTGCGATCGCGACACCATAAACAGGCGCTAAAAGCATATTTAGGCCACCTCGAGCGTAACGGTTGTCAACAGCTTTCAAGTTAAACCCCATGACATAACCTGTCACGGCATTACTACCTACGCAACCTGAAAGTGAAACTGCTACCGCAGTCAATGCACCAATTTTAGCAATTGCCTTTTTCATCAAAACCTCTAGTTAGAAAGTGTGAAACCTCAAATTCGGCGCGGATATTATCGGATAAAAAGTAGGGTTAAAAGTCCGTTTTTTTGTCCTCCATGAACAGTATTATTTTTAGTACAGTCACATTTTTTAAGGCTATTATTGCGCTCTCTTCTCTATGTCTTGTTATGTATTAAACTGATAGAAAAGATCATATTGAAAACAAAAACTTCACACATACCAAAATTTCACGCATGACGATTAAAGTAATTTGTCGTGTCCTTAATGAGAATGATTAGTGCGATTTTGCAGCAATTGTTACATTGCTGATGACGCATTTGACAGAGATGGTTTATGGCCAGAAGTAAAAAAAGCAAAGTGTTTGAGCTCTTAGGACATCAAATACAACCAGGGCAACGATTAGAGATCGAATTTGAAGCAGCGAAGCTATATACACATTCGCCTTTATCTATTCCTGTGGAAATCATCCATGGGAAACAAGAAGGACCAGTGTTAATGGTGAATGCTGCTATCCATGGTGATGAGCTTAATGGCGTAGAAATCGTTCGTCAGATCATTAACCAACTGGATCCACAAAAACTGAAAGGCACTGTCATTGCAGTACCTATCGTTAACGTTTTTGGTTTCATCCATAAATCTCGTTACTTGCCCGACCGACGAGATCTCAACCGTTGCTTTCCTGGCAGTGAAAAAGGCGCACTTGCATCTCGTATGGCACACGGGTTCTTTAACAACATTGCCAAGCGTTGTGACTACATTTTGGATCTACACACAGGGGCAATTCATCGCACGAACTTGCCACAGATCCGCGCAAACTTAAGCAACCCAGAAACTCTGCGTATTGCTCAAGCATTTGCAACGCCAGTGATTGTTGATTCAGCATTGCGTGATGGCTCTTTACGCAGTGAAGCAGAAAAATGCGATATTCCAGTGCTCACCTACGAGGCTGGCGAAGCATTGCGTTTTGATCCACTTTCGATAAGCGCTGGTGTACTCGGGGTTCGGCGCGTAATGCAAGCCATTGGTATGTTGCGTGCGAGCAGGAAAAAGCTGCCTGAGCCTATCATAGCGAAGTCCACCAGCTGGGTTCGCGCGTCAGGTAACGGCATTTTGCGTACTGTCGTTAATCTGGGAGACAAAGTAGAACAAGGTGAAACGCTCGCTTATATTAGCTCTCCTCTTGGTCATGATGAGATAGAACTAAAAGCCCCGAAGCGTGGTTTGGTTATCGGTCAACAAACATTACCATTGGTGAACGAAGGCGATGCAATTTTCCACCTTGCCTATTTTAACCAAGGTGATAATGCTTTAGAGCAAGCAGTCGAAAGCTATATTGAAGGCCTCACTGAATTCGATGCCGAGCCGCTGACAACCGGACAGATACCGTTAGAAACTCAGTAATTCCTATCAAGTAGGCGCCTGATTAGCTCAAAAGGAGCAACAGTGCTCGCACTATCTTGTTTAAAGCCAATAAGCTCAGCGTCCATGATGCTGGGCTTTTTGTTTTATGTAAGCTAACGATACTCATCGCAGTTTCCACGAATGGATAAAAAACTTTACAATCCGTCGCAAAAACACATTTGATAATTAATCTCATTATCATTTATTAATCGTAATAATGTTCTTATAATCCCAGCTTCATAAAAACACTATAAATCATCAATATGAAACGATTAAAAAGTCATCCATTCAAAGTAAATCTCATTTCACTGGCTTTGCTCTTCCCTCTTTATTCATATGCCGAGACAGCGCCAAATGAAGAGCTTGAAGTCATAGGCGTTCGTTATGCCAAACCTATTACCATTGCTGAGCCTGCGCAAACCACCATTAATTGGTCAGAGATTGAAGAGCAACAGTACTCTAATTTTGCCTCAATGATCGATGCCGTTCCCGGTGCATCAATAGATGGTGGCGGTCGTTCTGGTGGCGAACGTATTAACATTCGTGGTTTTGATGATCCAAGCGATATCGCCGTCTTTGTCGATGGCGCTCCAATTGGCTTTCAACAATACCGCTACGGTACCTTCTTTTTTGATCCGTTCTTAATTGGCGAAGCAGAAATTATCAAGGGCGCGCACGACTATCGAGCACTCAACGGGAAGTTTGGTGGCTCCATTCGCATTAAAACCAAAAGTGTCGATGATCTCCTGTACGGCGAAAGAAACTTTGGTGCCCGCATCTCAAGTGCATACAACACCAACGGCGATGAGAACGCCTACACGCTAACACTCTATGGTAAAAACGATACTGGTTTTTATTTTCTAGCGAATGGCTCGGTAAAAGATTCTGATGACATTAAAGTCGGAGGTGGTGAAACGTTGGATTACTCAGGTTATGAGCAAGAAAACATGCTCGTAAAGGTCGGTTATGAAAACAACGATCACGAGTTTGAAATTAGCCACACTCGCTACAAAGATGAAGGTCGTAAACCTTGGGCTAACCGCCGCGGAAAAATGCCTAACATCACCGAATACAATATCAAGAAATACGGCTCATTAGAAAAAGCCCAATACGCTTACACCGTCGATAACAAATACACGGACAACACCACAACCATCTCTTACCACTACATGCCGACTAACCCGTATATTGATTTCAATATCAAAATGGCACGTTCCGAAAACGATCGTCATTGGGTTCGCCCTGACGTAGCATTCGAGAAAATGTTCGTTTCTGTTGGCAGTTACGGTCATGAGTCATGGCTGAGTTACGAGCGTGACTACGTTGATGTGTTTAACCAAGCACAATTCGGAGACCACACTCTAGTCACTGGGCTTCAATATCAAAAAACCGATAGAGACTCGTTAGTATTCAACGCATCATACGACAGTAATGAAGCGAAAAACTACGGTTGGTACACCCCTTACTACGAACCATCTGGCACGCAGTCAATTTATGCCGCTTACATTGCTGATCACTATCAAGCAACAGACCGCCTAACAATCACACCTTCTCTGCGTTACGAATACATCAAGAGTGAAGGAAAAGGGAACGCAGCGCCGGATTATAATGATCCAGCTGCCGGACATGACTATGGTGAAACGACGCATAAAGGCTTTAGCCCACGTTTGGATATCGACTTTGATGCGAGCAATAATACGCGTTTAAACGCCTCCTACGCCTACGCTTTAAAAGCACCAACCGTTGATAACATCTACTCAGTGCAATATGCGCGAGCTACCGCTACGGCTACTGCTTTGAATCTGGACGTGTCTCGTATCCATGCTTATCAAGCAAGCGTTATCAACTTAACGGAAGGGCTGGTGAACTCTCGCGATAACCTCGCAACAGAGTTAACTATGTTCTATAACGATGTTAGCGACACAGTTGATATACGAACGGGCGAAAACCTCGACAAAAATACTACTGAGTTACAAAGCTGGAATACAAACCTAGATGGCTTTAAAAACTATGGCTTTGAGCTAATTTCACAATACCGGATTGAAGATTTCTACAGTAATTTCTCAGCAAGTTACATTCGCGGCAAAAACAAAGGTAGCCTATCTGACTCTACAGGTTCAGATGATGATCATCCTGATGTACCGCCATTAAACATTAATCTGGGTTTAGGTTACGAATGGATTCCTGGTTTACGTACGGGCTGGGAAGTCCGCTGGTATGATGCGCAAACCAAAACCAAGGCAAGCGGTAATAATTTAAAAGTGAAATCGCCAAGTGAGCAATACACGCTACAAAACGCTTACGTGGTTTGGGAAATACAACAAGTCGAAGGCTTGAGCGTTGGCGCGGTTGTGAAAAACTTAACCGATCGTTACTACGAAGCATACCTATCTAATGGCGTGCCTTCGCCTGGTCGCGAAGTCAAACTGCACCTCACTTATCAATACTAACCATACCTAAAAGATGCAGGGCAGACATTAACTGCCCTGTTATATCGTATCCAATGGCCATAATTGCACGCCGTTTTATTTATCAGTATTATCATTTCCTTTTGCTTACATACACATTATGAACAATCTAAAAACACGGCTTCTTCTGATTTGCTTCTTCCCTGTAGGTAGCCTAGCGCAAGCTTCTGAGAACATTGCAGACTACTTACAAGAACAAAGCAAGCACCAAGTTTCAGAAGATTTTTACGCACAGCCAACAGCAAATAACCTGAATCTAGATGCAAAAACTAACTCTTTAACTTGGCACGAAGATGGTAAGCCGGATCACTGTCGTTACGCCAAGCAGCCCAAAGACGTCGCAACACATTTCGACTACGGTGAAGCAAACGATCTATCTGACGGCTTACAACACTTTGATTTACCGGAAAGACATTCTGCAAAGGTCAAATCGACACATCGCACTTATGCTAATAACCCTCACCTTCTTCCTGGCAATAAACAATTTGCAGCCCCTGAAGACGGCACGTTTAGCTTGTCCGTATCGTCGGATTGTTTTTAGCCGATATAAATAAAAAATGCCCTGAGACAAAACTCAGGGCATTTTCACTATTTGTTTGATGGGTAACGTCACCATCTCACCGATTTAAACTTATTCTTCGTCAGTGTCTACTTCGGTTTCACGTGCTTTGCGGGCTTCTTCTTTACGAACTTTTGCCGCTAGTTGTTCTGCTTCACGCTCTTGACGTTGCGCTGCTTTACGCTCGTTACGAACCACTTGGTTTTGGATAAATCCAGCCAGTTCTTGTTCAGCCCAAGCTTGTGCTTTCTCTTCGCTGTCAAAGCCTGTTTCACGCTTTGATACTACAGTCTTACGAGATGTCACTTGGCGAGTGATTTCTGCGCTCCAGCCGTTACGTTTTTCAGTGACGCGGATAGCAAATTTTGGATTCTTAGACATTTCTTTCATTTCCTAAGGGATTTAGGGATCAATCAGGGATTCGGTCAACTTGATAACTCCATCTAAGCTGAGCTGTTTAACACCATCCCTTGGTAAGCGCGGTATTAGAGCATAAAAGTAATCTAAACGCTGCAAGTTTTTTACGCTAGATAATAGATGACAAAGAAGAGGCAGAACAAAGCAACGTTTCGCCAAGTCACTAGAAAGAGCGACGAAGAAAAAAGAGTGATAAGAAAAAAGAAAGCGCTGGTCTCTCAACCAGCGCTTTACTTAAGCTAGATTAACCTTTGGTTAATTAACCGATATTCTTACGGGCATTTTGGAACATACGCATCCAAGCGCCATTTTCACCCCAACCTTCCGGAGCCCAAGAATTTGCAACTGTGCGGAATACGCGCTCTGGGTGAGGCATCATGATAGTTACGCGACCGTCTGCTGTTGTTAAACCGGTAATCGCGTTTGGCGAACCATTCGGGTTGTTCGGGTATTGTTGTGTTGGGTTACCGAGGTTATCCACGTAACGAACCGCAACCGTACCTGATGCCTCGATCGCTGCTAGGTGCTCTGCATCACGTACTTCTACACGCCCTTCTCCGTGGGAAACCGCGATTGGCATACGCGAACCAGCCATGCCATCAAAGAATACAGAATCAGATTTCTGAACTTCAACTAGACTAAAGCGCGCTTCAAAACGCTCAGATTCGTTGCGCACAAAACGTGGCCACAAGTCTGCACCTGGGATCAGCTCTTTCAGGTTTGATAGCATCTGACAACCGTTACATACACCTAAAGAGAACGTCTCTTCACGGTTGAAGAAGGCTTGGAACTGTTCACGAGCTTGTGCGTTAAACAGGATAGACTTAGCCCAACCTTCACCCGCACCTAGTACGTCGCCGTAAGAGAAGCCACCACAAGCTACTAAGCCATGGTATTCATCCAGTACCGCTTGGCCTGTTAGGATATCGCTCATATGGATGTCGGTTGCTTCAAAACCTGCGCGGTCAAACGCTGCTGCCATTTCGACGTGGGAGTTAACGCCCTGCTCACGTAGGATTGCCATCTTAGGTTTAGCACCTTTCGCAATGTACGGTGCTGCAACGTCTTCATTTACGTCGAAGCTGAGCTTAACGTTTAGACCAGGGTCAGAGTTGTCTTTCTTAGCTTCGTGCTCTTGGTCTGCACACGCTGGGTTATCACGTAGACTTTGCATCTTATGCGTTGTTTCAGCCCAGATAACGCGTAGTTCGGTACGTGAACGTTCAAGCACAACTGCATCACCAGAAGTGATAACAAAGTCGTCTGAAGCTTCAACAGAACCAATCACATGTGAGCATGCCTCTAAGCCGTTTGCCGCCAGAGTAGATAGAACTGAATCTAGATCATCATTCTTAACTTGAACAACCGCACCTAGCTCTTCGTTAAATAGAACGGCTAGCGCATCATCACCCAGCTTTGCGATGTTCGCTTTTACGCCACAGTGGCCCGCGAACGCCATCTCAGCCAGTGTAACAAAAAGACCGCCGTCGCCTTTATCGTGGTAAGCCACTAGCTTGTCATCACGTACTAACGCTTGCATTGCATCAAAGAAGCCTTTTAGCTGCTCTGCATTATCTACGTCAGCAGGTTTGTCACCCAGCTGTTTGTATACTTGTGCCAATGCTGTCGCACCTAAGCGGTTTTTGCCGTTACCCAAGTCAACAAGAACTAGAGAAGTCTTTCCTTTGTCAGTGCGTAGTTGTGGAGTCACGGTCTTACGTACGTCTTCCACACGACCAAATGCCGTGATAACTAACGACAGTGGAGAAGTGACTTCTTTGCTCTCGCCGTTTTCTTCCCACTTGGTTTTCATCGACATGGAGTCTTTACCAACTGGGATAGTCAAACCTAACGCAGGACACAATTCTTCACCAACCGCTTTCACTGCTTCGTAAAGACCCGCATCTTCACCTGGGTGACCCGCTGGAGACATCCAGTTCGCAGACAGTTTAATGTGTTTAATATCACCGATGTCTGTTGCCGCAATGTTCGTTAGTGACTCACCAACGGCTAGGCGAGCCGATGCTCCAAAGTCTAGTAATGCCACTGGCGTGCGCTCACCCATCGACATTGCTTCGCCATGGTAAGTGTCGTAGCTTGCCGCTGTTACTGCGCAGTTTGCTACTGGTACCTGCCAAGGACCAACCATTTGATCACGAGCAACCAGACCCGTTACTGTTCGGTCACCGATAGTAATTAGGAATGTTTTTTCTGCAACAGCAGGAAGACGAAGTACGCGATCCACCGCTTCATTAAGCTCAATACCATCACGAACAATGGCAGGGCTTTCCACTTTTAGTGTGGTTGCGTCACGGTGCATCTTCGGTGGCTTACCAAGCAGGATATCCATCGGCATATCGATCGGCGTATTGTCAAAGTGAGAATCTTCTAGCGTTAGATGACGCTCTTCTGTTGCTACACCCACCACTGCATACGGTGCGCGTTCACGCTTACAGATTGCGTCGAATGCTTCCATGTTTTCTGGCGCTACCGCTAGAACGTAACGTTCCTGTGATTCGTTACACCAGATTTCCAGTGGGCTCATGCCTGGCTCATCGTTTGGTACATCGCGTAATTGGAACTTACCGCCACGCTCACCGTCGTCGACAAGTTCAGGCAATGCGTTAGAGATACCGCCTGCACCCACATCGTGGATAAATGCGATTGGGTTGTCGTCGCCTAACTGCCAACAACGGTCGATCACTTCCTGACAGCGACGTTCCATCTCTGGGTTTTCACGCTGTACTGAAGCAAAGTCCAGATCTTCTGCTGACTGACCAGATGCCATTGAGGACGCCGCGCCACCACCAAGACCGATGTTCATTGCCGGACCACCAAGTACGATTAGGCTCGCACCTACAGGGATCTCTTTCTTCTGTACGTGTTCATCGCGGATGTTACCCATACCACCAGCAATCATGATTGGTTTGTGGTAACCACGAATTTCTTCACCCGCATGAGAAGTGACTTTTTCTTCGTAAGTACGGAAGTAACCCAATAGATTTGGACGACCAAATTCGTTGTTGAATGCCGCGCCGCCAAGAGGGCCTTCAAGCATGATGTCTAACGCATTCACAATACGACCCGGCTTGCCGAAGTCGGTTTCCCATGGCTGTTCAAAACCAGGAATACGTAAGTTAGAGGTTGTAAAACCAACCAGACCCGCTTTTGGCTTACCGCCGATACCCGTCGCGCCTTCGTCACGGATTTCACCGCCTGAGCCAGTCGATGCGCCCGGCCATGGAGAGATTGCCGTTGGGTGGTTGTGCGTTTCTACCTTCATCAAGATGTGCGTATCTTCATGGTGGTACGTGTATTGACGAGATTTAGGGTCAGGGAAGAAACGCCCCGCTTTAGAACCTGTCATAACGGCTGCGTTGTCTTTGTATGCAGACAGCACATAGTCAGGTGTCGTTTCAAAAGTGTTTTTGATCATTTTGAACAAAGACTTAGGTTGATCTACCCCGTCGATAGTCCAATCTGCGTTAAAAATTTTGTGGCGACAATGCTCTGAGTTCGCCTGAGCAAACATCATCAATTCAATGTCGTTTGGGTTACGCCCAAGCTTGGTAAAGTTCTCGACCAAGTAATCAATTTCATCTTCTGCGAGTGCCAAGCCAAGGGAAACGTTTGCCTCTTCAAGCGCAAGACGACCGCCAGCTAAGATATCAACATGTGCGACAGGCTTAGGCTCTGCAACAGTAAATAATGCTGATGCGGCTTCAAATTCTGTGAATACTGTTTCCATCATGCGGTCGTGAATTAACGCTTTAACAGCGTCAGCTTGAGCTTCTGATAGAACAACTGAAGACTCGACATAATAAGCCGTACCACGCTCTAGACGTTTCACTTTATCCAGACCACAGTTAACAGCGATATCGGTAGATTTAGAAGACCAAGGCGAGATAGTGCCAGGACGAGGCGTGACAAGAAGTAGAAGACCTTCAGGCTCATGCTCTTCGATGGTTGGGCCGTAAGTTAGTAACTTTTCAAGTTTTTCTAACTCTTGGTCATCAAGGTCTGACTTTAGATCGGCAAAGTGCATAAACTCGGCATAAATGCCAGTTACAGGCAGATCTTGTTCACGACAAAGTTCCAGTAGTTTATTAACACGAAACTCAGAAAGAGCTGGGGAGCCACGCAAAATTCTCATGTGCTTAGGTCTCTTATGCAATTGATTAAGGTGATATTGGAATAAATTCAGACACTTAAAATAATCCCTGTCGAACCTATGCCGATTCCACCTCGTCATTGCGAGCGCATTATATAGTAATTGTTTTTGTGATGTAACACCAAAGGCAACCGTTTGCGTCATTTTTTTTGTCAAATTTGAATTACAACTAAAATGTCGATAAAACACACAATGTCACGTTATAAGTGTGTGATTCACTTTGCCCCATGAGCTCGCTTTGATATAAAGGCAAATAGAAATTTTCCAAGATGTACCTATTAATGCAAATAAGTCACTTCAACCGGCTCAAGCGCAGTGCTCTAATTTTAGTTTCTGTTCTTTTACTCTCTGCTTGCCAGATTGAGTCGGAGCCCAAAAGTGAATTTGAAAAAATTCAAGAACGTGGTGTGCTTCGTGTTGGCACGCTAAACAATCAGCTTTCCTACTACATAGGTCCCGATGGTCCCGCAGGGTTGGATTACGAATTGGCGCGTCAGTTTGCGGAGCAGCTCGGCGTCAAACTCGAGATTAAACCAGCCTTTCGCCAAGCTGAGCTTTTTCCTGCTCTTAAGAAAGGAGATATCGATATCATCGCTACGGGTTTAAATCAAACGTCACAAGCAGTCAAACGATTTAGACCAGGCCCTGCCTATTATTATGTAAGCCAACAAGTGGTATATAAAAAAGGGCAACTTCGACCACGTGATATCGAACAACTCATTGAATACCAAGCCTCGAAAGACGACGAGTCCGACGAAGATACAAATGCAGGCGCTCAAACATTAAAGATCGTTGAACAATCGCAATATGTTCCGACCCTAACAGCGTTAAAGAAGCAGTATCCAGAACTTCAGTTTGAAATTGTTGGTGATGCTGACACGAGAGACTTACTCAAATACGTATCGAAGGGTGAGTTACGTTTTACTGTGACTGATTCGGTGGAACTTTCCCTAGCTCAACGCCTTTACCCCGATCTTGCGCTCGCGTTCGAACTTACAGAAGATCAACCTGTGTCTTGGTTTACTCGACGTTCTGAAGACGAAAGCTTGTATGCAATGCTGATAGAGTTTTTCGGTAACATCAAACAATCAGGAGAACTGTCCACCCTCGAAGAAAAGTACATTGGTCATATTGAAGCATTTGACTACGTTGATACTCGCGCATTCATTCGAGCTCTGGATGACAAATTGCCTAAATGGGCACCTTTATTCCAAAAATACAGCGAAGAGTTCGACTGGCGATTAATTGCAGCATTGGCTTATCAAGAGTCACATTGGAAACCAACAGCAAAATCGCCAACGGGTGTTAGGGGGATGATGATGCTTACTCTGCCAACAGCGAAAAGCGTCGGGGTAACAAACCGTTTAGACCCTGAGCAATCTGTTCGTGGTGGTGTCGAGTACTTACGTCGCATTGTAGGTCGCGTGCCTGATAGCATCAACGAGCATGAAAAAATATGGTTTGCGTTAGCTTCATACAATATTGGTTACGGCCACATGATGGACGCACGACGACTCACCAAAGCACAAGGTGGCGATCCGAACGCTTGGGCCGATGTAAAAGATAGGCTGCCTTTACTGCGTCAGAAGCGCTATTACAGCCAAACTCGCTATGGGTACGCCAGAGGCGATGAAGCGCGTAATTACGTAGAAAATATTCGACGTTACTACCAATCCATCATTGGTCATGTCAGCCAACAGCCAGCGATTGATGAGAATAGCGATGACTTGCAAGTGATTCCGCCGCTCAACCCCGACATTTTGATATCGGGCGCAGTAGAGACCGTCGTAGAACAAGTCTCTGGCGCTTCTGACGTCACGGTTGAAGAAGACACCGAACAAGAAAGCATTGAAGAATAAACCCGCGGTAAACTAAAAAATGACGAGCCTATGAAGCTCGTCATTTTTGTTGAGTCCTAACGAAAACTTATCTAGACTCCAATATTCTGAGTGACACCAACCACACTCAACCATTTCTTTGGTTGGTCGCCTTTTCTTCATCGTTAGTAAAACTGATTGCTTTGTAACAGATTACTTTACAACCACATGGTTTAGCTCACTTGATGAAGCGGCGCTTTCGGCTACACTCTGCCGAAATAACGTCACTCCTATTATTAAGCATCGTATTGAAATTGTTTGCTGGCTCTGTGCAATGCAGAAGTCAAATGAAGAACGTTTAAACCATACAATGTTTAGTGCGATTATCGAGCCTATTGCCAAGCATCGATGAGCCGCACTTTACTGGTAAAAGTCTTGTCTGCAGGAGGTTTTGAATATGAGAAGACGTAGAGTGCAGTCAAAGCGTTTAAATAACACAGTAGCTGCTATCCGACGTAAACGTAAACTGACATGTATGAAAAAGAAAGTAAGTTCACGTAATCGTGTTTTTGTACATTTAGTCAATCACTAGTGCGTCCAAGCAAACATCTACCACGTTGTAGGTGTTTGCTAGCCCTCACTACTCCTACTACCTTGTTCGCTCTCTCCATTTTCTAATGCTTTGTGTGCTTGCTTCTTCGCTTTAATTTCCTTTCGGCGGCGCTTAAAAAACGCTTGTAGCTGAGTACGGCACTCATCTTCTAGCAGCCCCTTTTCAACTAAGGCGTAATGGTAAGCGGCTTGGCTTTCAAACAAATTAAGCACTGTTCCTGCTGCTCCAGCTTTTAAATCTGGCGCTCCAAAAACAACCCGCTTAACGCGGCTATGCAATAAGGCTCCGGCACACATTGGGCATGGCTCAAGTGTTACATATAACGTCGTATCCAGAAGGCGGTAATTTTCTAGCTTTTGGCCTGCTTTACGCAGTGTTTGGATCTCAGCATGTGCGGTAGCGTCATGGGTGCCAATAGAGCGGTTCCAGCCCTCAGCGATAATTTCACCATCTTTGACAAGCACTGCGCCGACAGGTACTTCCCCCTCAGCTTCTGCTTGCTCAGCAAGCTCCATCGCTCTGCGCATAAACAATTCATCTTGAGGGGAAAACGGATGGTTAGACAAAGGAGGCTCCAAAGAAACAAAAAACGATTGAAGTCAGGAATTTTATCACCAACTTCGGTTTCACTACAGCAACACATCACGGGACAAAGTCTGCAACTCCAAAAAACTAGTTACAAGACCTATCGATGTTCGTTTTACGAGAACAAAAAAGCGCAGATCGAAGACCTGCGCTTTTCGGCTGCCAATTAGTGGCTTTCACACCCTACACGTTTTTACATGGTGTAAGTGTAAGGAGCTTGAATGCCTAGTGGGATACCTACCATCCAATAAGCAACTAGGAAGATAGACCAACCGATCAGCATTGCGATCGAGAATGGCATCATTAGTGACGCAAGCGTACCGATACCAGCCGACTTCACATAACGCTGACAGTAAACCACTACAAGAGGGAAAAATACCATTAGAGGCGAAATGATGTTCGATACAGAGTCACCCACACGGTAAGCCGCCTGAGACAGCTCAGGCGAGATACCAACCGCCATTAGCATTGGCACTAGGATTGGACCAATTAAAGCCCATTTTGCCGATGCCGAACCAATAAGTAGGTTTACAGACGCGGTTAGAAGGATCATACCGATGATGGTCACTTCACCTGGTAGGTTCATCGCTTTTAAGCCTTCTGCGCCATACAACGCTAGCATCGTACCGATGTTTGACTGAGCAAATGCAGATAGGAACTGAGCACAGAAGAACGACATAACAATGTATGCGCCCATGGTTGACATAGTATCAGCCATCGCTTTGATAATGTCGTTGCTGGTCTTGAACGTTCCAGACACTTTACCGTAAACGTAACCAGGAATGATAAACAGAATAAAGATCAACGGCACGATAGACTTCATTATCGGTGCTGAGAAGGCAGTAATTTCACCTTCAGGCGAGCGAAGTGCTGATGTTTCTGGAATTAACGCTGCAACAAGTAAAGCAATACCCGCCATCATTGCCCAACCTGCATAACGGAATGCTTTTGATTCCAGTTCAGTAAATGAACCTAGGTTTGGCGCGGTTTCCGCATCATCATCAATTGGCATTTTTGATAAACGAGGCTCGATAATTTTCTCTGTCACGTACCAACCAATCCCCACAATAATGATAGAGGATAGGCCAGTGAAGAAGATGTTCGCTAATGGGTTAACCACGTATTCAGGATCAAGAACCTGCGCCGCAGTTTGCGTAAAGCCTGCTAGTAGTGGATCTATACCTGAAGGGATAAAGTTTGCAGAGAAGCCACCAGATACACCTGCAAATGCTGCCGCAATACCTGCTAAAGGGTGACGACCTGCCGCATGGAAGATAATACCGCCAAGAGGAATAACCAGAACATAGCCTGCATCTGCCGCAGTATGCGATACAATGGCAACCAAAATAAGCATTGGAGTAAGAAGCTTAGCTGGCGTGAAGTTCAGCATCTTCTTAAGACCCGTCGTAATAAAGCCCGAAGAATCTGCAACACCCACACCTAGCATTGCGACAAGTACGATACCCAGTGGCGCAAAGCCAGTAAACGTCGTCACCATGTTAGCAAGGAAACTTGCTAGCGCTTCGCCCGTAAGTAAGTTGGTGATAGTAAGAGCTTCGCCCGTTCGAGGGTTTGGAAGATCGAATGATACATTCGACAAAAGTGCTGACGCCGCCCAAGTAATGATCAATGCCCAGAAGAACAAAATCGCAGGATCAGGAATTTTGTTACCTGTCCTCTCGATAAAGTTTAAAAAGCGCTCCATCCCGCTCGGCTTCGATGATGGTGCCTTATTTACAGCTTGGTTACTCATGGTAACTCCATAGTGAATGATGTTGGTGCCAAGGCCTATTTGAATAATTATAACGACCTACTATCCAACGAGTATTCTAGTAAACACTAATGGGGAAAGCACAAGGTTCTAGATTTTTTTTCATAATTGGAGACATATTTTGCAAAAAAACAAAACCAAAGATACAAGCCTGAAACATTATGGAAAAATCAACATATACATTTAGTAAACGAGCTGGCAAAAACAGAGGTTGCATAGAGCGATGAATAGATAGTTTTAAGAAAAGAAACTATACGTGATGAGAAGCAAGAAATAATTCTCTTCAATATAAAAAGGGCAACGCGGACAGTGAACACCTTATCCAGAACTCCAATCGGTTTTGATTGAATCGGCGTAAAACAGGAACCTAGACTATTTAATCAAATTCGCTATGTTTAGAGATCATGGTTTTCAGCTCTACCGATTGTATTTTACCGTGGCGATCTTGCCATAGAGCTTCCATATGTATCGTTTTAAGTGCGCCCGACAAAGTTGCCGTTGGCACAGACCAAGATAAAGTATACAAGGGGTGCGTAGTATCTTCCCCAGAGACAATATTTGTATCAAAATTAGCGGCGGGCATCGAGGGGACTGCAGAAATAGCCCCACGCGTACGAAACCACTCTAATTTCTGCTCAGCAAGATTTAGCGCTTCAATGCTATGCATCGCGTAATCTGCCCGCAGCTCAATGTAAGCTTGCAACTTAACCAATCCAAGAGCACCGACACCAATTAAAATAAAAGAAATCATTATTTCAATTAAACTAAAACCATGTTGTTTACTTGGCATTCCAACTTCCCTCTTGCCAACGAACATCATTTCTCCTTGTTGTAGGTCTTTTGCTGGAATCAAATAGTAACTCCATTGAGCCCGCAATTGAGGTTTTTAACCCATCAGTATCAAAACCATAACCACCCGTTGCGTGAAATGCCCCTGCATCAACATAAACAGTTTGTGTAAGATCAGTATATTGTTTACCAATGGTAAAATTAGTCGGTGAGCCATCAGCATTCGAGAACAAACTTTCCCAATAGCTTTTTAACTCATCAGGAGCAAACTGTGGTTTAGTTTTATCGACTAAATGAAAAAGCGAACCCTGAAATGTTGTTGAACCAGTATTGATAAAAATACCATCTTGAATAACTAACGTATATTTCTCATGGTTGCCTTGAAGTGCTAAATTCCCGTGAATGGCGCAGTCACCAGTAATCCAAACCTTATCTACTTCCTTAAAAGCATTTTCGATAGCTGATTTACACTGTGTCGCATTTGACAAATTGATTTTCCCAGCTTTCGGAAATGAAGCTTTGACTTTATCAATATTTTCCGGTGTTTTTTTGTAATCAAAAAAGGTTTGGAATGGATCGACTTCAGAGTCATAAACAAAATCGCCTTTTAGCTGCGGATCAGAAGTTTCAGGTTTATTAGTTTTCGTAATTGCATTCCCAGCTTTTACTGTAACATTGGTTGTCGTTGCAGCGGTACACCCTCCAGCAGGAGAACCATCATATAAGCTATTCGCTCTTATTGATGCAGTGTTATATTTTGATCCTGTGCTTCCGCCTTCCATGGTATAACTATACCGATAAGTCAGTGATATGCATTCATACAGATTGTCAGAATTAAGATCACCTTTCGCATCTGGATGAACCTTTAAATCACCATAAGTAGTTAACTTGGATGTGGTTTGTATCGCTCCTTTTCCACGATTACTTAGTGTACTGAAAGTTTTATTGAGCTGGGCCCAACCATTGTGAGATATAGAATTAATACGATAGACTCCTGCCCCTATATCAGTAACGTTCAGCTGGCTAAGGTTTAATTCCCTCTTACATAAGGTATTTAAATTATTGTGATTAATTGGGATGAGCTCGTTCACTATGGATACATCATCTGTGACATAAGCAAATAGACACTCAAGCCCTCCTTCCGCTTCCCAGTGCTGTTGCCGAGAACTAACTTCATTCTGCGCACGCTTAATTTGATAAAATAGATTCTTATATGAGCCTAACGTCACAACCAAAGCGACAGAGAGCAGTATGGAAGTAATAAGTAACGTGGCCACTCCTTGTTGATGCTTACGTATCATTGCCAATTCCTTTGCTGAACTTGTAATAAAATGGCGTGAGAAATTGCCGGATCATTTTTTAATTCAGCGGCCATTGAAATAGAAATAAACGCACTCTCTATTGACGAACCTGATAGTAATGTTCGACTAACACCAAATTGAGTTACTTTAATTTGCTTAGGATCAAAAAGATCAAAACATCCACTAGCAGCAGACACGACACTTAAAGGTGATGGTGAATCATCCTGGCAATATTCCAACATATTATCCTTTAACCGATATATCGTATTACTCACAGAGCTTGCTGTGTTTCGATAAACATAACCGATTTTTTCGGATTGTTGATATAGAACGCTAGGAGAACCGGAAAGCATCATTGATTTTGTCGTAATACCATCAAACCCTGCTCGCTGAATATCCTCTTTCACTTGTTGAATTACACTACTCATCTGCTGAAGTAGCATTATTTCCTTGCTTCGCTGCACAGCTGTTTTTTGGTTAGAAAGAAACACTGCGCCAACAATGCCCAAAGCGACAAGTCCTAACAACGCAGCAATCATAAACTCAACAAGTGTACTACCCTGCTGTTTAGCATTGTTCAAAGCCATATTTTGCCTTATTCATAGCGCACACTTTTACTCGCCCTGCTCCGTTATGAACAGTTACTTTTATCGGACTGGTATCCGCTTGAGATTTCTTCAGGTGAATACTTCCCGCATTTTTGGGATTCCCCATAACACGATCAAACTTGACGCTAGTTATATTACTCGACACCACCAGACCCCGATATAGATGACCTTGCAGCTCAGCAACAGTATTCATTGAAGTAATGTCAGTGACATTCGATACACTCGAGAGTGTGAGCTTCCAGCTTCCGGTGGATGAAGGCAAGCCTTGAATATGAACCCAAAAATCTTGATTTCTCATCACCGATTCCGATTTCGCTTGGATCAAAAAACCCTGTAATTCGTTGGCTAAATTCACTATTTTCATGTGTTGGCTAACTTTTGAAAAACTTGGGGCGACAAAAAGTAGTAGTACTGACAAGACAGCAACAGTAATAAGAAGCTCCAACAACGTAAACCCGCGAGGCATTTCCCAAATTCCTATGTAAACGGCAAAAGGGCCGTAATTCATCTTGCACAGATGCTATCACCTGCCAAAAATAGGCGGAAAAGTGAAAAGGAAACTACTCGTGATGATTCGAATTTCTCGTTGTAACGGCTACAAAAAAGGATTGAGAGGGATGACATTGATCGAATTACTGATAGCTGTCGTGATTGTCGGGATCATTGCTGCGATCGCCTACCCTTCTTACACTAATCATGTAATCAAGTCTCATAGGACGGTTGCCTTGAGCGATCTTAGTCGAATTCAGCTAGAGCTAGAGACATCTTATGATGGTGGGTACGACTGGAGTCATATTCTCTCTGGAGGCAAATGCGCTCTATGCGATTCAGACACAAATAGATTTTCTTTCGATATTGCGAGCTCTGCAAGTACGGCCTATACCATTACAGCAACAGCAAAATCGGCTCTGGGACAAGACGACGACGAGTGCTTGACTGGTTCTAAAACGATTACTTTAACGTCAACAAATGTCGAAGAACCAAGTGATTGCTGGAATTAGGAAGAACACCGAGATGCAAAAAGGCCTGCATTTTAGCAGGCCTTTGTATTTGTGCTTTTCACTAACGTCTTAGCTGGTTAAATCATCAAAGAACTTTTTCACACCGTTGAAAAAGCCTTCTGATTTAGGCTTGTGCTTAGTTGCCGCTTCACCACCACAAGACTCTTCAAACTCTTTGAGCAGTTCTTTTTGGCGTGAGCTTAGGTTTACTGGTGTTTCAACAACCAACTTAACAATAAGATCACCAACACCGCCACCGCGAACGCCTTTCACACCTTTACCACGCATACGGAACATACGACCTGTTTGCGTTTCTGAAGGCACTTTTAGGCTTACGCGACCATCTAGGGTTGGTACTTCAACTTCACCACCTAGAGCTGCCATCGCAAAGCTTACTGGCACTTCACAGTATAGGTTGTTGCCATCACGCTCGAAGATATGGTGCTCTTTCACGTGCACTTGTACATACAAGTCACCCGATGGTGCTCCCATTTCTCCCGCTTCACCTTCGCCAGATAGACGAATACGGTCGCCAGTATCAACACCTGCTGGGATCTTAACGTTAAGTGTTTTTGTTTTCTGCTTACGACCTTGACCATGACACTCATTACAAGGGTCTTTAATGATTTTACCTTTGCCGTGACAGGTAGGACAGGTTTGTTGCACTGCGAAGAAGCCCTGGCGCATCTGTACTTGACCATGACCATGACAGGTACCACATGTTTCAGCAGATGAACCTTTCTTCGCGCCACTACCATCACAGGTATCACAGTGTACTAGTGTCGGTACTTCGATCTCTTTCGTTACACCACGAACCGCTTCTTCTAGCGTCAATTCCATGTTGTAACGTAGGTCAGCACCTCGCTGGGCACGGTGGCCACCACCGCCACGACGACCACCACCAAAGATGTCACCGAATACATCGCCAAAGATGTCGCCGAAATCAGCACCGCCGCCGCCAAAGCCGCCGCCACCGAAACCACCGCCGCCTTGTTCAAAAGCTGCATGACCGTATTGGTCGTACGCCGCTTTCTTTTGAGGGTCGGTCAGAACTTCGTACGCTTCTTTTACTTCTTTAAACTTGTCCGCCGCAGAATCATCACCCTGGTTTCGGTCTGGGTGGAATTTCATCGCTAGACGCTTATACGCCTTTTTGATATCGCGCTCTGAGGCATCACGGCTTACGCCTAATACTTCGTAAAAATCACGTTTTGACATGTTCTTCGTCACCAGTTAATTACTACAAACGGCATCGATTCACCGCTTGGTGTTTGTATCGTTCTAGGTAAGTGCACTTGTCTGCAACATACTTAACTAGAAAGACAGCGTTTACAAACAGACGGGCGTAAGAGTTGCCCCAAACGCCCGCACACGAAGTCTTATCGACCCCAGATGGCTAAGTAGCCATCTGGTTAAGAAATATTATTTCTTGTCGTCTTTAACTTCTTCGAACTCAGCATCTACAACGTCGTCTTCTTTAGACTGTGCACCTGCGTCAGCACCTTGTGCTTGCTGCGCTTGAGCTTGTTGTTGAGCGATTTCCATCAGCTTTTGAGAAGCAGTCATTAGTGCTTGAACTTTAGCATCGATAGCTTCTTTGTCTTCGCCTTTACGTGCTGTTTCTAGCTCAGAAATTGCTGCTTCAATCTTCTCTTTCTCTTCTGCAGGTAGCGCTTCACCAGCTTCTTCTACTTGCTTACGAGTACCGTGAATCATTTGGTCAGCTTGGTTACGTGCAGTTGCTAGCTCTTCGAACTTCTTGTCCGCTTCTTTGTTAGCTTCTGCTTCTTGAACCATTTTCTCGATGTCTTCATCGCTTAGACCGCCAGAAGCTTGGATAGTGATCTTCTGCTCTTTACCAGTCTGCTTGTCTTTCGCAGATACGTGTAGGATACCATCCGCATCAAGGTCAAAAGTAACCTCGATTTGTGGCATACCACGTGGTGCAGGCTGGATGCCTTCTAGGTTAAATTGGCCTAGAGACTTGTTGTACATCGCTTGCTTACGCTCACCTTGTAGAACGTGGATAGTTACCGCGCTCTGGTTGTCTTCCGCTGTAGAGAAAACTTGGTTCGCTTTAGTTGGGATAGTTGTGTTCTTCTCAACTAACTTAGTCATCACGCCACCCATTGTCTCGATACCTAGAGACAGTGGAGTTACGTCTAGTAGTAGTACGTCTTTAACGTCACCAGCAAGTACACCACCTTGAACTGCAGCACCCATTGCTACTGCTTCGTCAGGGTTTACGTCACGGCGCGCTTCTTTACCAAAGAACTCAGCAACTTTCGCTTGAACCATCGGCATACGAGTCTGACCACCAACTAGGATTACGTCAGTGATGTCGTTTACTGATAGGTCAGCGTCAGCTAGAGCTACTTTTAATGGCTCAAGAGAGCGTTGTACTAGGTCTTCAACTAGAGATTCTAGTTTTGCACGAGTCACTTTAATGTTCATGTGCTTAGGACCAGTTGCATCTGCAGTAACGTAAGGTAGGTTTACGTCTGTTTGAGAAGTAGAAGAAAGCTCGATTTTCGCTTTCTCTGCTGCTTCTTTAACACGCTGCATTGCTAGTGGGTCGTTCTTAAGGTTGATGCCTTGCTCTTTGTTGAACTCATCAACCAAGTAGTTGATTAGACGGTTATCAAAGTCTTCACCACCTAGGTGAGTATCACCGTTAGTTGCTAGAACTTCGAATGTTTTCTCGCCTTCAACTTCATCAATTTCGATGATTGAAATATCGAATGTACCACCACCAAGGTCGTATACCGCGATAGTGCGATCGCCGCCTTTCTTATCTAGACCGTAAGCTAGTGCAGCTGCCGTTGGTTCGTTGATGATACGTTTAACTTCTAGACCTGCGATACGGCCAGCATCTTTTGTCGCTTGACGCTGAGCATCGTTAAAGTAAGCAGGTACTGTGATAACTGCGCCAGTTACTTCCTCACCAAGGAAGTCTTCAGCAGTTTTCTTCATTTTCTTAAGAACTTCAGCAGAAACCTGAGGAGCTGCCATTTTTTGGCCTTTCGCTTCTACCCAAGCATCACCGTTGTCAGCCTTAACGATTTTGTAAGGCATGATTTCGATGTCACGCTGAACTTCTTCGTCTTCAAAACGACGACCGATTAGACGCTTAATTGCAAATAGCGTGTTTTCTGGGTTAGTTACTGCTTGACGTTTCGCTGGTTGACCTACTAGCGTCTCACCGTCAGTGTAAGCAATAACCGATGCAGTAGTACGTTCGCCCTCTGCGTTTTCAATTACACGTGGTTTGTCGCCGTCTAATACAGCAACACATGAGTTAGTAGTACCTAAGTCAATACCAATGATTTTACCCATCTGGCTATCTCCGAATAAATTCTATTTTCGTTTGGTTATAACCCCAATGTGGGGGGAGGAGAATCGGGTTTCAACCCTTGCTCACAAACAAAAATAATCAATGTTTGCTTCTCTATGCCACATAGATAAGGGCGGCAAAATGCTTTTCAAGGGCAGAATTAAAAAAAAGCGTCTTTTTTCGAAATTTATGTGTTTCTTTCTGATTAGTTGGGAACTCGTCACACTGCTGTAGCGCAACAAAACGTCATTTCCCAGATAAATTTATTAATGTCCGACTCTTCCTAAATAAAAAACGAGCTCATAAGAGCTCGCTTCAATATTAGGGTTAAAATAAACTATTCAAGGTATTAGGCGTTCGCTTGAGCAGGCTCAGCATCAACACCTTCTTCTTTACCTATCTCACCTTCTGTTTTTGCAACAATGGTGTTCACTGCCGTATCGCCGACAACGTTAGATGATGTACAGAACATATCATTGATACGGTCGACCGCTGCAATGATTGCTAAACCTTCAGGTGGTAAACCTAGCTGGTGAAGCAAAACGCCTACCATTACCACGCCGCCCCCAGGAACGCCGCCAGCACCAATAGATAACAGAAGAATAGTTAAGCCAAGTGTAAAGATGTCTGCGGTGTTAATTGGCTGGCCAAAAGCGTTCGCAACAAACATCGTTGCGAGAGCAATATAGATAGACACACCAGACATATTCATCGTTGCGCCCAGTGGTACACCGAAGCCAGCAACCGATTTAGAGACCTGAAGCTTTTCTGTCAGTGTGCGCATTGTTACTGGAATAGTCGCATTTGAGCTCGCGGTAGATAGAGAGAAAAGAATCTGCTCACGAGTTGCACGTAGGAAAGTCTTTGGAGAGGTTCCTGTCGCAATACTCACTGCCATTGGGTAGAAGAAGAAGATCCAGAACACCAACATCGCAACCACCAAAGCCACGTAACCGGCAACGGACATTAATGTATTGGCGTTTAGCGTTGCACCTAGTTGAATCATTAGTGCGAACACACCATATGGTGCAAGACTCATCACTAATCCAACCAATTTCATCATGATTTCATTTGCCATTTTGAATGTGCGAATAGCTGGGCCACCACGAGAATCCAAAGCTTGAATTGCAAGCCCCGTCAAAATTGCCATAAAGATGATTTGCAGCATGTCGCCGCTAGCAAACGCTTGTACAGGGTTGCTAGGAACAATGTTAACAACTAAAGAGAAAATGTCCGGCGTCTCTGTCGTTGTCAGCTGTACAGCCTCAGATACCGTTCCTGCTAGATTGGCGCCCGCTCCTGGCTGGAAGATCAAGCCGACAGTCAAAGCCGCCGTAATCGCAATGATGGTGTTAAGAATGTAAAGGGTAAAAGTTTTTCCACCAAGACGACCAAATGCACTGATGTCTTTCAAGTCAACAATGCCGCATACGATTGAAACGTAAACTAAAGGAACAACAAGCAATTTGATCAGTGAGACGAACATGCCGCCAACACCTTCTGCTGCTCCAAGTAGGTATGTATCAAAAATCGCAATGCCGCTAAATAAGTACTGAATTGCTGTCCCCAGCACAAGGCCGGCAAACAAGCCTATAAAAATCTTACTAGAAAGCGATTTATCCATTATAAATCTCCGATATGTTGTGTTTACTATTTACATTTTTGTAGTTATATATGCTTACTTTTAAAGCATTAGTCGCAAATCATACACACCGAAGTTACAAAATAAAGTGATAATTTACATTTTTGTTAACGACATTTTTTTAGAAAAAATGACTATATTTACATTCCTATGCAGAACAAATATTCACACAGCGAATGATTACAATCACTTATAGCCCTTTCCGTTAATAAACACGCAGCGAGATGAGAGAAAATCTCCTATAGGAAAATAATTAACCAATAGGAAAAAATATGAAGGGGATCAAATTTTCATTTATCGATATACAACGAAGTTCGATGCAGTCATTTATGTTTAAAACAAAAAAGCGCCCATCAAAAATGATGGGCGCTTTTATATTTAAAAAACAGGGAGTTAAAGTTACTTAGCAACCATTACCATTGCCGGACGAATCACACGACCGTTTAGTTCGTAACCTTTTTGCATAACAAACATAACAGTGTTTGATTCATGATCAGGGCTCTCCTGAATCGACATCGCTTGATGGAACTCTGGATTGAATGCTTCACCTTCAGGGTTGATTGCTTTCAAGCCAAATTTCGCGACAACGTCTACAAACGTTTTATGGGTTAGTTCAACGCCTTCTAGGAACGGCTTCACAGTTTCATTCTCTGTATCTGCCGCTTGAATTGCACGCTCTAGGTTATCAATAACAGGAAGCAGCTCTTCTGCAAACTTGTTCAACGCAAACTTACGTGCTTTATCGATCTCTTGCTCAGTGCGACGACGCATGTTTTCTACTTCAGCTTTAGAACGCAACACCGCATCTTGTTGCTCTTTTACTTTTGCCTCGCTAGACAATAGTGCCGCTTCTAGTTGAGCAATCTTAGCGTCTGTCTCATCACCAAGCTCTTCAAGCTCAGCTTCAACTTCTTGTGCTTCAGCTTCTACTTTTTCAGCCTCTTCGATGATTTGATCAAGCTCTTCTTCTGTAACTTTGTTTTCTTCGTTGCTCATGATATCTCCAGAATTCAACATAATGCCCTTAAAGCCATGCGCGTTTTTGCGGGCTTTAACCACATAAAAATTCGCATATTTAGGTGACTTGCCATTATTATGGGGATGAAGATTCCTGATTCAAGCCTCTTTAATGCGGAAATGCTATGAAAAATCCATGTAACGTGATCGCGATTATCGGAAAACCAAGAGATCAACAAGCAATTCAAACTCATAAAGAGTTGTACCAATGGTTGACCTCTGAGGGCTATAAAGTATTCATTGACGATCGCCTTGCCGCAATACTGGATGATATCCCACAGAGTCAGTTTGCTAGCTTAGTTGAACTAGGAAAAAATGCCGATCTAGCCATTGTGGTTGGTGGCGATGGCAACATGCTAGGTGCAGCAAGAATTTTATCCCGATTTGATGTACCAGTTATAGGCGTGAACCGCGGAAATTTGGGCTTCTTAACTGACTTGAACCCCGACGACTTCCAAGCGTCTCTGCAAGCGGTACTCGACGGTGAGTACATTGAAGAGGAGCGCTTTCTTTTAGAGGCGGAAGTACACCGCCACGGACAAATAAAGAGCCATAACGCTGCGCTAAACGAAGCCGTACTTCACCCAGGGCAAATTGCTCATATGATTGAATTTGAAGTGTATATTGATGAAAGCTTCGCCTTCTCTTTACGGGCCGACGGTTTGATTGTCTCCACTCCGACTGGCTCGACGGCATATTCACTTTCTGGCGGCGGCCCAATTCTTTCTCCTAGCTTGAATGCCATTTCACTCGTGCCAATGTTCCCTCATACATTGTCGAGTCGACCTTTGGTGGTTGATGGAAAACGTCGAATTAAATTGGTGGTATCACCAGAAAACCGTGGAACACAAGAAGTTAGCTGTGATGGACAAGTCTCACTTCCAGTTACCCCTGGCGACGAAATTCACATCTATCAAAGTCCAAATGTACTAAAGCTCATCCATCCAAAAGACTACAGCTACTATCACGTCTTACGGAATAAGCTTGGCTGGTCTAGTAAATTGTTCTAACACTTGTTACTCAGGGTAATAACTTCAATAAAAAAGCCAGCAGCTCAATTGCTACTGGCTTTTGGCTTTCTTAGACAAGAAATAGACACAAAGTAGTGAGGCGACACGATATTTGTCATCATTAAAGAGAAGCTTATAAATTTTGATCCTGTGGGCAAACTTTACACAAAAGATAGAAAAGCAAATTCAATGATCTATGTCCGGTGATATTCTCACCATGAATAGAGTATTAACTCTATTTCATACAATCAATAAAGGACATATTATGAAGAAAACCATCATTCTGTCTGTTCTCAGTACATTAGCACTTATTGGCTGCCAATCAGAGGAAACGCAAGTCAACAGTGTATCCAACGCAAAAGCGGAAGATATCACTAAGACGAAGCGTGCCCTAGCTCAACAATTGAGTGAGAACTATGCTGCCATTGAACCCATGTTGAGAAGAGATATTACTCCGCAACAGACTAACGTGTCTGTATCAGCATTTGTTAAGCAAAACCCTAACTCAGAGTTCAGCCGCCAGCTTGTACAAGCTGACACTCAAATTCGTAGCTGGAAAGGTATTTCTGAATACTCAGATCAGTTGTTAGAAGTTCGCTTGGCAAATGAAGCCATGATAACAGCATGGCAAAGTGGCGAGGTCGAGCCATTATTTGCGTTTGAACCAAGTGGTGATGATGAGAATTGGCAATACATCGAAGCATTTGATGTTTATGGCAACATCCATCAACTCGATGTTTACCAGCTCCCTGAGGCACCTGTACTTGTCGTTGATAACAATAGCTCTGCAGAGCTAAAAGCAGGCTTGCAAGCTATGCAAGCTGAGATGAAAAAACTCGGTCAACCAGCTTTAGTTCAACCATATATTGCTGATGAACAACGCCAAAATACACCGTTATTGTCAAGTAGCGCAGTGGGCGAAGCGGCTCCAATTCAAACCACGCAGTTGAAAAAGATCCGTCTAGCCGATGACAAAGAACCTTGGATCTCTGGCAAGGCAGAAATCTACGCTATCGTAACGGGCGTCAATCCAAGTCGTGATGAACCTACTCTCGATTTGGTGGAGCTTCCATACTTAGACTACGATAACCAAGATTACTATCCAAATCAGATCATTATTCACTGGTCTCGTTACCGCTGGGGTGCGGCAGACATTGTGCTCATGGAGCAAGATGACGGCACAGACTATAAACAATTGGCAAAACTCCTTGTTCAAGTTGCCGAAGAAGTATTGAAAGCGATTCCAGATCCAGAAGTTCAGGCTTACGCGATTATTCCGCAAATCACGAACAAGATCATCGACACTATCCCCGATGGTGTACTCACGAATGATGATGACTTCGTCGACGTTTACTACACTCTAATGCAAGATACTTCATACGTAGATCACCCAGGTGCAGGTGTGAATGCAGTCGTCACACTAGAACCACTAACGATTAACCCAACTCGTCCGTAACCTGTTCAATTTTAATGAGTCGTTGTAATCACATCGGCTCATTTTTCCCACTTCATCACAAAAAAACAGCCTACAAAGAAAATTTTCCTCACCTGACTTTACTGTATAAAGAAACAGTATATACTGTTCTCTTATACAGTATTGTTCGGTTATACAGGTAAATAAAATGCTGGCTCATCTAAGTGTTAATAATTTTGCGATTGTTAAGTCTTTACAACTCGAGCTTTCTAAGGGCATGACCACCATTACAGGTGAAACAGGCGCGGGTAAATCCATTGCTATCGATGCTTTAGGGCTCTGCTTAGGCGGACGAGCCGATGCCGGCATGGTGCGACAAGGTGAAGAGAAAACCGAAGTTAGCGCCGCTTTTTTATTGGACAACAACTTACATGCAACACGTTGGTTAGAAGATAACGATCTGCTAGATGGCAGTGAGTGTATTTTGCGTCGTATTATCACAAAAGAAGGCCGCTCAAGAGCCTTCATTAATGGCAGCCCTGTTCCACTATCACAACTCAAATCTCTAGGGCAGCTACTTATCAATATCCATGGGCAGCACGCTCATCATCAATTGATGAAAAGTGAGCACCAAATGGCCATGCTCGACCAATATGCTGGGCATTTAAACCTACTAAAAAGCACACGAAGTGCTTACCAGCATTGGCGTCAGGCAGACAATAACCTCAAGCAACTAAAAGAAAATAGCCAGCAAAACCAGGCGCAAAAACAATTGCTTGAATACCAAATCAAAGAACTAAATGAGTTATCGCTAGGTGAAGAAGAATTTGCAGAGCTCGAGCAAGAGCACAAACGACTATCCAACAGTGGTGAACTCGCCACTACCTGTCAGCAAGCCATCGAACTTATTTACGAAGGTGAAGAAGTCAATGCGCTTGGTATTTTGCAATCGGCCAATCACTCCCTAATTCAATTAGCCGAATTAGATGAAAAGCTATCTGAGCTACCTAACATGCTGTCAGAAGCGATGATTCAACTTGAAGAAACGAAGAATGAATTACGCAGCTACTTAGACGGCATCGATGTTGATCCAGCTCGTATGGCTTATGTAGAAGAACGTTTTTCTAAAGTGATGTCTGTAGCTCGTAAACACCACGTAATGCCAGAAGAACTCTACCAGCATCATCAAGATCTTCTGGCCCAAGTAGAAGCGTTAGATTGCTCCGATGAACGTTTAGATGAGCTTGCTCAAGAAGTAGAACACAAGTACCAAAGCTTTCTAACACAAGCAGAAAAACTGCACAAATCACGCAGCCGTTACGCAAAAGAACTGAACAAACTGATCACACAAAGCATGCACGAATTGAGCATGGAGAAAGCAGTATTCAGTATCGAAGTTAGCAATGACAACACGCACCCATCGCCGCTTGGCATGGACAGCGTGTGCTTCTTAGTATCGACCAACCCGGGACAACCATTACAACCTATAGCAAAAGTTGCGTCAGGCGGTGAGCTATCACGCATCTCTCTAGCGATCCAAGTGATCACCGCTCAGAAAGTAGATACACCAAGTTTAATCTTCGATGAAGTGGACGTAGGTATTAGTGGCCCAACAGCTGCCGTAGTGGGCAAAATGCTACGCAAGCTTGGCGAATCTACTCAGGTATTGTGTGTCACTCACCTCCCTCAAGTTGCCGGATGCGGCCATCAACAAATGTTTGTAGCTAAGCAAACCAAAGCAGGCCAAACCGAAACCCAAATGCACGCATTAGATGAACAACAACGTGTGGCAGAATTAGCTCGCTTACTTGGGGGTAGTCAAATAACCGACTCAACGTTGGCAAACGCAAAAGAACTGCTTATCGCCGCTTAATAAATCGACAAGGGATGAGAAATGGATATCAGAGCAATACACAAAACCAACTGCTTAGATCTCATCCCTATTTTTATTGAGTTAGAACATTACTACTTCAAAGAAAAAGCTTCATCAAAACACGATCTGGTCCATTATCTAAAGAACCAAGTTTTCTCTGAACATTCTGGCGTTCATATCATTGCGGTTTACGATAATGATGACGTCGTAGGCTTTGCATCTTATACCATCATGTTCCCTGCCCCAAAACTCTCAGGGCAGATGTACTTAAAAGATCTGTTCGTATCTTCGAAGGTTCGAGGAAAAGGGGTTGGTCTCAAGTTAATGAAGTATCTGGCATCTTTGGCGATCAAGTGTAGATGCCAAAGGTTGGACTGGACAGCTGAAAGTAGTAACCCTACCGCAGGTCAGTTTTACCGCTCAATTGGTGCAACACTAATTCATGAAAAAGAGTATTATCGTTTTTCAGGTGATGCATTACGCGAATTCGCCAAAACCGACTAACGAGTCACTAGGCTTTGCTCACCGCTGAAAGCGTCCATCACCCTACTTCCGATTGAAATTTGCTCTTCATCACCTAACTAATACGTCATGTGGTGACATTTACCGCCTAATATCGGTGAATAAATGCAACTCAACTCAAAATTCGTTGTCAGATTGTCTACCATACGACGCATAGCTTTTTACATCTGCGTCGAGCTTGTTTATTATCAGCGCAGTATTTTAAAGGTTACTAAGAAATTATTATGCAATTAAAGAAGTGGTTAGTTGCCGTACCATTAGCAATGACATTGCTGACAGGATGTTCGGTATTGGAAAGACTGGTTTATCGTATTGATATCAACCAAGGCAACTATGTAGAACAAAGTGCGGTTGATAAATTAAAGTTTGGGATGACTAAAGCACAGGTTCGCTTCGTATTAGGGTCGCCAATGCTTATTGAAAACGGCTATCCAAACACTTGGTATTACATCTATCATCATACTCCTGGCCATGGCGAACCAGTACAGAAAGATCTGATTGTAAACTTTAATGACCAAGGCACACTCGCAGACATCAGTGGTGACTTTCCAAAAAGTGACGCATTTTACGAGCAAATTCAGTAAACTGACTTTTGCAAAAAAACCTCCCGTTTGGGAGGTTTTTTATTATATAGAAATCACGTTAGTCAAACTTTGAGTAACTCACATGAGCTATTGGGTTTATATTAATCCTGCTTATTTTTACGTACAGTACTAGGCTTGCCACCGGTGACTGGGTCTGCACTTCCCTCGGCTTTAGCCTGCTCCGCCCTTTTACGGCGAATCTCTTTCGGATCGGCGAGTAACGGACGATAAATCTCTATTCGGTCTCGATCTCGAACGGTCGCATCCAACTTCACGTTACGACTAAACACACCCACTTTGTTCTTGGACAAATCAATTTCAGGGTACAACTCCAATACACCGGATTGTCGAATGATCTCTTCTACCGTTGCGTGATTATTTACCACTAAGTTAAATACACGCTGTTCATGAGGAAGAGCATAGACAACCTCAACGTGAATCATATCTGACTCAATACTCATAACACTCGTAGACCTGTTTTGCGCGTTTAGTAAATGCATTTACCATATTACTAGTAAGCTCGTTAAAAATCTTACCGAAGGCCATCTCAATCATTTTACTTGAGAATTCAAACTCAAGCTTTAGTTCAACCTTGCAAGCTTGCTCATCTAGCGCGGTAAAAATCCAACCACCACGCAACGTCTTAAACGGGCCATCCACCAAGTTCATCATAATTGCCTGACCGGGGATCAACTCATTTGAAGTCGTAAACGTTTTGCTGATTCCAGCCTTCGCCACATCGACAGAAGCCACCATACCATTCCCCGAAGACTCAATGATTCTAGAGCCCGAGCAACCAGGCAGAAATTCAGGGTATTTAGCAACATCATTAACCAGATTGAACATCTGTTCGGCGCTAAAAGACACAAGCGCAGAACGGCTGACTTGCTTCATACATACTCCTATCGATACATGTACAGATTTAAAGCTACTCGCCAATTTTACTTTTATTCCACGATTGCGCAAATAAAAGGATTTCCTATCCGATATCCAACCCGTATAATGACGCTATTATGGCAAAGAAAAAAACGAAACAAAAAGCGGGTAGCAATACTATCGCGCTGAATAAAAAAGCTCGCCACGAGTATTTCATCGATGATGAAATCGAAGCTGGCTTGGAGCTCCAAGGTTGGGAAGTGAAAGCCCTTCGCCAAGGTAAAGCCAATATTTCTGAAAGTTACGTATTTATGCGTGACGGTGAAGCCTTTGTGAGTGGCATGACAATCACTCCTTTAAATCAGGCATCGACACACGTTGTGGCGAATCCTACACGTGTGCGTAAACTACTAATGAGTCGTCGTGAGCTGGATAATCTATTCGGACGTGTAAACCGTGAAGGTATGACATTAACGGCCCTCTCACTGTACTGGTCTCGCTCTTGGGTGAAACTAAAAATTGGCGTAGCAAAAGGTAAAAAGCTGCACGATAAACGTACGGATCTAAAAGAAAAAGACTGGGCAAGAGAAAAAGCACGCGTAATGAAGAGCGCGCTGCGTTAATCTTGACCACTTAAACGCATAGTACTGGACAGCCAATGCTTTTCTGTTACTATGCGAATATTACCTGGGGCTGATTTAGGATTCGACGGGAATTCAGAAGTCTGAGGTGCATGCCGAGGTGCGGTAGGCCTCGTTAACAAACCGCAAAAAAATAGTCGCAAACGACGAAAACTACGCACTAGCAGCTTAATAACCTGCTAAGAGCTCTCTCGCCCTAGCTTCCGCACGTAAGACGGGGATCAACGAGGGATCAAACCCAAACGCGCTAGCCCGGATTCTCCCGCCTGAGAGATGAACGGCGAATTTTAATTCAGGCTAGTCATTCATTAGCGTGTCGGTTCGCAGGTGGGTGGCGAAATTAAAGATCGACTAAGCATGTAGTACCAATGATGAACGGTTTTCGGACGCGGGTTCAACTCCCGCCAGCTCCACCAAACGTTTGGAAAAGGCCACCTTCGGGTGGCCTTTTTTGTATCAACTAAAATAGTCTCTTTTTTCAAACATTCATGCTTTCTGAAATCTTACTACATAGATTACCGCATACCTTTGGCCCATGTAGGTTTACAAACTCGTTGAGTATTAATCAGTAAACAAGAAGTTCATAAGTACTAATCAAAAAGGCAGAGAGCATGGTACTAAAAGCCCTGCAACTTAAAAGTTTTCTGCTTACCTATCCTTTCTAAGAGATAACTAGATCTAAGTCTAAAGCCTATACTCATCTCCCTCGATGAATTGATTGATGCATTCATTGTTAGTCCCTACTCGCTTGTTTCATTACAACTCTATCGATGTAATGACTACAAATAGTAGTTACAAAAAATAATGTAACTCTAATTACAAAATTAACCTTAGATATTGAATAGAAACACAACATATATAGATTTTTAAATTTCAAAATGAAAGTATTGTTGTGAAAAATTAAGTTGCTGGAATTATTACCGTCATATTAGTGAGCATTGTAATGAATTTTGAAGAAAGTAAATTGAATGACGAACACGTTAATCAATACACACCGAAAATCAATGGTGTGTTAACAAAGAAAGGAAAACCACTTAGTAGCCTGAAGGTTAGCCTTAGTATTGGTTTAAGCACCTCAGGGAAATCAATAGACTTATCAACATTCACAGACAGTACTGGTCGCTTTGAATTTTCTCCAGTCTATGAAAATAAAAACATCATAAGCACTCCTCTTATTGAGCACTATGTAACTATTGTTTTAGTCGCAGAACTCAGTAATGATGAAAGTACTATTATTTGGGAAGGAAGCTTTGATGGTTATAAAATAGAGGATTACGTAAAAAATAACATGGCTAACCTTTCTTGTGACACTGAGAACCCTCTTAAGTACTTTGCTTTTTCAATTGATGATGAAGAAAACGATGACTACTACGTGAACAGTCAATGTAACTTATTTGGTTATATAGACTCTGACTTGTATGGAAATTAAATAATGCACTCATGATGCAACTCCAGTTCCTATGTCTCCTCTTTGGCCATTTACTCACGGTGGTATTGAGTATCGGCTAGATGGAAGTTCTGGCATCTACTTCTGCGCTCATGGACTAGGAAAAAAATCTGTTCCGGGTTATGTCAATACCGCTACAAGTAATGAGTGGTCGGCACTACAACCCAAATCTCAAGCTTACCTAGAACGCAACGTATTTCTTGACTTCAACAATAGATATAATGCTCGGATGACTGATGGTTGGGTAAGTAAAATAGTCTCTTCAACTTTGACTTTACTAAGAATTTCAGGTCTGGGTCATATAATACAACAGATGCGACCGTAGGCCTTACTGCTTGGGATCAACTAGCTAAAGCTATGGCGTACATTTCAAAACTAAAAAACGAGTATACAGAACACGTCCGCGGTATTTTAGGTCACATGAATGTAATGTCAGGTAGCGCAGCGATCGACCTATCGAGTATTACTTATAGAGTGATAAAACTTTGTTTTTCGAGACTAGTAAGAAGGTTAGACAGTCATGTTAGAAATGCTCTAAATATAGTAGCGTGACAGTAAAAGACACTAACAATTATTCTAAAAACCGCTCTATTATCCTCAACTAGATTGAGTTCAGAAAAAGCGAAGCTATTTAGGCTTCGCTTTTTATTAGGGCTTAGAGTTGTTAACAATATTAAAATCTATATTCCACACCTAGTGATGCTTGGTTAAAGTCTGTTTCCGTGTTTGCACCGTTCGCGACATTCTCCGCATTGAGTTCTACGTCGTACCACATATATTCTGCGTTAACTAAGAAGTTATCAGTAACTTTAAAACCAACACCGGCACCAGCGAATACACCTTCATCATCTTTGTTGCCTTGGAAGCCCGCAACGTTGTAATCCGTCGAGTACCACATTTGACCGCCTTTTGCGTAAAGGTCGACACGATCAGCAATGGGAGCGGTAACTTTTAGAGCCGCTGTATAGCCGTCCGTTTCGGCATTTGCTAGGTTATTACCATAGCTACCGAAATCAATGTAACCACCTTCCAACGCTAAGTAAGGATTAAAACGGTAACCAACTAAACCTTGAATAACATCGCTGTCATCATCAAAGTCATCTTGTCCATCAACTTTTAAGTAACCGTAGTTGGCGCCAACATATACACCATGATCGTTGGAGTCCGCAGCATGTGATAAAGTACTAAACGTTGCTAAAGAAAAAAGGCTAATCAAAGTAACAACATTGCTTTTCATTTCGTTCTCCTAATATAAGTTCCATTGAAGGTTCGAATAGTAAAGAGCAAATGCAATGCCAACTTTAAATTAATGAAAAATATATTTAATTTTATAGAATACTGACAATACTCTAAAGATCGCCGAACAAAAATAGAAAAAAAGAGCTGTCTGTTTACTTTATATAAACAATACTAAATTGAGGTTAATCGCTGATGTGAAAAAGATTCTTGTTAATTTGTAGATTTTTCAAAGAAATTAAATAAACATCTAAAATACTCTTGTAGATTAATCAGTCAAAAAAAATGCTTAGCTAGTTTTTATAAGAAAGGAAGCTAATCACACATACGTTGCATCTTACTTTGCTTCAAGCCGTGAATATTCTACTCTTTGCCTAAGCAGAGTTTAATGGAACTGAAGTATGTTAAAAGGCAGTGAATACCCTTCTATTCGAGCATTAAGGACGTTTGTCGCGGTCTCTAATTACCTCAGTTTCTCTAAAGCAGCGGATGCCCTATGTATTACGCAAAGCGCAGTAAGCAAACAAATCGCATCGCTGGAGCAATTGGTGGGTTTACCTTTAATACAAAGAGGGGCGAGTGGTATTGAGTTAACCGAAGAAGGCAAGCGTTATCTGCCGCAAGTCACAGAAGCTTTGGAGCTTATTCAGCATGCAACTGCCAACTTAATCCAGTCAGATTCAAAGCAAGAATTACTCACCGTGGACGTAACCCCTTCTTTTGCCAGTCTTTGGTTGATACCTAATATTGATGACTTCCACCAGCAACATCCTAACATCCGAGTAAGAGTCTGTACTGGGGATGGGAACGTCAAAGATTCGAGCAACGAAAGTGACTTACATATTCGCTGCCTTCCATTATCCACGCATTATGAATACAGCCACTTACTATGCGAAGAAATACTACTATTGGTCGGTTGTACTAACGCTCCTGCACTCAAGAATGTGCACGCTGTTAGCGACTATCCGCTGATACCTCAAATCACTCGTCCTCAGTTGTGGGAGCAATTTAAGGCGGCACATGCAGTAGAATCAACCGTTACCTATCACTCTGTAGGCTTTGAACATTTTTACCTAGCTTACGAAGCCGTCAAAATGGGAAAAGGACTCGCCTTACTTCCTGATTTTATGGCGCAGAATTCTATTTTAAGAGGGGATATCCAACATATTCTCAACCTAACTTTACAGAGTGGTTATGGTTATTACGTGATGATCCCGAATTATCGCCTATCGGCTAAGAAAGTGGCGGCGTTTTACGAATGGTTGAAGAGCAAACTAAGCTAATATTGTTTTCTTGAAATGCTTTTGGTAAACCAAAACAACTCAAAGACTTCAGTATCTGTCTGCTCCAAATTGTGGCATTCTCATTAACACTGTTTCAAAAGGATAAATGGATTGAAAGATATGGACAGCAATTCGCCCAAACTCTCATTACGTACCATTGAGCCAACGGATTACCCTGAGCTTGCAGAACTAATGGACTTAGTGTTTCCTGATGTTGGCGGCTCATGGCCACGGCTGACTATTATGGATCTCATTCATCAGTTTCCTGATGGCCAAATCTGTATTGAAGATAACGGCAAAATAGTCGGTGCAGCATTGACCATTAAAGTGGACTACAACCGCTTTTCTCTTCCTCATCTATATACCGACATCATTACCGAAAACAACGTCATACAGAATCAAGTAACCGGTGATGCAATGTATGGTCTCGATGTATTTGTCCACCCGGACTATCGAGGGCTACGTTTAGGTCGACGTTTGTATGATGCGCGTAAAGAGCTTTGCCGGAGTAAGAACTTCAAAGCAATTTTAGCCGGTGGCCGCATCCCGAATTACCACAAATATGCTGACGAATTGAGCGTGGCTGAATACATCGACAAGATAAAACGCCGTGAGCTTCACGATCCTATTTTGTCTTTTCAGCTTGCAAATGACTTCGATGTAAAGCGTATTATGCGTGGTTACTTGCCAGAGGATAGTGCTTCTAAAGGCTACGCAACTCTACTGGAGTGGGATAACTTTTTCTACGAAGAGGATATTCAATCCGTCCATGATGTAGAAAAAACGCTGATTCGTATTGGTGTTGTGCAGTGGCAAATGCGCGCCATGAATGACTTAGAGGACTTGCTCGATCAGGCTGAGTTCTTCATTTCTTCTCTTGCGAACTACAAAGCCGATTTCGCCCTATTCCCTGAATTCTTTAACGCGCCGCTGATGGGATTGCAAAACGACCAAAATTCCGTCGAAGCAATTCGCTTTTTGGCTAGCTTTACAGAAGAGATCAAAAACCGCTTCTCGCAAATGGCAGTCACCTACAACATCAACATTATTGCTGGCAGTATGCCCGTCATCGAAGATGGCAAGTTGTATAATGTGGCCTACTTACTGCAACGAGATGGTGAAATAAACGCTCAATATAAGATTCACATCACGCCCCATGAGCAAAAAGACTGGGTGATCGACGGTGGTGACAATGTTCAGGTGTTCGAAACCGATGCAGGCAAAGTCGGCATACTGATTTGTTATGACAGCGAGTTCCCAGAGTTGGGAAGAATGCTCGCCGAGCAAGGCGCACAAATTGTGTTCGTTCCTTTCTGGACAGACACAAAAAATGGCTACCAACGAGTACGAATCTGTTCCCAATCACGAGCCATCGAAAACGAATGCTACGTTGCAATTGGGGGCAGTGTCGGCAACTTACCTCGTGTTGATAATGTCGATATCCAGTACGCACAATCTGCCGTATTCTCACCGTCGGATATCTATTTCCCACACGATGCGACCTTGACAGAAGCAAGCGCCAACACCGAAATGATAATCTTCGCTGATGTTGATTTGACTAAGTTGAAACAGCTTAATACCGAAGGCTCTGTCACCAACTTACGTCATCGCCGCCTTGATTTGTATGGCGCATTCACCAAAGCCAAAGAGTCATAAGGATCTCCCTAATTCGCCGCTACCAAAGAGCGTGGCGGCGAGTAAAGCCAGCTGCAGGTTGATTCTGCGCAATTATCAGAGGCATGTCAGTTTTTCTCAACGGTGAGAAACAAGAATTGACCCAATAGGACATTCGGAGTATCACTCCAACTTCGTTCCGCTTTTATTAGGGGAAAGCTTTTGGAACATATTAACGAACTTCTCGTGTCAATGAAGCCTTTGCTTGAGCAATACGGCTACGTTGCGCTGATTGTCAGTATATTTCTAGAAGGGATAGGTATCCCGATGCCTGGTCAATCACTGATGATCGCGGCATCTTTGCTCTCGTCAGAACAAGTCATGAACCTAAGTATGGTAATGATGGTATCGTGGCTGAGCTGCTTTTTGGGTAATACCTGTGGTTACCTAATCGGCTATTACTTTGAAGGCTGGTTGGATAAAAAAGGCTACATTTCCGGCCCGAAGATGCAAACGCTTCAATTGACTATCCAGAAATACGGCCCTACGTGCTTGGTCGTCAGCCGCTTTATTGAAGGAATGAAGCAATTTATGCCTCTTGCATGCGGTATCGCGAAAATGCCACGTAGAGAGTTTTTGCTCGGTAACGCCCTCGCGGCGACGGTTTGGGTATTGGTATTCAGCTTGTTAACTCACTTTGCATTTGAACATTTAAGCGTGTTGAGCAACCTGTACACCGAATACAAATATCTGGTATGGGCATTTGCTGCTGTCTTATTTACGTGGATGGTTTTAGGTATTGTTAAACGCAAAAAAGCCAAATCAATGCAATAACGACAGTCTCTTCATTAGCGCATAACTAAAGCTCGTGGTATCAGTGAGATACGCAACACGAGCTTTTATCTTTTTCTTTACGTGTAAAATTTAAACAGCCATTTAGACGTCTAGACGTTGACAATGTAGAAATGTGATATTAGTCTGCTCTTCTCTCTTATCATTAACATTGTCGTTTACATGTCCGGTTCCCAACAAACTACTAAAACAGTTGCACCGTCTGCGGTCGCACTGATCCCATTAATTGTATTCCTTGCGCTATTTATTGGCGTAGGCACTTACTTATCTTTGCAAGGCGTGGAATTTGCCTTCTACCAGCTGCCTGCACCCATCGCGGTATTACCAGCCATCATCATTGCGTTTCTTTTAAGTAAAGAGAAACTTAACCGCTCAATCGAACACTTCATGCGTGGTGTTGGCCACCCAGACATCATCGCAATGTGTATGATCTATCTGCTTGCAGGTGCCTTTGCTGCGGTAGCAAAAGCCTCTGGTGGTGTTGATGCAACAGTGAACCTTGGTTTATCCGCTATTCCAACCAGCATGATTTTACCGGGCATTTTTCTGATTTCTGCTTTTATCGCAACAGCAATGGGGACTTCGATGGGTACCATCGCAGCCGTTGCCCCCGTAGCGTTGGGGATTGCTGAATCAGCAGGAATGAGCTTACCGTTAACCGCAGGCGTTGTGCTGAGCGGCGCTATGTTTGGTGATAACCTTTCTATCATCTCTGACACCACCATCGCGGCGACACGCTCTCAAGGTTGTGAGATGAAAGACAAGTTTAAAGAGAACATTCGTATTGCTTTACCTGCGGCGTTGATCGCGATTGCAGTGTTCGCTTTCAACAGTACCGCGACTCAAGTGCCTGAAACTGGCGATATTGAGTGGCTAAAAGTCTTGCCGTACATCACTATTTTGATCCTAGCGGTATCTGGTGTGAATGTGTTTGTGGTTCTGTCGATTGGCATTCTTTTGGCTGGCGGCGTGAGCTTGGCATCGATTGACAATTACGGACTAACTAATCTAGCCCAAGACGTATACAAAGGCTTTGGTAACATGCAAGAGATCTTCTTGTTATCCATGCTGATTGGTGGTTTGAGTGAACTGATGCGTCGCCAAGGTGGTCTTGCTTTTCTAACAAATTTCGTTAGTAGCCTTATCCACGCGTTTGGCTCTAGTCACTCTAAACATGCGAACAGTCGTGCAAGCGAGCTAGGTATTGCAGGTTTGGTATCAATGGTCAATGGCTGTACGGCAAACAACACCGTAGCCATCATTGTATCGGGCAGCGTTGCTCGCCAACTGGCGGAAGAGAATAATGTCTCTCCTCGCCGCTCAGCAAGCTTGTTAGACATTTTCTCATGCGTGGTGCAAGGCGTGTTGCCTTACGGTGCTCAAGTACTGCTGCTAGGTTCCGTATTCAACCTATCGCCACTTGAAGTAGTTGCCAATTCTTACTACTGTTTTGCATTAGCGATAGCGGCTGTTGTCGCGGTGTTTATCAAACATCCCGCTCGTCAACCTGTAGCGCAAACTGAGAACTAACGACAAATACCGAAAAGGCTCCGATGGAGCCTTTTTACTTTCCTTTCTTCTTTTTTTCTTTTCCGCGAGCAGATTTACTTCAAAGCTGAACGCAAACTTTGCGCACTGTGTAAAGGAATCGCAAAGCGATGCGCCACATCGCGTAGAGCTTCCACCTGAGCCGCGTTACTGATTGCTAATTCGCCTGCCACATCGACGTGGTTATTCTCAAACCCCACTCTCACATCGAATCCAAGTAACATCGCACTCGCTAAACAGTCTTGCTCTCGCGCGCCAAAAGCACAAATGGCACATCGAATTTCTTCCTCGACAAAATGCGCCAAATTCAAACCTCGTAAATCCCATGGCGAAGACTGTTGAGCTTGGTGATAACGCCCTAACACCACTAATGCATGCTGATACGTTTTAGGTAACACGCCCGCATCACGCAGTTGGAAATAACGTTCAATGTCGGTTGCATCGTAGAGAATAATTTGGCTCACGATGTTGTTTTCTGCCACCCAATGGAAAAAGGCATGCCCTTCTTTCTCACTTGCTCGATCAGGGATGAACTCCCTCAATGCGAAAGAAGCCGCTTCTGGTTTCACAGCTTTAACTAACGCCATCTGTTGTGGCGGAGAATACAAGCCCACCGCCTCTGTGGTGAGCTGTACCATCATGTTTTGTCCCACCGCTTCTTTCACGGCATAGTAAATTGCCATGTTGTCGTCGATGTCTAATGAATGACGTCCGTTGGCGTCTCTAGCATGTAAATGGATCATGGCAGCCCCTGCCGTTTGACAAGCGATAGCCTCTGCAACCAGTTCGTCTTTTGTCATGGGTAAGCTGGCGTGATCGTGCTTAGTTTTTCTTGCACCGTTTGGGGCCACGATAATAGCGATAGGCTCTCGTATACATCGATTTTCTAATTCCATTCCTTCGCTACCTCTTTTAGCGTTAATGAGAGTTTGCCAACTAGCTCATCAATATGGTGAGGCTGAATAATGAATGGCGGTGCAAGCAAGATATGGTGCCCATTAACGCCATCAATCGTTCCTCCCATTGGGTAGCACATTAAGCCATTTTCCATTGCTTGCTGTTTGATGCGTTTGTCTGCCAATGTGGCTTTACTCAGAGGCGCCTTGCTTTCTTTATCCGCCACCAGCTCAATGCCAAAAAATAAGCCTTTACCACGAATGTCGCCAATGTACGGTAAATGGGCCAATTCAGAAGTAAGCTCATTACGCAGCAAAGCACTTTGCTGATTCACCGCCGTTAATAAATCATCTTGGAAGATGGTTTGAATGGTTGCCACGGCAGCAGCGCACGCCACAGGGTGCGCCATAAAGGTATGGCCATGTTGGAAAAAACCGCTTCCACCGGCAATAGCTTGGTAGACTCGATCATTCGCAACCACCGCGCCAATAGGTTGATAACCCGCACCAAGCCCTTTAGCCATACACACCAGATCGGGGTCTGCCTCTTCTTGCTCAAACGCAAAAAAACTACCACTGCGTCCAACGCCACACATGACTTCATCCAAGATCAATAACACATCGTATTGGTCGCATATTTCGCGAATACGCTTGAAATAACCTTGTGTGGCAGGCACAGCTCCAGCGGTGGCTCCCACAATGGGCTCGGCGACAAAAGCCATGACATTATCAGCCCCCAACTCAAGAATTTTTGCCTCTAGCTCATTCGCCGCTCGCAATGAGTAATCCAATTCCGACTCATGACTCTGCTGATAACGATAAGCATAGCAAGGGGCGATATGATGGCTCGGGTGTAAGATGGGTTTGAACGGTTCACGTCGCCATTCATTACCTCCGACAGCCAAAGCCCCCAAGGTATTACCGTGATAACTTTGCTGACGCGCGATGAATTGCTTTTTCTCTGGCTTACCTGATTCCACGAAATACTGCCGCGCCATTTTTAGTGCCGACTCCACCGCTTCTGATCCTCCACTGACTAAATACACATGGTTGAACTGTTCAGGCATGTACTGACAAATCAATTCTGCTAGGCGCTCACTGTTGTCACTAGTAAAAAATCCAGTATGAGCAAATGGCACTCGCTCGATCTGTTCCAACATGGCTTTTTTAACGGCGTGATGACTGTGGCCAAGGTTTGATACCGCAGCACCACCACAAGCATCGAGATACTGCTTTCCATGCTTATCGAATAGATAAACACCTTCACCTCTATCGATGATTGGTAGCGTGGCATGGCAATGACGGTGAAATACGTAAGACATTTGAGTCCCTTCCAATGTGTAATACTTGCACACATCATCAGGAACAAACCCAAACGTGACAAGAGAATAAATCTCACCCTCTATGAGCTTTTGGAATGCCACAAACCAAAAACACCAAAACCCTTGATATTTAAACAATAAAATAAAAATAGGCCAGCTTTTTTAAAGGCTGGCCTATGGGTAACCCAAAGCTAAAAACAGAATCGTTTTACGAGTTTAGTGCCTGTTCTAAATCGGCTAGAATATCGTCAATATGTTCAATACCCACCGATAAACGAATCATCTCTGGAGACACACCAGCTTGTTTTTGTTCTGCTTCGCTCAATTGACGATGAGTCGTCGATGCAGGATGGCAAGCCAATGATTTTGCATCGCCAATGTTCACCAAACGCTTAAAGATTTTCAAAGCATCATAAAAACGCACACCAGCGTCATAACCATCTTTTAAACCAAACGACAAAATCGCAGAAGGCTTACCTTTCATGTATTTTTCGGCGAGATGGAAGTGTTCAGAACTTGGCAATCCGGCATAACTTACCCAACTGACTTTGTCATTCTGTTCCAAGAATTCAGCCACTTTGAGTGTGTTCTCGGTATGGCGCTCCATACGCAGCGGTAACGTTTCTAACCCTTGCATAAGCATAAATGCATTCATCGGTGATAATGCTGCTCCGGTATTACGCAGTGGTACGGTACGCGCACGCCCGATAAATGCCGCCTCACCAAACGCTTCGGTATACACCACGCCGTGGTAAGAAGGTTCTGGTTGGTTGAAAACAGGAAAGCGGTCTTTGTGCTGTGCCCAAGGGAATTTACCGGAATCCACAATCACGCCACCCAATGTGGTGCCATGCCCACCAACGTATTTAGTGAGAGAGTGAACTACGATATCCGCACCAAATTCGATGGGTTTGCAAAGCACTGGCGTCGCAACAGTGTTATCCACAATCACAGGTACGCCTTGTGCATGAGCAAGCTCCGCCACACGTTCTAAATCGATGATATTACCCGCAGGGTTCCCAATGCTCTCGCAGTACACCGCTTTGGTATTTTCATCAATTAACTCGGCCAAACTTTCTGGCTTGTCATCTTTGGCAAACTTCACTTGAATACCTTGATTTGGCAGCATGTGCGCAAACAAGGTGTAAGTACCGCCATAAAGTTGCGGCGTAGAAACGATGTTATCGCCCGCTTGCGCTAACGTCAGAATCGCATAGTTAATCGCTGCACTCCCCGCACTCACGACCAACCCGGCAATGCCGCCTTCTAACGCTGCCATGCGTTTTTCCAGCACGTCATTAGTCGGATTCATGATGCGAGTGTAGATATTCCCCGGCACTTCCAAGTTAAACAGATCAGCACCATGCTGCGCGTTATCAAACTCGTACGCGACCGTTTGATAAATCGGTGTCGCGACAGATTTGGTGGTCGGGTCAGTTTCGTAACCAAAATGGATGGATAGCGTTTCGTCTTTCATGTTCTTCCCTGTCTTTCATCACTCAAATAGCGGCAAGCAAAGCACTTACCTTGCTTAAAACTTATATTGCCCAATTTTTCAACAAATAACGTAGGGATGAATCACAGAGATAAAACGCTAATTCAACTGTCCAAGTAACCAGTGACGAAACGTTTCTGTCGCATTCGTACGTGTGTTCATGATCAAGTAATACCCTGCATTGGCAGGAATCGGTTTGAATGGAGAAACCAAACGCTCTGTCGTCAATTCATCCTCAATCAATGCCATTCGAGCCATCGCAATCCCAACGCCAGCTTCGGCTGCAGACATCGCCATATCCGTTCGATTAAAAAAGTGTCCGACATCGGTTTTAAAATCCAACCCCATCGCTGACGCCCAATATAGCCACTCATAGTCACGCGTCGCTTTTTCCCATGGCATCGCATCGTGTAGTAGCGTCGCCTCTTGCCATTGCTTCACTGGCATTGAGTTTTTTTGCTCACCAAACAACGTTTTTAGCCAGCCATGATCCTCAAGGTATTTTGGACTCATCACCGGTAGCAGATGCTCATCCAAAATCAGCTCCGCGTTAGCATTTCTATAAGGATGAAGACCATAGTCAATTGCGACGTCATAGTCTTTTATCTCACTATTTACCAGCGCACCTTCCGCAAAGATTTGTACTTGGATATCCGGATTATCATGATGGAAGCTTTCGAGCTTTGGGACTAACCATTTGAAAGCAAAAGAAGGCGTCAACTTCAAACGAATTTCATTGGTTTGCTTTTCTACTTTGAGCTCATCAAGCAATTTGCTCAGTTCCGAAAAGTGAAACTGCGTCGCTTGGTGTAACTGAGTGCCTTTTACGGTTAAACGAATACCGCGAGAGTGGCGTTCAAATAAAGTAAAACCTAATAACGCTTCCAAATGAATAATTTGTTGGCTTATGGCACCAGTGGTGAGGTGTAAATGTCTTGCGGCACCAGTAAAGCTACTGTACTCCGCGACTTGGCTAAATAGGCACAAACCACTTATCAGATTACTTTTCATCCTTGAGCCTATAGTTTTTCTAAACACTGTGTGTAATTTATATCGATTGTTAATAAAAGGTAAAGAAAAGAAACTGAGCACTCTGATAAATGTGTGGAGTGCATCAATGGAAGTCATCGTATTAGGCAGCGGCGTTATCGGCTTAACCTCTGCTTGGTATTTATCTCAAGCAGGCTATCAAGTTACCGTCATTGACCGCCAACCAAGCAGTGCCATGGAAACGAGCTTCGCCAATGCCGGGCAGATCTCGTATGGCTATTCTTCGCCTTGGGCTGCGCCTGGTGTTCCTGTTAAAGCCATTAAGTGGTTAATGGAAGAGCATGCTCCACTTAAAATCAAACCCACTCTGAATGCCGACATGATCCGCTGGGCGAGTAAAATGGTCGCGAACTGCACCCTACCTCGCTATCAAGTTAACAAGGCTCGCATGCTTTCGATCGCTAACCACAGCCGTATTTGCTTAGAACAGTTACGCCAAGAACACGCCATTGAGTATCAAGGACGTCAGTTTGGGACCTTGCAAGTATTCCGAACACATCAACAGCTGCAAGCTATTGAAAAGGACATGCAGCTCCTTGAACAAAGCGGAACCCGATTTAAGCTAATGGACGTCGAACAATGTATTGAACAAGAGCCAGGGCTTGCACTTGTGAAAGACAAACTGGTTGGTGGCTTGCATCTACCTGATGACGAAACGGGCGATTGCCATCAATTTTGCCAACAACTAACGGAGCTTGCTAAGGCACACGGTGTCCGATTTGAGTTCGATACTGAAGTAAGCAATTGGGTTACAGTAGGCAAAAAGATCATAGGTGTCCAAACGAACCGAGGACAATTTAAAGCAGACCAATATGTAGTGGCCTCTGGCAGCTACTCTACAGCGCTACTCAAGCAACTCGATATTGATATTCCGGTCTACCCTGTCAAAGGCTATTCACTCACCATCCCGATGGAAGATGAACACTTCTCTCCTCGATCTACTGTGATGGATGAAACCTATAAAGTCGCTATGACTCGATTTGATGACAGAATTCGCGTAGCTGGCACCGCAGAATTAGCAGGGTTTGATACTTCCCTTCCACAAAAGCGCAAAAACACTATCGAAATGGTTATCCGTGATCTTTTTCCTCGTTGTGGTGACTTCAGCCAAGCTGAGTTTTGGAGCGGCTTTAGGCCAATGACGCCTGATGGCACACCAATTATCGGCGCGACTAAATACGATAACCTTTTTACTAACACCGGACACGGAACTCTGGGTTGGACGATGGCTTGTGGTTCAGGTCAATTGCTAGCAAGCGTAATGAAAGGTGAAAAAACAAAAGTGATGGATAATGCGGAGCTTAACCTTTGTCGTTACGCCTGAGGACATGACTGAACAAAAAACAGGCAGACACTTACTCCACAAAATGCATAACCACTGGCATTTTTAACTCATCAAAATCGCAGCACATTTAAATGACAATGTGCTGCATAATTAATCATCAGGCAAATCTTCTACCTAAAAGGAGCAAATAAGCAACAAGAACCAAATTTTAACAACTACTCTCCATTCTGTGTTCATCATCACGCTACAAAGGATTTGTAGCTAAAAAAGTTAACAATTGCATTACATAAAGGGTAATGTATTGTGTGAAAAACAACCACAAACACAACTAACAGGGAAAATACTCATGCAGTCATTAGTTGATTTTCTGAATGGAATTATTTGGAGCCCGGTACTGATCTATTTGTGCCTTGGCGCAGGTTTGTTCTATTCAATCATGACGCGTTTTGTACAAATTCGTCACTTCTTTGAGATGTGGCGCTTATTACTTTCAGGGAAGAGTTCAACAAAAGGGATATCATCATTTCAGGCACTTGCCGTTTCACTGTCTGGCCGTGTAGGTACAGGTAACATTGCTGGTGTTGCTGCTGCTATCGGTTTCGGTGGCCCAGGCGCCGTATTCTGGATGTGGGTCGTAGCCTTCTTTGGCGCTGCAACCGCATACGCAGAATCAACACTTGCACAAATTTATAAAGAAGAAGACGAAGGCGAGTTCCGTGGTGGCCCTGCTTACTATATTGAGAAAGCAATGGGACAAAAATGGTACGCTTGGATCTTTGCTATCGCGACCATCTTTGCTTGTGGTGTTCTACTTCCTGGCGTTCAATCGAACAGTATCGGTAACGCAGTAGAAGCCGCATTTGGCTCAGGTGACATGATTGAAACCGCTATTGGTACCTTCAGTTTTGCTAAAATTTTCACTGGTACGGTTGTTTGTGTCATTTTGGCTTTCATCATTTTTGGTGGCGTAAAGCGTATCGCGAACTTTACCCAAGTCGTTGTGCCATTTATGGCGTTAGCTTACATCATTACTGCGTTTGTCATCATCCTTCTAAACATTGGTGAGGTTCCACGCATTTTCGGCATGATCATTGGTGACGCGTTCACACCAATGGCAGGCGTTGGTGCGGCAATCGGCTGGGGTGTAAAACGTGGTGTCTACTCCAACGAAGCAGGTCAAGGTACTGGTCCTCACGCAGCAGCAGCAGCGAGTGTTGATCACCCAGCTCAGCAAGGTCTTGTTCAATCTTTCTCTATTTACATCGATACACTACTTGTGTGTTCAGCAACCGCGTTCATGATTCTTATCACTGGCGCGTACAACGTAAATGGTGCGATTGAAGGTACATTCCTGGTTCAAAACCTACCAGCGGATATTGGTGCAAATGGTCCTGTGTTTACACAGATGGCGATCGAAAGCGCACTACCTGGCGTGGGTAAACCATTCATCGCAATCGCTCTATTCTTCTTCGCGTTTACGACCATTCTGGCTTACTACTACATTGCAGAAACGAACATTGCTTACATTCGTCGTACGTTCAAAGTAAATGGACTGATGTTTATTCTGAAAGTCATCATTATTTCATCCGTGTTCTACGGAACCGTGAAAACCGCCAACTTAGCATGGGCGATGGGTGATGTAGGCGTAGGACTGATGGCGTGGCTAAACATCATCGGTATTTTGATCATCTTCTTTATGTCGAAGCCTGCACTCAAAGCACTGAACGACTACGAAGAGCAACAAAAACGTGGTGTGACCGATTTTACATTTAACCCTGTTGCACTGGGCATTAAAGGCGCAGATTACTGGGAAGATAAGTACCGACGTAAAACGGGTAAAGCACCAACGGCAGACAGCAATAGCGCAGAAACTGTTGAGCAACCATCAACATAGCGTTATCACATAAATAAGAAAAAGCAGTGGTCCGATTGAGGACATAAAAAAGGGGGATTAACCAATGGTTAATCCCCTTTCTTCATTATGAGTAGCAGCTTAGGCGATAACCGCTTCAACTTTACGAGCGATTTTTGCTTTACCTACAGGTAACACTTCACGACCAAATTCGTTGTTCAGTACTTGTGCCATTGCGAAGTAAATTGCACTTGCGCCACAGAAGATACCCTCGAAGCCAGCGATAGCACCGATCACTTCGCTACCAGTGAAATCACGAGCAGCAAGCAAGAAGAACAGGATAGTTAGAGAACCAAATACCACTTGCTTCGCTGTTGGGTAACATAGAGAACCAATGAACATGAAACCAGTGAAGATGCCCCAAAGCGCTAGGTACCAACCCATAAAGCTTGCAGGGCTTGCAGGAAGCCCCATGTGAGGCATTACGATTAGACCAACCAATGTTAGCCAAAATAGACCGTAAGAAGTAAACGCAGTTGTGCCGAACGTATCACCGCGTTTAAAACACATGATGCCAACGATTACTTGGCTAAGGCCACCGTAAAAGATGCCCATCGCTAGAATCATAGAGTCAATTGGGAAAAATCCTGCATTATGAATATTGAGCAGAATAGTGGTCATACCGAAACCCATTAGACCTAGCGGTGCTGGGTTAGCCAGTTTTGTCGACATGTACAAATACCTTTTTTCAAAAATGTTGATAAAAAATGCGCGCGAATTTTAATGGGCTCCAGAACAAAAGAGAAAAGCTGTTATTGAAAACTTAGATTCCATAAATAAACCACTACATATATAAAAAAAGACCCTGCAAAAAAGCAGAGTCTTTATAGATGGTTAGGTTGTTTTTTACTCGATCACTGACAAGAAATCTCGTCCCAGAACCAGTTGCTTTGCGTTGGGCTTTCCCACACTCCTGGGCCATTTTTCGCAACAAAACATTTGTTTTGGTACGTCACTTTATCGCCGTTAGCGACTTGCGTTACACCCGGCTCCCACTGAATAAAATTGCCTGTCACTGGTGGTTCTGGCTCGGTTACTGGCGGCTCAGGTTCTGTGACGGGCGGCTCTGGCTCAGTCACCGGTGGTTCAGGTTCCGTTGTAGGCGGCTCCGTAGGAGTGCCTGAAACCAGCTTCCACGGGTCTCCTTTCGTTGGCTCATTACCTTGTGACCACCATTTCGCTTCGTAAACAGCACCTTGGTAAGAAACTTGATCACCCGTGTTATATACTTTGCCAGAATCCCAAGCTGCCACACCACCTACAGGCGGATCGACCGGATCCACTGGGTCTAACTTGTCAACTACACGAACTTCTGGCCAACCCGCATGAGATTGGTAGAAGTTAGTTACACATTTCTCATAGTCACCCGCAACTAGCGCAGAGTAAGCCGTTTGGAAACCAACAAGTTCACATTCAAAAGAGTGGCCTCCCGGACGATCTGAGTAGTATTTCCAGTTCCCATCCCAGTTGGTGTACAACACGTCTGTCGCACCATTCAGATTTAAGCTGCCGTAAGGCGTCTGCTGCCAACAGGTATTGGTCTCATCGGCTTCAATTGGAATTTGATAATGAGCGGCAAGTCCTTCCCAATAGCGAATACGGTTAACAGGTTGACCTTTATCTTTGTTTTGCTCTCCACACTCAATACCACCATTGATCACGTTGATGGTGGTACCAAAGCCGTAACCAATGCCAGCATCAAGCTCACGCTGTGAAGGCACCCAAGTACGGTCAATCACATGTAGCATTGCAGGTTTCGGTGCTTGTGGGGTTAGGAAGAACCAGATAGCCGATGCTAAGTTCAGCCACGAATCCGCAACCAAGCCTGGATTTTTCAGCAATACAGATGCATCGCCATCAAACATCACTTCAGAGAACGCGCCATAGTTAAAATGGTAAGAAAGCTGCTTTGCACCACGTCCAAAGTAACCTTGTCCAGACTCACATGGCCAGCGTTTGTTTTGCCAGTCATTTTGACCACAACCTGTTGTGTAACCTTCTTGCCCTTCAGACCATCCCATTTCTCGCACATGAACCAAAGCTTGCTGCCACTCTTCCAACCCTAGCGGATTATCCGATACGTTATCAATCGAAATATGGCCACCGGTTTCTTGTGCAAAGTGAGCAAACGCTGTCACGATCGATTTTTTACAAATTGCATCCGAATCACGACCGTCTGTGTACTCTCCACAGAATGCAGGGAACTTACCAATTGCACGTAGGAAACGCGTGTAAGTGTATTCAGGTGCCGCCATTTGAGTCAGGAAGTCCCACTCACTTTCGGGGAATACACGCTCTACACGCTTCACGTTTTCTGGGTTGGTTGTCGCCCCTGGAACAATCGCTTCAACCACTGAGTTCGGGCGTGTCTCTAATGCTTGTGACCAAATGGCATACATAGGATCAGAAGTTTTGCTTTGCTCTACGGCTTGAACGTCACCACGAGCAATAACATAACCATTCGGATTTTGCGGATCGGGCTGAATATTCATACTCGCATTCACTTGTGCTGCTAAGACACAACTCAATGCAAGAGGAAGATGTTTGAGTGCAAACATGTCTAGTCTCCGGATTTCAACAATACAATATACGAGGAATAACTAGACATATAGTGGATCATATATACGAAACACCGAGCCAAGTACGTTGATTCTGCGAGACAAAATGAATAAATAGGTCCTCACACACATTTTGTCACAAGAAAAATGTTACCTTGACTCAAAAGAAAAGCGGAGACCCTGTGAGCCTCCGCTTTGTGATGTTTCTCTCTTTATTGTTCTGCCGAAACCACCTCTAGCTTCGCGGTTGACTTTTGTTTAGACAGCACAAAATAAACCACACACTGAGAAATAATTGCGGCAAGCACAATCACTGGTGAGGCGTTGATTCCAGCTAAAAGAAAACACCCCAATGCGATCATTCCATTGAGTAATGCGTAAGGCAATTGTGTACGGAAGTGCTCATACTGTTCACACCCCGCTCCTGTCGACGACAAAATCGTAGTTTCAGAGATGGGAGAACAGTGATCACCAAACAAGCCACCAGATAATACCGCACCAATACAAACCAACAGTGGCGCATCAATCGCGACGGCAGTTGGGATCACTAATGGCATCATGATGGCAAACGTCCCCCAAGATGATCCCGTAGCGAATGAGATAACACCAGCAAGCAAAAAGGCGACTGCTGGCAATAACCAGTAAGGGAAACCGGCTTGAGCTTGTTCAGCGATGTATGCAGCTGCACCTAATTCTTTCCCAACCGAGCTAAGCGTCCAAGCCAATACCAGAATCACCGCCACTGACATCATGTTTGACATCCCTTTCAGATAAACCTGAATACCATCCGAAAGCTTTCTTACGCCATAAAACGCCATCAGCGCAATTAAAGTGAAGGCCGCGAAGAAATATGCAGAAGAAAGTGCAGCCCTAAACGTTGATCCTGCCACTTTTTGAAATGGAAAACCGTGTGGCACGAGGATGGTACATAGAACCACCAGCATAACGAGCAAAGGCGCCCATACAAAACTGGATTTTGCATTTTTATGCATAAACACATTCATAGACTCCTGTACTTTCCCAAAGTCGGAGCCCTGTTCTGCTAACTGCTCAGCCTTCGCCATCGGTCCGAAATCTAATTTGAAGAAAGAGACAATCGGCACAATCGCGATCGCAAGAAAGGCGTAAAACTGATACGGGATCGCGCCAATGAAAGCATCCCAATCACTCATACTGACATTCAGGGCAGTAAACTCTTTTTGAATCAATCCCATGATGTAAACGCCCCATCCGATAAAAGGGATCAAGATTGCGACGGGAGAGGAAGTAGAGTCGATAATAAAAGCTAATTTTTGGCGTGATACTTTTAACTTATCAAATAAAGGGCGAAAAACAGGACCAACAATCAACGGTGTACCAAGGTCAGAGAAGAAAATAACCACACCACCGAACCATGCGGACAGTTGAGCTTGGCACTTACTCGCCACCCATTGAGTGACCTTTTTAGCAAACGCCACACCACCGCCAGATTTCTCCATCAAGGCAACAAAGCCACCAATAAAGACCAAGAGCAAAATGACGCCCGCATTGTAGCTGTCAGTTAATTGCGGCAGTAGATAGCTTTTCATCAATGCACTAAACGAGTCTAGTGGCCCTTTTTCGACAAATGTCCCTTCGAGCATAGCGACACCACTCACCACACCCGCGAATAAACCAACAACGACATTTCTTGTGGTCAGCGCGAGGAAAAGAGTAATAAGGATGGGAATGAGAGAGGTAACGTCAGCCTGTTCCATAGCAATACCATTTATGATAATCAAACAATTAAAGTGAATATATATTTAATTTAACCGCATGTATATATCTCTCACGAAAAAATTGAGCCACCTCTTCACAAACTTGAAGTACAAAAAAACCAGCCCGAAGGCTGGTTCTTATAAACTCAACTGTCTAGAGGAAAATTATTCCCACTCTATTGTAAACAAGACATTTTTATCTTTTATATTCAATGGCTTATTTTCCTGCTAATTGGTAATACCATGAAAAATACCATGCTCAGAAAAGGCTTAACAATATTTTGAAAAATTGCCTACTGAGCGCTGCCGCACAGCTCCATAGGCCGCTTTCCTGGCTTTGCTTCCAGATGTATGCTATTCTGCTCCTGCAGCTAATGGATCACCGCAAACAGGTTACTCGCCTGGGGATTCCCTTTCGACCCGAGCATCCGTATGAGACTCATGCTCGATTATTATTATTATAGAAGCCCCCATGAATAAATCGCTCATCATTTTCGGCATCGTCAACATAACCTCGGACAGTTTCTCCGATGGAGGCCGGTATCTGGCGCCAGACGCAGCCATTGCGCAGGCGCGTAAGCTGATGGCCGAGGGGGCAGATGTGATCGACCTCGGTCCGGCATCCAGCAATCCCGACGCCGCGCCTGTTTCGTCCGACACAGAAATCGCGCGTATCGCGCCGGTGCTGGACGCGCTCAAGGCAGATGGCATTCCCGTCTCGCTCGACAGTTATCAACCCGCGACGCAAGCCTATGCCTTGTCGCGTGGTGTGGCCTATCTCAATGATATTCGCGGTTTTCCAGACGCTGCGTTCTATCCGCAATTGGCGAAATCATCTGCCAAACTCGTCGTTATGCATTCGGTGCAAGACGGGCAGGCAGATCGGCGCGAGGCACCCGCTGGCGACATCATGGATCACATTGCGGCGTTCTTTGACGCGCGCATCGCGGCGCTGACGGGTGCCGGTATCAAACGCAACCGCCTTGTCCTTGATCCCGGCATGGGGTTTTTTCTGGGGGCTGCTCCCGAAACCTCGCTCTCGGTGCTGGCGCGGTTCGATGAATTGCGGCTGCGCTTCGATTTGCCGGTGCTTCTGTCTGTTTCGCGCAAATCCTTTCTGCGCGCGCTCACAGGCCGTGGTCCGGGGGATGTCGGGGCCGCGACACTCGCTGCAGAGCTTGCCGCCGCCGCAGGTGGAGCTGACTTCATCCGCACACACGAGCCGCGCCCCTTGCGCGACGGGCTGGCGGTATTGGCGGCGCTGAAAGAAACCGCAAGAATTCGTTAACTGCACATTCGGGATATTTCTCTATATTCGCGGTTCAGCAGGCATGTCCCCTTTGAGGGCGACCCGACGACAGGATAATCGACCTTATGGTGCGCAAATATTTCGGCACAGACGGTATTCGTGGCAAAGCCAACGAAGGCGCGATGACGGCGGAAACCGCCTTGCGCGTCGGCATGGCGGCTGGCCGTGTCTTTCGTCGCGGTGACCACCGCCATCGTGTCGTGATCGGCAAGGATACGCGCCTGTCGGGCTATATGCTTGAACCCGCGCTCACAGCCGGTTTCACCTCGATGGGCATGGACGTATTCCTTTTTGGCCCGCTGCCGACAACGTATAGGAAGAATAAACGCCCTTTTCACCCAAGTCCAACAGCTTTGGACCGCAGTTGACTCTTTCCACACCCCTG